>DATKPR010000086.1:0-13743 GCA_035523985.1 Steroidobacteraceae bacterium | reverse complement strand
GCTTTGGCTACGGCGGTGTTGGTTTCGTCGGCGGCCGCTGGGCTGGCGGCGCGTTCGCCTACAACCAGGCGGTCACCAACGTCAACGTGACCGTCGTCCATAACACCTACAACGAGACCGTGGTCAACAACGTCACGGTCAGCCGCGTCAGCTACAACGGCGGCGCGGGCGGCATCGCGGCGGCCCCCACCGCGCAGGAGCGCGGCTACTCGAGGGAGCCGCACTTCGCTCCGACCGCCATGCAGCAGCAGCACATGCAGCAGGCGGCCGCGAATCCCGCGCTGCTCGCGCACAACAACGGCGGGCGCCCGGCGATCGCCGCAACCCCGCGACCCGCGGCCTTCAATGCGCCCGGCGTGGTCGGCGCTCACGGCGCGGCCGCCGCCAATGCCAACCGCGCGCGCTACGGCGGCCAGTCCGGCCAGAACGGTAAACGCGCGTACGGCCCGCAGGGGGGGCAGGCGCAAGGCACCTACGCCCGCCCGCGGCAGGCCGCTTATGGCAGGCCGCCGGGACAGAAGTCCCAGCAGCCCAAGGCTGCCAAGCCGAAGAAAGTCCCGGCCGAGAACGGCCGCCGCGAGCCCGAGCCCGCGCTGCGCTAGAGGGGGCGCGGCCTCAGCGCCCCTGCGGACAACCGGTAGCGGCGAAGATCTGGCACGCCGCTGCGCCGATCAGGAAGCGCGATCCACTGATCGTGAGGTGGTCGTGGTCGCGGAACAGCAGATCCGGCGGAACCTGTCCTGTATGGACCTGCGTCCGGCAGCCCCGCGCGTCGCAAAGCCTTCCGAGCAGCGAGACGTACTCGGCGCCGGCGGCGCGCGCCTGCGCGGCCATGGCCGAGTCCATCCTGCGCACTTCCTGCGGTACCCACCCGAGCCGTTCGGGCAGCTGCTCGGTGCGACGCAGACTCATGTACCTGAACAGATCGATCGGCAAGGTCGCGTTCCAGGTCGGCCCGGGTCCGAAGAGGACGATGTGGCGCACGCCGCTCTCGTGCAGCCAGCCGAGGACGTCCCGCGTAGCCGCGAGGATGCTTTCCGACGAGGCGCCGTTTGCGAGGTAGATCTCCCACGCGCCGGCTACCAGCACGGTATCCGGCGCGACGCGCGCCAGGTCCGAGAGCGCCGCGGCGCGCCGCTCCGCGCAGCCCGGTTGCTCCCGGACGAGTGCAATGCGTGTTGGCGGGCAGCCTGCCGCGGTCCACTGCGCGACAGCAAAGCCGTCCCTGGCCTGCAGATCGACCAGACCCGGGTACAGGTCCGCCGCGTGCGAGTCACCCCAGAGCAGTAGCTGCGCAGTTCCCGGCCGCCGCGCGGGCGTGCACTCCGGCGCAAACGGTCTCCTCACCCCGGGGTAGAAGTAACAGAGGTTCACCCTCCATGGACGATCCGGGTCTGGCTCGGGCCAGGCCGCGAGCCGGCTCAGCGAGGGTGAGAAGCGATCCGGATAGCCGGCGCGCGCGACCGCCGAGACCCCGAGGACCGCGGCTAAAGCCAGCGCCACTGCGACCATCCACACAGGCATGGCCGGCAGCGCGATGGCGCCAAGCCGGCCGAAGCGCAGCGGGTTCTCGATCAACTCGCGGGTCGCCCAGGCGAGCAGGACCGCCGCGGCCACAGGGATGGCCAGCGACGCCGGTCTGCCGTCGATCCCCGAAAGTCGCCAGAAGACGATCGCCGGCCAGTGCCAGAGGTAGAGTGGGTAGCTGATCCCGCCGATGAAAACCAGAGGACGCGTGGCGAGCAGCCGGTTGACCGGCGAGTCGGCTCCCGCTGCGATGCACAGCGCGGTACCGAGCACCGGGAAGAGTGTCTGCGGCCCCGGCCAGTCCGCCGATCCCATGACGAGCAGGGAGGTACAGATGAGCACGAGACCCAGGGACGCAGCCAGCAGCCGCAGCTGCGGCGCGCGCGCCTGGCACGCGGCCATCAGCCGGTGCCACGCCGTGGGGCGCCGCGTGAGGCTCACGAGCTGCAGCGCGCCGATTCCTGACAGGAAAATGACGAGCAGGCCGAGAGTCGAGCCGGGTGCGCGCGGGCTCGCCTGCCCAAGTTGTGCGCCGAGCAACGTTGCCGCCACGAACATCAGAGCGAGGATGCAGGCGAGACTCTCCCAGCGGCGCTCCCGGGTCAGCTTCGCAGCGCCCGCCGCCAGCGCCCTGCTCCGCAGCGCCAGGTACCCGATCGCCACCCCAACGCCGAGCTCCCAGAAACGCTCGTCGAGGAGATAGAACGTCGGCTGGTTGCGCAGCACCTCAATGAGCAACGACACCACACCGGCGCGCAGCACCCAGCGTATCGACACCTGGCGAGCGCGGGCGCCGAGCCACAACAGCAACGGCACGAGCAGGTAGAACTGCTCCTCGACGCCGAGAGACCACAAGTGCAGCAGCGGCTTGGTCGTGGCGGCCGCATCGAAATAACCCGCCTGCGACCACAGCAGGATGTTGTTGGAAAACACCGCGGCAGCGGCGATGTGCTGGCCGAGAGCGGCCAGCTCCGGGGCGGAGAGCATCATCCAGCCGGCACCCCAGACGCCCAGCAGCACCACTACGAGCGCCGGCAGGATGCGCCGGGCGCGGCGGGCATAGAAGCGCAGGAACGAGAATTGTCCCGCCTGGAGGTCCTGCAGCAGATGCTTGCCGATCAGGTAGCCGGAGATGACGAAGAACACGTCGACGCCGCAGAAGCCGCCCGGCAGCACCGAGGGTGCCACGTGTCCCGCGACGACGGCGAGCACCGCGAGCGCGCGCAGACCCTCGATGTCCGCGCGAAAGGCGTATTTGGGCAGGGCTGCGCTCATGCAGACCGCAGATAGCACGGCGCCGCGACCGTCGAGCGCGGCGCGCGTCGCAAAACCGTCAAAATCCGCGCGACACTCGCGGGATCAGCGGATGCCCACCTGGCCGCGCACCGCCTCGTCAATGCAAGCCGACAGACGGGTGCACGCTGCCGAGGGCGATCGCGCTACCGACTAATACGAAACCGAGCAATATCCCGCCGACGAGCTCGGCCGTCTTGCCGGCGTCGGGCCCGCGTTTCTCGAGCGCCGCCACCTGTGCCACGGGTACCGAGTCGGTGCGCCCGGTGATGACGCCGGCGGCGACGCCCGTCACGACGAAGCGATGCGTATTCTGGTCCGTGGTTACGATGAGCACGCGATCGCCAGGCTTGAGCAGCTGGCCGGAGTTGATCCGCGCGCGCAGCTCCTCGGGCGTACCCGGGATCGTCCGCAACGACGTGCAGCCGAGGCAGCTGACGGCCACAGCCAGCAGCAACAACGCCGGGCGACGCATAGTCGACCTCCCCCCGAGTGCGCGCTGCGGCGGAATCTACGCCGATTGCGCCCCGCGCGGTAGGCTCCGCTTCAGCGCTTGCGCCGCGGCGCGCGCCGGCGCTCCTGGCTCCTGGGGGGCCGTTTGCCGCGCCGCTCCCGGTGGCAGCGCATGGCTGCAGGCCCGCGTACCAACCGGCTGCGCGCGGGTCACGGCGTATCGCCCGGCGCAAGGGTGCGCGGCAGGTTCAGCTTCTTCAGCAGATCCTCATAGCGCGCGTCCGTGCGCAGCGAGGCGAGCAGCGGGTCGGACTTGAGGTTCGACAGGCCGCCGTCGCGCTGTGTATAGGCGCGCTCGAGCCACAGGAATGCCTGCTGCTTTTCTCCGCGCCACGCGTAAATGTCCGCAATTTCGTAGGGCCCGTCCTTCGCATATTTGGCGATGAGATCGTCCAGGGCCTGTTGCGATTCTTTGACATTGCCGAGGCTATGCTCGGCCATGGCGACCCCCTGCAGGCGAAAACCCTCGAACCCGATCCGGCGAAACGTCCTCAGCGCATCGGCCGGGCTGCCTCCGAGCAGCTGCAGCGTGCCCAGATCGTTGAGTGCGTAGATGCCTTCGGGGCTGAACTCGAGCGCATGCGCGTTGGCCGCGCGCGCCGCGGCATAGTCGCGGTTGTCGGTCAGGAACCTGGCAAGATTCTCCCACGCGGGGCCCGACAGGGGATCGAGCTCGGTCGCCTTCCTGGCCGCCGCAATCGCCTCGGGCAGCCGCCCGAGAGACTGCAGCAGCTGCGCATAGTTGTCCTGCACCTCCGCGTCATTGGGCTCGAGCTCGAGCGCCTTGCGGAAGTCGGACTGCGCGCCATTCCAGTCCCATGAAAAGTTGGAGCGGATGAAGCCGCGTGCCGAATAACCGGCCGCGGCCTCCGGCGCCAGCGCCACAGCCTTGTCCGCGGCCTCGAGCGCCCGTTGGGCGCCTTGCGGATCGCCGGCCCTGTCGGCCAGCGAGAACTCGGCCAACGCGAGGTCTGCGTAGGCTGCCGCATAGTTCGGATCCAACGCGATCGCCTTGTGCAGGTACTCTATGGCGTGGGCGTAATCATCGCCGGCGCCGCGGGCGTAAAGCTCACGCGCCTGCAGATAGTCGTTATAGGCCTCGGCACTGGAGGTGTTTTGTGCCGCGGTGCGTTGCAGGGGCGCAAGACGCAGTTTGAGCGCCGTGGTCACGGCGCTGGCGAGCTCGTCCTGCACCTTGAACACATCCTTGAGCTCCGTATCGTAGGTCTCGGACCAGACGTGATAGCCATTGCCGGCGCGGATCAGCTCCGCGGTGACCCGCAGTTGCGTGCCGGACTTGCGCACGCTGCCCTCCAGGACATAGGCGACGCGCAGCCGTTGCGCGATCGTTGCGATGTCATCGGACTTTCCCTTGAAGGAAAACGACGACCTGCGTGCCGGCACCCGCAGCGCCGGGATCCGCGAGAGCTGATTGATGAGCT
This sequence comes from Steroidobacteraceae bacterium, assembly GCA_035523985.1. GTDB lineage: Bacteria > Pseudomonadota > Gammaproteobacteria > Steroidobacterales > Steroidobacteraceae > 13-2-20CM-66-19. The sequence goes on along the minus strand of DATKPR010000086.1, from coordinate 8,968 downwards.
CCTCGGACAATCCGTCCGAAAAGTACGCCTGATCCCGTTGCTGGCTCACGTCGGTGAACGGCAGGACTGCGACCGACTGCTCGGGAATGGCGCCCGGCGAGGGAGCTCGAGCCTGGGAAACGGCCGCAGCGGGCGTCACGCCCTTCGGCAGGACCAGTCGCTCGATCGCCGCATAGCCGATGCCAAGCACGACGAGCCCGATGAGTGCCGCCCGGAGAACTCCTGGGACGAGTGCGGCGGAGCCCAGGCCCGCGGCGCGCGCGGGCGACCGGCCGGGGTCGCGCTGAGCCGCGGAATCCGGCGGTGCCAGCAGCCGCCTGACGCGTTCGATGAACGCGGCCGATGGCACCCCGTCGGGCAGTCTCGTCCACTGCACTTCGCAGAAGCGCTCCGGTACGCGCTCGTCGGTGTTCGCGGTGTCATCGATCGCGACCGGCAGCAGGAACGGCACGTTGCCGGCCATCAGATGCGAGCGATCGATGGCGAGCTTCCACTCGAGGCGAAAGTAGCCTTCACCCCGCGCATGCGTATTCCTGGAAATGACCGGAATGAAGAGTGCGCAGGTCCTGATCTGCCGGCGGATCGCGGCATCCCAGGCGTCCCCGCCCCGCAACTCACTCTGGTCGAACCAGACTTCGATGCCCGCCTGGCGTAATCCGGCGCAGAGCCGCAGCGCCGCCTGTGCGTCTTCCGAGGCATAGCTCAGGAAGACGGCCTTGCTGGGCTCCGGGGCCACTGCCTAGCGGATCCCCACCTGGCCGCGGACCGCCTCGAAGAAGGTGCCGGCGCCCTCCAGATACGGCGCCGTGACAGTGGTACGCACGAGGTACTCCCAAGTGACTCAGGTTCAATGGTAGCCGAAAGTCGGGTGCGCCCTGCGATGGCACCGCGGCCGATGGGGCCGCGCCTCAGCGCTTGCGCCGCGGCGCGCGCTGCCGGGACTTGCCGCGGTCGGTACGCTTGCTGGTGCGCTTGCTGTTGCGCCGTTCGCGTTCGTAGGGATTGGCGTCGGTGCGGTACTCGATCACCACCGGCGTCGCGTACAGGTCGTAGGTCTTGCGGAACAGGTTCGCGAGGTAGCGCGTGTAGGCCTCGGGGACCGAGGCGGTCTGGTTGCCGTGGATGATGATGCGCGGCGGATTGCGGCCGCCCTGGTGCGCATAGCGCAGCTTGATGCGCCGGCCGCGGACCAGCGGCGGCTGGTGCACCGTGAGCGCGTGCTCGAGCGTGCGGGTGAGCTCCCGGGTGGACATGGCGCGCATCGCGGCCGCGTAAGCCCGCACCGTCGCGCGGATGAGCTCGCCGACGCCGCTGCCGTGGCGCGCCGAGATGAAAAAAAGCGGCGCGAAGGGCACGAAGTCGAGCTTCAGGGCGAGCTGGCGCTCGATGTCGGCGCGCTGCTCCGGCGGGATGCCGTCCCACTTGTTGACCGCGATCAGCAGCGCGCGGCCGCGCTCGAGCGCGATCCCGAGGACGCTCGCGTCCTGCTCGGCGACGCTGTCGTGTGCGTCCAGCACCAGGATCACGACGTTGGCCTCGTCGATGGCCTGGAGCGTCTTGGCGACGCTCGCGCGCTCGACCGCGTCCTCGACCCGGGCGCGGCGGCGCACCCCGGCGGTATCGATGAGCACGAAGCGCTGCCCGTCGCGCTCGAAGGGCACGAGGATGCTGTCGCGGGTCGTACCCGGCTCCGCGCTGGCGATGACGCGCTCCTCGCCGAGGAGGCGATTCACCAGCGTCGACTTGCCGACGTTGGGGCGGCCGATGACGGCGATGCGGATCGCGCCGTCGGCGCCGTCCTCGGCCGGCTGCGGCTCGCAGCCCGCCAGCACCTGCTCCATCAGGCTCTCGCAGCCCTGGCCGTGCGCCGCCGAGACCGCGCGCGGCTCGCCGAGCCCGAGCGCATGAAAATCCGCGCCGGCGACGTCGGCGTCCAGGCCTTCCGCCTTGTTGAGTGCGAGCGTCACGGGCTTGCCGGAGCGGCGCAACTCGCGCGCCACGAACTGGTCCTCGGGAGAGAGTCCGCCGCGCGCATCCACTACGAACACCAGCCGATCGGCCTCGGCCACGGCGCGCTCGGTCTGGGCGCGCATCTGCGCCTCGAGTCCGGTGGGATTCTCGATGAGCCCGCCGGTGTCGATGACCACGTAGGGAACGGGACCCAGGCGCCCGAAGCCGTATTGCCGGTCGCGGGTGAGCCCCGGAACGTCGGCGACGATCGCATCGCGCGTGCCCGTCAGGACGTTGAACAGCGTGGACTTGCCGACGTTCGGGCGGCCGACGAGCGCGATGACCGGAAGCATGGGGGTCGGGCGCGGCGCGACAGCGGCGGCCGCGGCAACGCTACTTGCGCGCGACCGCGAGCGGTGTCACGCGAAAGGCGCTGATCTGCCCGCGGTCGTTGACCACCAGCACCAGGTTGCCGACCACCAGCGGGGTGGCGCTGACGCGCGCCTTGCCCGAGGAAACGCGCGCGGCGAGGGCGCCGGTCGCCTTGTCGAGAAAGTGCACGTACCCCTGGAAATCCGCGGCGACCAGCGCGTTGGCCGCGTCCAGGGCGGCGGGCGCGGTGAGCCCGCGGTGCAACAGCGCCTTCTGCCGCCACAGCTCCGCTCCCGTGCGGGTGCGCAGTGCCGCGATCTCCCCGTCGGCGGTCGTCATGTACAAAGCGTCGTCGTCGAGGGTGAGACTGCGGTAGCTCGAGGCATCGTGCGACCACCAGACCTGGCCGGTGTCGAGCGCCAGCATCGCGACCTTGCCCTGGAAGCCGACGGTGTAGACGTCCTGGCCGGCGACGCGTACCGCGGTGTCGATGTCGTCCAGGCGCTCGAGCTCGGTGCGGCCGTGCGGCGGGGCGATGTTGGCCTCCCACTGCACCGAGCCGTCGGCGGCGTTGACCGCGAGCACGCGGCCGTTGTCGAAACCGCACAGCACCAGGTCGCCGGCGATCACCGGGCGTGCCGTGCCGCGCAGCGACAGCCGCGGCACCTGCTGCTGCTGCACCCACAGCTCGTGGCCGTCGGCGGGACTGAGCGCGTGCAGCTTGCCGTCGACCGTGCGCAGCGCGATCAGGTGCTCGGAGATGCTGGCGGGCGCGAGCACCTCGCCGCTGACGCGCACCCACCAGCGGGTCGCGCCGTTGCCGGCGTCGAGGGCGAACAGCCGGCCGTCGCTCGTGCCGATCAGCACCAGCCCCGCGCCCACCGCGGTGCCACCCGAGAGCGGCGCCTTGAGGCGCACGCGCCAGAGGCTCTTGCCCGAGGTCAGCTCGAGCGCGGTGACCTCGCCCTTGTGGCCGGCAGCGTAGACGCGCTCGCCGTCGACCGCGAGACCGAGCGCGAGGCGCAGCGGGATCGCCTTCTTGTCGTCGACCGTGGCGCTCCACACCCGCGCGACGTGCAGCGTGGCGGTGACCGGCGTCAGCCTGGCGGGCTGGTCGATCTCCTTGTCCTTGGAGCAGGCGGCGATGCCAAGCAGCAGCGCCAGCATCCAGATCGGGTGTCGCAGGTTGCGCATGGCTTACTTCGTGGCAGTGGCAGTGGCGGCCGCGGCCGGCGCGGCGGCGGCGGGCGCGGCTCCCGGCGCAGGGGCGGGAGCATCGGCAGACAGGTCGGCGATCTTCAGATTGAGGAGCGCCGTGTCGCCCTCGGCGCCGCCGAGCGCACTGCGGTACTCCCTGAGCGCCTGAGCCTTGTCGCCCTTGGCATAGTAGATGTCGCCGCGCACCTCGGCGTAGCGCGGCGCGAACGCTCCGGGCTGGACCGCATTCAGCGTGGCGAGCGCCGCGTCGGGCTTGCCCTGGGCGATCTCGACGCGCGCCAGGCGCAAGCGCGCCACCAGCGCGAGCTCGTGGTCCTTCGAGCCGGTCGCCACGGTCTCGAGCTCATGCGCCGCCTTGTCGAGCTCGTTGCCCTCGACGTACACGCGCGCGGCGAGCATCTTGCCCTGATCGGCGTAGGGTGAGCCCGGGAAGGCGCGCTCGAGCTCTCCGAGACGCGTGAAGGCCTGGCTGCGGTCGCCGCTCTCCAGCGCGTCGATCATGCGGGTGTAGGCGGCGCTCGCCGCGATGCCGCGCGCATCCTGCCGCCCCTGCCACCAGCGCCAGCCCTGAATGGCGGCGACCACCAGCGCCACCGTGACGAGCACCGTGAGGGCGTTCTCGCGGATCCAGGTACGGATCTGCTCCCATTGTTCTTTGTCGGACAGATACTCGCTCACTCAGCCACTCCCTAGTCCCGCCAGCGCCGCCTCGACCCCCGCCGCCAGCGCCCCGATGGGGCACTCGCTCTGACCCGACTCGACGCGCAAAGGTTTCATCGCCGCGACGCCGCGCGCGAGCTCGTCGTCGCCGATGATCAGCGCCAGCGGCGCGCCGCTCTTGTCGGCCCGGCGAAACTGCGCCTTGAAGTTGCCGCCGCCGACGTTGAGCTCGAAGCGCAGCCCCGGCCGCTCGCTGCGCAGCCGCTCGACGATCGCGAGTGCCTCGGCCGCGGCCCGCTCGCCGCTCACCACCACGTACACGTCCGGGACGGCGGCCGCGGGCGTGCCCCCGGCGGCCGTGAGCAGCGCGACCAGCCGCTCGACGCCCATGGCGAAGCCGACCGCGGGGGTCGCTTCCCCGCCGAGCTGCGCGATCAGCCCGTCGTAACGGCCGCCGGAGCATACGGCATTCTGGGCGCCGGTGGACGTCGTGATCCACTCGAACACCGTGCGGTTGTAGTAGTCGAGGCCGCGCACCAGGCGCGGGTTGATTTTGTAAAGCACGCCGACGGCATCGAGCATGCGCCCGAGCGCCTCGAAGTGCTCGCGCGAGGCGGCATCGAGATGCTCGGTGAGCAGCGGTGCGCCGGCGATGAGCTCCTGCATGTCGGGGTTCTTGCTGTCGAGGATGCGCAGCGGATTGCCGGCGAGCCGGCGGCGGCTGTCGGCATCGAGCCGCGACTCGTGGCGCTCGAAGTACTCGACCAGGCGCGCGCGGTAGGCACGGCGGCTTTCGGGCGTGCCGAGGGAGTTGATCTCGAGCGTCAGGCCGCCGATGCCGAGCCGCTGCCACAGGCGCGCGCTGAGCGCGATCAGCTCGGCATCGACGTCCGGACCGGGGCAGCCCACCGCCTCGACGTCCACCTGCCAGAACTGGCGGTAGCGGCCGGCCTGGGGCGCCTCGTGGCGGAACATGGGGCCCAGGCACCACAGCTTGTGGCGCTGGCCGCGCAGCATGCGGTTGGAGATCAAGGCGCGCACGATGCCGGCGGTCGCCTCGGGCCGCAGCGTCAGGCTGTCGCCGCCGCGATCGGTGAAGGTGTACATCTCCTTGCCGACCACGTCGGTGTGCTCGCCGATCGCGCGCTTGAAGAGCTCGGTGCGCTCGAGCAGCGGCACCCGGATCTCCTCGTAGCCGTAGGCCGTGAGCAGTGCGCGCGTCACCGCCTCGAAGTGCTGCCAGGCGCCGATTTGGGCCGGCAGCACGTCGTTCATGCCGCGCACGGGCTGGATTTCGTCCGACACTCAGCCTCCGGGCGCGCCCTGGCCCGGCAGCGCCGCGGCGTGCCCGCTGCGGTCGATCAGGAAGCGCGCGCTGCCGTCGCGACGGACCAATCCGTCGAGCGGCACCTTCTGTCCGTTGAGGTGTACGGCCACCCCGGGAGCGTTGCCGAGCACGACCTTGAGCGGCGGCTCCCCGCTGAGCGTGCGGGCGCTGTCGGGCGCGCTGATGCCCTCGAGCAGGCGCCGACCCGAGGCGTCGTACACCGCCACCCAGCTGACCGCCGAGAACCTCAGGGCGAGCTGCGCATCGCCGGCAGCGGGTCCGGGCTGCGCCGCGGCGACCGCGCTCACCAGTCGCGCGGCCGAGGAATCCGCCGTGGCGACGCTCGCCGGCCGCTCGGCGGGCAGCGGCTGCGCTGCCGACACCGGCCGCGGCTTCGCCGGCTGCAGCGTCAGCAGCCACCACAGCACCCCGGCGACCGCCACCGCCACCAGCAGCAGCAGCGCGAGCGCCACGAGGCGTGTCGAGTGGCCTGGGGGCCCGCGGTGCGGAATGCGCGTCAGGTCGGGCCCCGCCGCCTGCGGGGCCTCCGCATACAGGCTCTGCAGCTCCGCGGGCGATTCGCCGACGAGCTCGGCGTAGCGGCGCAGGTGGCCGCGCGCGTAGACCCGGGCCCCGAGAGCGGCGAAGTTCTCCGCCTCGAGCGCTTCGAGGATGCGCGGATCGACGTGCAGCTTCTCGGCGGCCTGCAGCGTCGTCAGGCCGCGCGCCTCGCGCGCCGCCCGCAGCCGTGTACCGATGCCGCGGCGCTGGTCGCCGCCCCCCTCGCCGGTGCTCATGGACCCTCAGCCGGGATGGTGATCGAGCGCGGCCAGGGCGCGCACCTGGTCCGAGCCCGGGAAGTCGAGCTGCAGCCGCCGCGAGTAGCGCTGCGCGGCGAGCACATCGCCCTGGGCGCGAGCCACGCGCACGCCGAGCAGCAGCAGGTCGGGAGTCTCATCGTAGGTGCTGATGTAGCTGTCGATGCGCGTGCGCGCCGCGGTGAGCTGCCCATGATCGAAGTCGAGCGTGGCGAGCTGGAAGGCCGCCTCGCCGTAGTTCGGCCGCAGCTGCACCGCGGCGTTGAACTGCGCGCGCGCCTCGTCGTCGCGCTTGGCGGCGCGCAGGCACACGCCGGCGTTGGTGTAGGCCGCCTGCGGCGTGCGGTAGAGCGCGTTGTGCGCGGCCTCGAGGAAGCGCTTGACGCCCTCGTCGGTGCGGCCGTTCTGGCAGAGGTACACGGCGTAGTTGTTGACCACGTCCGGATCGTGGGGCGCGAGCTTGAGGGCGGTACGAAACTCCTGGTCGGCCTTGTCGAGCAGCGCCATGCGCTCGTAGAGCATGGCGCGGGCGCTATGCACGTTGGGGTTGTTCGGAGCCTCCTCGAGGGCGCGGTCGAGCTTCATCTTCGCGAGGTTCAGGTCGCCCTGGTTCATGTACTGGATGCCGAGCTGGGTGTTGGCATCCGCGGCCTCCTGCTGATTCGCCGCGTGCAGCGGCGTGCTGTGGCTGACGCAGGCGCAAAGCGCAAGGCATGCGATCGCGGCCAGAGCCGCGGGCCGGGCGGTGAAGTACGCGGTGCGGTTCACGGGTGTGCTCACGGTTGGATGGCGACGCCGAAGACCTTGCTGCCGAGCCGCACCGTGGTGCGGTCGATCACCCGTCCGGCGAGCTGGCCGCAGGCGGCGTCGATGTCCTCGCCGCGGGTGCGCCGTACGGTGGCGAGCACGCCGCGCTGCAGCAGCTCGTCGCGGAAGCGCTGGATGACGGGCGCGCTCGAGCGCGTGTAGCGGGTGCCGGGGAAGGGGTTGAATGGGATCAGGTTCACCTTGGCCGGATGCCCCTTGAGGAGCCGCGCCAGGGCGCGCGCCTGCGCCGGGGAGTCGTTCACCCCCTCCAGCATCACGTATTCGAAGGTGACGCTGCGGCCATTCTGCTCATCGAGATAGTGCCAGCAGGCGGCGAGGAGCTCCGCGATCGGATGCTTGCGGTTGATGGGCACGAGCTCGTTGCGCAGCGCGTCGTCGGGGGCGTGCAGCGACACGGCGAGCGCCACGTTGCTGACCTCGGCGAGCTTGTAGATCTGCGGCACCAGGCCCGAAGTCGAGAGCGTCACCCGGCGGCGCGACAGATCGCAGCCGAAGTCATCGAGCAGGATGTCGAGCGCCGGTACCACGTTGCGGAAATTGGCGAGCGGCTCGCCCATGCCCATCAGCACCACGTTGGTGACGCGCCGCTCGGCCGGCCCGGCCGCCGGGGCGGCATCCGCGGCGGCCGCGCGCGCGAGCTGCCGTGTCGCGAGCCACACCTGGCCGACGATCTCGGCGGTGCTCAGGTTGCGGTTGAAGCCCTGCTGCGCCGTCGAGCAGAACGAGCAGTCGAGCGCGCAGCCGACCTGCGAGGAGATGCAGAGCGTGCCGCGATCGGGCTCCGGGATGAACACCATCTCGAAAGCCTGGGTCTCATCGGCGCGCAGCAGCCACTTGATGGTGCCGTCGGCGGAGCGCTGCTCGCGCACCACTTCGGGAAGGCGCAGCTCCGCGCACTCCGCGAGGCGGGCGCGGAAGTCCCTGGCGAGATCGGACATCTGGGCAAAATCGCCGACGCCGCGCTTGTAGATCCAGTTCATGAGCTGGCGTGCGCGGAACGGCCGGCTGCCGAGCTGCGCGACGAACGCCTCCAGCGCCGGGCGCGGCAGCCCGAGCAGGTTGGTGCGTACTCTCGCCGCGGAGCTCATGGCCGTATGCACGTCAGCTGCGCGAGTGCAGTTCCGTCGTGCTGAAGAAGTAGGCGATCTCGCGCGCCGCGGTGTCGGGGGCATCCGAGCCGTGCACCACGTTCTGCTCGATGCTCGCGGCGAGATCGGCGCGGATCGTGCCCGCGGCCGCCTTCTTCGGATCGGTGGCGCCCATCAGGTCGCGGTTGCGCTGGATCGCGTTCTCGCCCTCGAGCACCTGCACGATCACGGGGCCCGAGCTCATGTAGCGCACCAGGTCCTTGAAGAACGGACGCTCGCGGTGCACGGCGTAGAAGCCCTCGGCCTCGCGCTGCGACAGGTGCAGCATCCGCGCCGCGATGATCGAGAGCCCCGCCTGCTCGAAACGGCGATAGACCTCGCCGATGTGATTGCCGCGGACGCCGTCGGGCTTGACGATGGAGAGAGTGCGCTCGAGCGCCATTCGATGGGTACCTTTCGCTGAGAATGCAGCTCCCGCGGGGGTCCGCGGGCAAGCGCGCAAGTTTACTCAGGAAGGGCCCCGGCGGCAATTTGGCGTGCGCCGGAAGTGCCGGTTTGTTAAGGGTTTTTAGACGGAGAAGCTCTCGCCGCAGCCGCATTCGCCCTTGACGTTGGGGTTGCGGAAGCGGAAGGCCTCGTTGAGGCCCTGCTTCACGAAGTCGACGACGGTGCCGTCGAGGAGCGTGAGGCTCGCCGAGTCCACGAAC
>DATKPR010000085.1:0-4977 GCA_035523985.1 Steroidobacteraceae bacterium | reverse complement strand
CCGCTCGACAAGCTGAGCGTCGTGCTGGTGGCGCTCTTTGGCGTGGGCTTTCTCGGCGAGCGGCTCTCGGCGCTCAACTGGCTCGGCATCGCGCTCATCGCCGCCGGCGCCTGGTTCGTGACGCTCAGGGCCTGAAGCCGCGAGTTCCCGCCACGCGGGCCGCGCGCGCACCGCTCTCCGTCACCGGCATGGGTCTTGCGGCCGCGCCTGCGCGCGGCCCGCACGCTTCACCCTCAGCTCGGCCGGCCGCTCCCGTGGCTCGCCTGGCCGCCCTTGCGGCCGGCCTGCGAGGCAAGCTCCGGGTGCTGGGAGAAGCTGCGCTTCTCATCCGGCACGCTTTGCCCGCCCTTGCGGCCGGCGAGGGCCGCGAGCGCACGGTTCTGCGAGAAGCTGCGCTTCGCGCCGGGCACACTCTGCCCGCCCTTGCGCCCCGCCTCGGCGGCGAGCCGGCGATTCTGCGAGAAGCTGCGCTTTTCGTCCGGTACGGCCTTGCCACCCATGCTGGCAATCTGCCGCTGCCGTTCCGCGTTCATCGAGGCGAAGCCCCGATGCGACAGTCGTCCTTCCGTTGCGTGAGCCATGACCGCTCTCCTTCCGACCGCCTGGGCCGGCGCAAATCGAAGACTGCAACTATTCCTCGGGCAGGATACGCCCGAGCACGTGCGGGGGAAACCGCCGGAGCGCCTCGGGGCGGGCCGGCGCGGCGCTGCGCCTGCGGTTCAGGGGGTTACGCGATCGATGGTGAGGGTCGCCAGGCCGTCCTTGCCCACCTGGTAGCTGATCTCGCCGTAGGGATCGCCGCGCGCGCCGACCGGGGAGCCCGAGCGGGCGATCCGCGCGACCACCGCGACCCGCGCACCGGGAGCGAAAGTGCGGCCCGCCACCATCGAATCCCTGGCGGTGAGCTCGACGGTCTGGGGGAACTCGCTCGCGAGCTTGCGCACCGCGAGCGGCGGTCCGGGCTGCGCCGGGTCGCGCACGAATACGAAGAGCGGGAAGGCGCCGGCGGACTGCCTGAGAGCCGGCGACAACAGCACCCGCACGCGCACCGCGGCGGACGAGGCGGCGGCCGCCGCGGTGTCCGGCGCGGGCGCGGCGCCCGTCTGGCGATCGATGGCGGCGAGCTGCTGCTCGAGGAAGGCACGCACGGCATCCGGCGGATTGAGCGCGAGCACCTTCGTGAAACGCTCGCGTGCCAGCGGCAACTCGCCGCGCCGGGCGGCCACCAGCGCCCCGAAGAACAGGGCCTTGCCGGAGCCGGGCTCGAGGGTGAGCGCGCGCTCGACGAGACGCGCGGCGCGCCCGTCGAGCTCGCCCGGGTCGCTCAGGGCGAGCGCCTGGGCCTCGCCGAGCAGCGCCTCGACGTTCCTGCCGTTCGCGAGACGATCGGCGCGCGTGTAGGCGCGATAGGCGAGCGGATACTCCTGCAGCGCCACGTAGGAGCGCCCGAGCATCAGCCAGCCCTCGAGGTCATTGGGATCGTGCTCGAGCTTGCGTGCCAGCTCGGCGACCATGCTCTCGGGCGAGTCGGCCGGCGGCGGCGCATGCCACGACCAGTTGCTCCACAGGACGTAGAGCGCCGCGGCGCCCACCGCGAGCACGCCCGCCGCGGCGAGCGCGCTCCAGGGCGCGGCCGGTGCGCCCGTGGCACGCGCGCGCACCAGCGGGATCGCCACCAGAGCGATGCCGCCTACGGTGAGCGCGGCGGCGAGCAGTACGAAGGTGAGCATCAGTTCGGCGCGTCCTCATCGACCGGCGTGAGATCCCCGGGCAGCAGTGCGGCGCGCTGGCGCAGCACGCGCACCAGCACCAGGGCGCCGATCAGCAGCAGCACGCCCGGGGCGAGCCACAGCCAGGCGGTGCGCGCCGTGAAACGCGGGCGGAACAGGATGAAATCGCCGTAGCGAGCGACCATGAAAGCGCGCACCTCGGCATCCGACTTGCCCGCGAGCAGCATGTCGCGGATCTCGTGGCGCAGATCCGCGGCCAGCTCCACCGGGGAATCCGCGAGCGTCTCGTTCTGGCACTGCATGCAGCGCAACTCGTGCGTCAGGGCGAGATAGCGCTGCTCGAGCTCGGGTGTCGGCATCTGGGTCGGATCGACGGCGAGCGCGCCACGCGCCAGGGCGAGCGCCGCCAGCGCGGCGAGCACACCCGACAGCCGTAAAAGGCGCGCGCGTCTCATGTGCCCGGGAATCCCGCGCGCGGCACACGCGGCAGGATCTCGCGCGTCCAGACGTCGTGCGTGACCTCGCCCACGACCTTGTAGACGACCAGGCCCTGCGGGTTGATGAGGAAGGTTTCGGGCGCGCCGTACACGCCGTAGTCGATCGCCGTGCGCCCGGCATGATCGACCGCGACCACCGCGTAAGGGTTGCCGAGCTGCGTGAGCCAGGCGCGTGCCTGCGCGTCGTCGTCCTTCCAGTCGAGACCGACGAGCGGCAGCACGTTGGCGCGCCGGATCTCGAGGAGCGTCTCGTGCTCGGCGCGGCAGCCGCCGCACCAGGTGCCCCAGACGTTGAAGAGGTACCAGCGGCCCTTCAGGTCGGCGGCGTGCACGGTGCGCGCAGCGTCGGCGAGATCGGGGAGCGCGAAGTCGGGTGCGGGCTTGCCGATCAGCGGCGAGGCGATGATGTCCTTCTGCGGCGCCCGGTAGATGCCGACCGCAAGGACCACGACCAGCGGCACGAACACCGCCATGGGCAGCAGGAAGCGATTCATGTCGGCTGCTCGCCGGCGGCGCCGGGGAGCGGCGCTGCCGCCGGGGCGCGCGCCGGGCGGTAGCGGCGGTCCGAGGCCGCCACCGCCCCGCCTATCGCCATGATGAGTGCGGCGAGCCAGATGAGCGTCACGAGCGGTCGGATCTGGATGCGGATGCTCCAGCGTCCCGCGCCGAGATCGTCGCCGAGCGCCACCAAGAGGTTGTTGCCGCGGCTCATGTGAATGGCGGTCACGGTCGTCAGCTGATGCTGCACCCAGTACTGACGCTTCTGCGGCTTGAGCACCGCCACGGGAGCCCCGCCGCGCGTCACGGTGATGGTGGCGCCGACACCGTCGTAGTTCGGTCCCTCGATGGGCGCCACGCCGTCGAAACGGAACTCGTAGCCGGCGGCGCTGGTGCTGGCGCCGCTGCCGAGCGCCACGTCGCGCTCGAAGGTGAAGGATTCGACGCTCGTCAGGGCGATGACGGCGAGCCCGAGTCCGATGTGCGCCACCGTCATGCCGAGCACCGCGCGCGACAATGACAGCCCGCGGCGCCAGCGGTCGAGCGGGTCGACCAGCGAGGCGAGGATCACCCAGGCGCCGAGCGCCGCGCCCACCGGCGTGAGCACCGCGCCGTGCGCGAAGATGCCGAAGCACAGCGCCAGCGCGAAGATCGCCGCGCCGGCGAGCGTCAGCAGCAGCGTGCGTGCGCTGTCCGAGAGCCGCCCGCGCTTCCAGCCGGCGTGGATGCCGAGCGGCAGCAGCGCCATGAGCGGCAGCATGGTCAGCATGAAGGTGGGGTTGAAGTACGGCGCACCCACCGAGAGCGTGCCGAGCTTGAGCGCATCCGAGATGAGCGGCGCCAGCGTACCCGCGAACACGGTCGCGGCGGCGATCACCAGCAGCAGGTTGTTGAAGAGCAGGAACGACTCGCGCGCGCCGAACTCGAATCCCGCGGTCGACTTCAGCAGCGGCGCGCGCCAGGCGTACAGCGCCAGCGCACCGCCGATCATCAGCACCAGGAAGGCGAGGATGAAAATGCCGCGCGCCGGGTCGGCGGCGAAGGAGTGCACCGAGACCAGCACTCCCGAACGCACCAGGAAGGTGCCGAGCATGCTCAACGAGAAGGCCAGGATCGCCAGCAGCAGCGTCCAGCTCTTGAACAGACCGCGCTTGTCGGTGACCGCGAGCGAGTGGATGAGCGCCGTGCCGACCAGCCACGGCATGAAGGAGGCGTTCTCGACCGGGTCCCAGAACCAGAACCCGCCCCAGCCGAGCTCGTAGTAGGCCCAGAAGCTCCCAAGCGCGATGCCGCAGGTGAGGAATCCCCACGCGGTGGTGGTCCAGGGGCGCGTCCAGCGCGCCCACTCCTGGTCGAGGCGGCCCTCGAGCATGGCCGCGCACGCAAACGCAAAGGCCACCGCGAAGCCGACGTAGCCCGTGTAGAGGATGGGCGGATGCACGGCGAGCGCCGGGTCCTGCAGGATCGGGTTGAGATCGGCGCCATCGCCCGCCGGCGGGTCGAGCCGCAGGAAGGGATTGGAGGTGGCGAGCGTGAAGAGCAGGAAGCCGAAGCTCACGACGCCGAGCACCCCGAGCACCCGCGCCGCGAAGTGCCGCGGCAGCCGCGCCGCGCCGACCGCCACCGCGACGGTCCACGCGGCGAGCAGCAGGATCCACAGCAGCAGCGACCCCTCGTGCGCGCCCCAGAGCGCCGTCACCCGGTAGAAGAGCGGCAGCGCGGAGTTGGAGTTGGAGGCGACGTAGCGGACCGAGAAATCATCGCCGATGAAGGCCGCCGCGAGGCAGCCCACCGCGGTCGCCACCATGACGAACTGCCCGGCGACCGCCGGGGTCACGGCAGCGATCCAGCGCTCGCGACCGAGCGCGGGTCCGGCGATGCCGAAGAAGGCCTGCAGCCCCGCGAGCAGCAGCGCGAGCACCAGTGCGAAGAGGCCGAGCTCGGGCAGCATGGGATCAGGGACTCGTCGAGGGCGTGACGGAGGCCGCGGGCGCGGCTGCCGGCGCCGGCGCGCCCGCAGGCGTCGTGGGCTCGGTCTCGGTGCGCGATTCGCCGTGGCGGCGTTTCAGCGAACGCGCGACCTCGGGCGGCATGTACTTCTCATCGTGCTTGGCGAGCACCTCGTCGGCGATGAAGGTACCGTCGGGGCCGAGGTGGCCGTGCGCGACCACGCCCGCGCCTTCGCGGAACAGGTCCGGGAGCACGCCCGTGTAGCTCACCGGAACGTCGTGACTGAAGTCCGTGACCACGAA
>DATKPR010000084.1:0-11621 GCA_035523985.1 Steroidobacteraceae bacterium | reverse complement strand
GCGGACGTCCGGCAGGTGGCCGAGCACATCTTCGACCCGTTCGAGTACCTGATGCTGCGCCACGGGGCGGGACTGCTGCGCACCGACTTCAAGCAGCGCCTGGGCAAGGTGAGCTACCACGTCGCCTGCCACCTGCGGGTGCAGAACATCGGGCTGAAGACGCGTGACGTGCTGCGGCTGGTGCCGGAGACCACGGTCGACGTCATCGAGCGCTGCTCCGGCCACGACGGCACCTACGGGGTGAAGAAGGAGTTTCGCGCCGCCTCGGTGAAGATCGGCCGTCCGGTGGCGACGCGCGTGGAGAACGGCAAGGCCGAGCACTACTCGAGCGACTGCCCCATGGCCGGGCACCAGATCGAGAGCATACTCACCGGGAAGCGCGCCCCGGAGCACCCGCTGAAGCTGCTGCGCCACGCCTACGGGATCTGACTGCCATGAACCGCCTCGCCGTGACCGACCTGATGCCGCTCGAGCAGTACGCACGCGAGCGCCCCGCATTCCGCGCCCGCGTGCTCACGCACAAGGCGCTGCGCCAGGTTGCCGTGGGCCCCAATGCCACCTGGCTGTTCGAGGACCGCCTGACGGTGCAGTACCAGGTCCAGGAGATGCTGCGCACCGAGCGCATCTTCGAGCCCGAGGGCATCGCCGAGGAACTCGGCGCCTACAACCCGCTGATCCCGGACGGCAGCAACTGGAAGGTGACCCTGCTCCTGGAGTTCGACCCGGTCGAGCGCGCGGCGGCGCTCGGGCGCCTCAAGGGGGTCGAGGACCGCTGCTTCGTCGAGGTCGCCGGCCAGCCGCGCGTGTTCGCCATCGCCGACGAGGACCTCGAGCGCGAGAACGAGCAGAAGACCTCCGCGGTGCACTTCCTGCGCTTCGAACTCAGCGCCCCGATGGTGCAGTCGCTGCGCGGCGACGCCGCCCTCACCGTGGGCATCGACCATCCCGCCTACCGCCACCAGCTGCAGCTCGCCCCCGCAGTCAGGCGCGCACTGCTGCAGGACCTCGCGTAAGCGCGCGTTTGCGCACCGATGCCGCGCCCAAGGGCGCGGCGCATGCTGCTACACTCGCGCCGGCGCGCGATCCCCGCCGCCGTACGCACGAGCCTCAAATCACCGGCAATGACTCAGTCCTATACTGCTTCCGACATCGAGGTATTGAGCGGACTCGAGCCCGTCCGGCGCCGCCCGGGCATGTACACGCACACCTCGCGCCCCAACCACCTGGCGCACGAGGTCATCGACAACAGCGTCGACGAGGCGATCGCCGGCTACTGCAAGCAGATCGACGTCACCCTCTACAAGGACAACTCGCTCCAGGTGGCCGACGACGGGCGCGGCATGCCGGTCGACATCCACCCGCAGGAGAAGGTGTCGGGGGCGGAGCTGATCCTCACGCGGCTGCACGCGGGCGGCAAGTTCACCGACAAGGCCTACAAGTTCTCCGGCGGCCTGCACGGCGTCGGCGTCTCGGTGGTCAACGCGCTCTCCAGGCACCTGGAGTGCTGGATCAAGCGGGGCGGCAAGGAATACAACATCTCCTTCAAGGACGGCAAGATCGCCTCCAAGCTGGAGGAGACCGGTAGCGTCGGGCAGCGCAACACCGGCACCACGGTGCGCTTCTGGCCGGACCCGAAGTTCTTCGACTCCGACAAGTTCTCCGTGCCGCAGCTCAAGCACACGCTCAAGGCCAAGGCGGTGCTGTGCCCGGGCCTGCGCATCACGTTCAAGAACGAGGCCACCGGCGAGAAGGACGAGTGGTTCTACACCGGCGACCTGGGCGCCTACCTGGTCGAGGAGCTCGGGAAAGAGGAGCGCATGCCGGCCGAGCCGATCACGGCCACCAAGTCCGACGACAGCGACGCCGTCGACTACGCCCTGTGCTGGGCGCCGAACGCGGAGCTGGCGCTCGGGGAGAGCTACGTCAACCTGATCCCGACCACCGAGGGCGGCACGCACGTCAACGGCCTGCGCGCCGGCGTCGCCCAGGCGGTGCGTGAGTTCTGCGAGTTCCGCAACCTCATTCCGCGCGGCATCAAGATCACCCCCGAGGACGTGTGGGACAAGGCCAACTACGTGCTGTCGGTGAAGATCCACGAGCCGCAGTTCGCCGGGCAGATGAAGGAACGCCTCGCCTCGCGCGATGCGGCGCCGCTGGTGGAGACCTTCACGCGCGACTCGCTGTCGCTGTGGCTCAACCGCCATCCGGATGCCGGCGAGCGCATCGCGCAGTTCGCCATCGCCAACGCGCAGGAGCGCGCCCGCGCCGCGCAGCGCGTGGTGCGCAAGCGCGTCACCGGCGGCCCGGCGCTGCCGGGCAAGCTTGCCGACTGCGTGAGCCAGGAACCCAGGCGCTGCGAGCTGTTCCTGGTCGAGGGCGACTCGGCCGGTGGCTCGGCCAAGCAGGCACGCGACAAGGACTTCCAGGCCATCATGCCGCTGCGCGGCAAGATCCTGAACACCTGGGAGCTGGATGCCGGCCAGCTGGCCGGCAGCGAGGAAGTGCACAACATCAGCGTCGCGCTCGGGGTCGACCCCGGGTCGGCCGACCTGAGCGAGCTGCGCTACTTCAAGGTCTGCATCCTCGCGGACGCCGACTCCGACGGGCAGCACATCGCGACGCTGCTGTGCGCGCTGTTCCTGCGGCACTTCCGGCCGCTGGTCGACCGCGGCCACGTGTACGTCGCCATGCCGCCCCTGTACCGCATCGATGCCGGGCGCCAGATCCACTACGCGCTGGACGACGCCGAGCGCGACCAGACGCTGAAGAGGATCGAGAAGGAGAGCCCGCGCGCCAAGCCGGTGGTGACGCGCTTCAAGGGCCTGGGTGAGATGAACCCGGCGCAGCTGCGCGAGACCACGATCGACCCGCGCACGCGGCGCCTGGTGCAGCTGACCGTCGAGGGCAAGGACAACACCGAGCAGCTGATGGACATGCTGCTCGCCAAGAAGCGCGCCGCCGACCGGCGTGAGTGGCTCGAAGCCAAGGGCAATCTCGCCGAAGTGCAGGTATAGGCGTGCCGGAGAACCAGGAACTGAACTTCGAGGGCGTCGAGCGCCAGCCGCTGCGCGCCTTCACCGAGAAGGCCTACCTCGACTACTCGATGTACGTGATCCTCGACCGGGCGCTGCCGGCGCTCGGCGACGGCCTGAAGCCGGTGCAGCGGCGCATCGTCTACGCGATGAGCGAGCTGGGACTGGCGGCCGCCAACAAGCACAAGAAGGCGGCGCTCACCGTGGGCGACGTGCTCGGCAAGTTCCACCCGCATGGCGACACTGCCTGCTACGAGGCGATGGTGCTGATGGCGCAGCCATTTGCCTACCGCTACCCGCTGGTGGACGGGCAGGGCAACTGGGGCTCGCAGGACGACCCGAAGTCCTTCGCCGCCATGCGCTACACCGAGGCGAAGCTCACGCGCTATGCCGAGGTGCTGCTCGCCGAGCTCGCCGACGGCACCGTCGACTGGGTGCCGAACTACGACGGCTCGCGCGAGGAGCCGGCGATCCTGCCGGCGCGGCTGCCGAATCTCATCTTGAACGGCACCACCGGCATCGCGGTGGGCATGGCGACCGACATCCCGCCGCACAACCTGCGCGAGGTCGCCGCCGCCGCCGTGGCGCTGCTCGAGGAGCCCGACGCCACGCTGGCGGCGCTCATGAAGCACGTCAAGGGTCCGGATCTGCCGACCGGCGCGGAGATCATCTCGCCGCGCGCGGACCTCAAGGAGTTCTACGACAAGGGCGTCGGCACCTTCAGGGCGCGCGCCACCTGGGAGATCGAGGAAGGCAACGCCGTGATCACCGCCTTTCCCTACCAGGTGTCGCCGACGCGGGTGATGGAGCAGATCGCCGAGCAGATGCGCGCCCGCAAGCTGCCGATGATCGACGACCTGCGCGACGAGTCGGATCACGACAATCCGACGCGCCTGGTGCTGGTGCCGCGCTCGAACCGGGTGGATCTCACCGAGGTGATGAACCACCTGTTCGCCACCACCGATCTCGAGCGCAACTACCGCGTCAACCTCAACATCATCGCCCTCGACGGCCGGCCGCGGGTGATGGGACTGAGGGAAATCCTCACCGAGTGGCTCGAGTTCCGCACCCGCGCCGTCACGCGGCGCCTCGAGCACCGCCTCGGCAAGGTCGGCAGACGGCTGCACATCCTCGACGGGCTGCTCATCGCCTTCCTCAATCTCGACGAGGTGATCCGCATCATCCGCCGCGAGGAGGAGCCGAAGCCGGTGCTGATGAAGCGCTTCAAGCTCTCCGATGAGCAGACCGAGGAGATCCTCAACACGCGGCTGCGCCACCTCGCCAGGCTCGAGGAGATGAAGATCCGCGAGGAGCAGAAGACCCTCGCCGCGGAGCGCGAGGAGCTCGAGGGGCTGCTCAAGTCCAGGGCGAAGCTGAAGAAGCTCATCGCCGCCGAGATCCGCGCCGATGCCGAGAAGTACGGCGACGAGCGGCGTACCCGCATCATCGAGCGCGAGGCGGCCCAGGCGATCGATGAGACCAGCCTGATTCCCAACGAGCCGGTGACGGTCGTGCTCTCCAGGGGCGGCTGGGTGCGCTCGGCCAAGGGCCACGAGGTCGACGTGGCGACGCTCTCCTATAAGGGGGGCGATGCGTTCCAGGCGCTCGCGCGCGGACGCAGCCTGCAGAGCGCGGTGTTCATCGACAGCACCGGCCGCACCTACACGCTGCCGGCACACTCGCTCCCCTCGGCGCGCGGCTACGGCGAGCCGCTCTCCGGGCGGCTCGATCCGCCCGACGGCGCCACCTTCGCCGGCGTCATGATCGGGGAGCCCGAGGACCTGTGGCTGCTCGCGAGCGATGCCGGCTACGGCTTCACCGCGCGCCTCAAGGACCTGGTCAGCGACCGGCGTGCGGGCAAGACCGTGCTGTCGGTACCCGAGAACGCCCGGGTGCTCGCCCCCGCGCAGGTGCCGTCGCCGGACTCGCTGGTCGCGGCGGTGAGTTCCGAAGGCAAGCTCCTCGCATTCCCGGTGGGCGAGGTGGCGGAAATGCCGCGCGGCAAGGGCCTGAAGCTCTACGACATCCCGGGCCGCAAGGCCCGCGAGCGCAGCGAGCTCATGACCGCGGTGGCGGTGGTGCCGCCCGAGGCGAGCCTGGTGCTGTGGTCGGGCGAGACTGCCAAGGTTCTCGAGTGGCGCGACCTGAAGGGATACCTCGGGCAGCGTGCACAGCGCGGCGCGGTGCTCAGGCGCGGCTGGCCGCGCAGCATCGAGCGCATGGAGGCGCGGCTGCCGGCCGCGGCGGCGCCCAGGGGCTGAAGCGACGCGCGCCCGGGGCGCAGGCCCGGGGCGCTCAGCGCCCGGCGCCCAGCACCACTTCCTCGGGCTCGTGGACGAAGTAGCCCTGGATGTACTGCACGCCGAGCTGCCACAGCACCGCCATGGTGTTGGCGTCCTCGACGCGCTCCCCGACGGTCTGCACCGAGCGCTTCTGCGCCGCCTCGACCAGCACGCGCACCCGCTGCTGCAGCTGCGGATCGGCGGCCAGCCCCTGGATCACGGCGCCGTCGATCTTGACGAAATCGAGCGGCATGGACTCGAGCATCCCTAAACTGTCGCGGCCGCCGCCGAAGCTCTCGAGCGCGAAGCGGAAGCGCCGCTCGCGCAGTTGCCCGGCGAGCGCCTTGACCTGCGGGATGTAGGTCGCGGCGCTCTCCTCGGTGACCTGGAAGCACAGGCGCTGCGGCTCCGCCTTGCTGCTGCGCAGGTGATTGTCGAGCCAGTCGACGAAGCTGTCGTCCTTGACCGTCTCGCGCGAGAGGCGCACGAACAGGCATTCGGGCTTCTTCTGCGCCGCGAACGACAGGGAGGCGCCGACGACCCAGCGGTCGATGTTCTTCATCAGATCGTTGCGCGCCGCCGCGGCCATGAACTCCGAGGGCAGCACTTCCTTGCCCTGGGTGTCGATCATGCGCACCAGCACGTCGAACATGCCGGGGTCCTCGCCGCGCAGGCTCGCGATCGGCTGCTGCACCAGGCGGAAGCGGTTCTCCATGAGCGCCGCCTTGATGTGCTTGACCCACACCTTGTCATAGGACATCACGCGGCTCTCGGTGTCGGCGTGATCGGAGGCGACGCTCTGGTTGCCGCCGCGGGCGCTGCCCTTGCGGCAGGCCTCGAGGGCATCCGCCACCACCGCATCGACGTTGGCGCGCCCCGGCGACACCGTCGACAGTCCCACCGTGCAGGTCACCGACACCGCCTTGTCGCGGATGCGCATGACGTGCTTTTGCACCCGGCCGAGCAGCTGCTCGGCCCAGGCGTTGAGATCGTTCTCGTTGCCGCGCTCGAGCAGCACCAGGAAGAGCATGCCGCCGAGGCGCCCGGTGAGCTCCTTGGGGCGCACCGTCTCGCGCAGCAGCCGCACGAACTCGCTCACCACTTCCTCGCTCGCGGTCACGCCGATGACGCGCTCCAGGGCGGCGAACTTGTCGACTTTGACCACCGCGAGACAGCGCACGCCGCCGGCCGGGCGGGTGGCGAGCCGCTCGGCGAGCGCCTGCAGCAGCTCGCGCCGCGCCAGCAGGCCGTAGGCATCGACGCCGCCCGCGCTGCTCTCGACGGCGTGCGTCTCGGCGGGCAGCGCTGCGGCGCGCGGGGCCGAGGGCACCACCAGCCGCACGCACGGCTCCCCCTCGTACTCGCCGACCGCAAGCGCGATCTCCACGGGGAGGATGCTGCCGTCGGCCGGCAAGGCGTTCGCCCGCAGCGTGTGCTCGCCGCTCCAGCGGCCCTGCAGGCACGCCGCCAGCGCCCCGCGCAGCGCCGGGTGCGAGGATTCCTCGAACAGATCCATGACCGGTTGCCCGGTGATGCCGTCCTCGACGCCGAACAGCTCGAGCCACGCCGGGTTGGCATCGGTGACGATGCCCTCCTGCACCTGGATGATCGCGTCGTTGGAGCGCTCGAGCACGGTGTCGAGCTGGCTGCGGGCATCCTGCGCGGCGCGCAGCGCCGCATCGAGGGTGCGGCGCCCGCGGAAGGTCTCGAGCTCGCGCATCATCACGGCCTGCAGCCGCTCGGGGTGCTCGAGCGACACCAGGTCACGGGCGCCGAGCCCGAGCGCCCAGGCGATGCGCGCCTCGTCGGCGCCGGTGCCGAGCGCCAGGATCGGTACGGTCGGAGCCAGCTGGTCGCGGATCGCGGCGACGGCCTCGAGCTCGGTGTCGTCGGCCATCACGTGCACCAGCAGCTCGGGGTTGATCTGGGTGAGGGCATCCCCGAGGTCGCGCAGGGCCGGGATCCAGGTGCAGTGGGCCGGCTCACCGGCGCGCCGCAGCATGCCGTTGATCGCCTCGACGGGATCCCGTGTGGCGCTGAGCACGATGAGCGGTACGGCGCTCTGCTCGATCAAGACGGCCTCCCTGGACTCAACAAGCAAAAGCCGGCGGATTCTAGCACCCGGGGGTGAGCCCTCCGGCGTGAGCGACCTCGCGAAAAACGGCGTGTCGGGGCTTCAAGCTGGCGGCTACCGACCGATGCCGCTATCATACGCGGCCCTTTTTGGGCAGAGCGGCAACATCTTGCCGCCCCCTTGCAAATCACGGGATCCGAGTATGGCCAGCTACACCACCAGCGAGATCCGCTCGGGTCTCAAGGTTCTGCTCGACGGCGATCCGTACGCAGTCGTCGAGAACGAGTTCGTCAAGCCCGGCAAGGGCCAGGCGTTCAACCGCATCAAGGTGCGCAACTTGAAGACCGGCCGCACCATCGAGCGCACCTTCAAGTCGGGCGAGTCGCTCGAGGCCGCCGACGTGGTCGACATGGACATGCAGTACCTCTACCAGGACGGCGACTTCTGGCACTTCATGGTCCCGGAGAGCTTCGAGCAGTACACCGCCGGCAAGGCGGCGCTCGGCGATAACGCCCAGTGGCTCAAGGACGGAGTGGTGTGCATCGTGACGCTGTGGAACAACGAGCCGCTGGTCGTGACGCCGCCGCCGCACATCGAGTTGAAGGTCATCGAGACCGACCCGGGCCTGCGCGGCGACACCGCCACCGGCGGCCAGAAGCCGGCCAAGCTCGAGACCGGCGCCGTGGTGCGGGTGCCGCTCTTCATCAACGAGGGCGAAGTGCTGCGCATCGACACGCGCACCGGCGAGTACATCTCGCGCGGCAAGCAGTAGGCCCCCGGTCCGCGACGGCGCGCCTCAGGCGCGCGCGGCGCGGCGCGTGGCCGCATGCGCGCGCCACAGCCCATCCCCCGCATAGAGCACCAGCGCCGCCCACAGGAGCGCAAAGCCCCCGGCACGCTGCGCTCCGAAACTCTCGTGGTAGAAGAGCACGCCACAGGCGAGCTGCAGGCTCGGCCCGATGTACTGCAGCACGCCCACCGTCGAGTAAGGCAGCAGGCGCGCCCCGTAGGCGAACAGGAACAGCGGCACGGCGGTGAATATGCCGCTGCCGATGAGCAGCGCCGTGATCGCAGCGCCCGTGTGGCCGAAGGCCGCCACTCCCGTCGTCTCGCACCAGGCGAGGTAGCCGAGCGCCAGCGGCAGCAGCATGAGCGTCTCGGTCGCGAGCCCCGGGAGCGCCTCGATGCTGATCACCTTGCGCACGAAGCCGTACAGCGAGAAGGACAGCGCCAGCGCCAGGGCGATCCAGGGCGGACGGCCGGCGGCGACGGCCAGATACACCACCGCCACCGCGGCGAGCGCGATCGCGCTCCACTGCAGCGCGTTCGGGCGCTCGCGCAGCACCAGCACCCCGAGCAGCACGTTGACCAGCGGATTGATGTAGTAGCCGAGGCTCGACTCGACGATGTGCTGGTGCGTGACGCTCCAGACGTACACCAGCCAGTTGCAGCTGATGAGGAGCGCGGAAGCGGCGAGGCCGGCGACGAGGCGCGGCCTGAAGAGCGTGGCCGGCAGCCGGCCGAGCTCGCCGCGCGCCGCGAGGACGATCATGAGGAAGAGACACGACCAGGTGATGCGGTGCGCGATGATCTGCACCGCCGGTACCCCGCTCAGGGGATGCAGGTAGACCGGGAACAGCCCCCAGATGAGGAATGCGGCGCTGCCCGCCGCGAGCCCGCGCCTCGAGAGCCGGGCGGCCGTCATGATGCGATCGACGCTGCGCGCGCCACGGCTCAGGCGCGGCCGGTGGGGAAGGGCAACACCGCCTCGATGTGCGCCGCGCCGAGCGCGAGCATCAGCGTGCGATCGAAGCCGAGCGCGACCCCGGCGCACTCGGGGAGTCCCGCCGCGAGCGCCGCCAGCAAGCGCTCATCCGGCGGCCACACCGGCAGTCCCGCGCGGCGCCGCGCCGCGTTGTCGCGCTCGAAGCGCGCGCGCTGCTCGGCCGGCGCGCGCAGCTCCTTGAAGCCGTTGGCGAGCTCGATGCCGTCGCAGTAGAGCTCGAAGCGCAGCGCCGCGCGCGCATCGCGCGGATCGAGCTCGGCGAGCGCCGCCTGGCTCGCCGGGTAGCCGTGCACGAAGGTGAGCGCGCCGCCCCCGAGCTTCGGTCCCACGCCGAAGCCCATGAGGAACTCGAGCAGCTCATCGCGGCTGGCGCCGCGGTCACCCTCCCAGCCGAGGCGCCGCGCCGCCGCGCGCAGCGCCTCGGCGGTCGCCGCGAACGGATCGAGCCCGAGTGCGCGCCCGAAGGCCTCACCGTAGCTGACGCGCTCGCCGGCGCGCGCGGCGGCGGCCGGGCCGAGCAGCACCCGCACCAGCGCCTCGACCTCGTCCATGAGGGCCTCGAGCGTGGCGCCGAGCCGATACCACTCGATGAGCGTGAACTCCGGGTTGTGCAGCCGTCCGCGCTCGTTGCCGCGTACCACGTGACAGATCTGGTAGATGTCGCCGCTGCCGGCGGCGAGCAGCCGCTTCATCGCGTACTCGGGCGAGGTGTGCAGGAACAGCGGGCCCGCCGGCGGCTCGAGCGCGACGCGCGCGCTCGCGATGTGCAGGTCGGTCACCGGGGCGTTGATCACGAGCGGCGTATCGACCTCGAGCACGGCGCGCGCGGCGAAGAACTCGCGCGTGCGCGCGAGCAGCGCCGCGCGTGCGCGCAGCGCCTCGAGCGAGGCGCCCGGGCGCCAGTCGGCGGCGGCGGTCATGCGCCGAGGCGCGCCAGCGCCTGGCCCATGCGGATCGCGCTGCCGGGGGCGAGAGTCCCGAGCCAGGCGCTGCGCCCGGGGGGCAGCAGCAGGATGACGGTCGAGCCCATGTTGAAGCGGCCCATCTCCGCACCGCGCGCCAGATGCAGCCCGGTCTGCACGAAGTCGAGGGGCAGATCGGCGCGGCTGCGCGGCGTACGCGGCGTCACTTCCCCGTGCCACACGGTCGACATGCTGCCGACGAACAGCGCCCCGACGAGGATCAGCGCGAAGCTCAAGGTGCCGTCGGCGAACACGCACACCAGGCGCTCGTTG
Source organism: Steroidobacteraceae bacterium (assembly GCA_035523985.1). Taxonomy (GTDB): domain Bacteria; phylum Pseudomonadota; class Gammaproteobacteria; order Steroidobacterales; family Steroidobacteraceae; genus 13-2-20CM-66-19. Next base: position 1,212 of record DATKPR010000084.1, on the reverse strand, counting down.
CGGGCGAACAGTCCCGGCACCTGGCTGGCGGTGACGGCATTGACGCTGAAGAGCTGGCCCGGCACGTACCAGGCGGCCTGCAGCGTGCCGTCGAGCGGCATGTGAATGCGGTGGTAGTTGTGCGGCGCGAGATAGAGCGTCGCGAAGGCGCCGCCGCGGAACACCGGCGCCCATGCCGGGGCCGCCTCATCGAGCAGCGCTTCGAGCGTGTAACTGAGGCCCTTGGCCTGCACCAGCCAGGAGCCGTCGAGGGTACCGAGCTGGCTCACGGTGCCATCGACCGGCGAGACCAGAACCGCGGGGTCGGCGTCCACGGGGCGTGCATCGGCGCGCAGCGCGCGCGTGAAGAAGGCGTTGAACGAGTCGTACCTGCGCGGATCGGGCTCGGCGGCCTCGCTCATGTCGGGGCGGTAGTTGACGAGGAAGTTGTCGATCAGCGCGTTCTTCAGCCACGCGAGGCGGCTGCGCGCGAGGGCGTGCACCGCGCGCGACAGCAGGTGCTGCGGCAGCAGGTACTGGAGCCCGACGAAGAGCCGCGCGCCGGCATCGTCGCCGCTCATGCGCCGTTGCCCGCCGCCGGCGCGAGCAGCGGTGCCGCGCGGCGCAGGTCCGCGGTCAGCGTGCGCGCATCGAAGGGCGGCGTGAAGATGGCCTCGATCCCGCGGCCGTCCACGAGGAACACCACCGCCGAGTGATCCATGGTGTAGTCGCCGCCGGGGAGCTCGACCCGGTTCACCGCGACCGCGAAGTTCTTCGCCACCGCGAGGATCTGCGCCGGCGCGCCGGTGACGCCCGCGAAGGCCGGATCGAAGGCGTGCACGTAGAGTGTCAGCACCGGGGGGGTGTCGCGTTGCGGGTCGACGCTCACGAACAGCACCCGCAGGTGCGGCACCGGCGCCTGGTGCAGCACCTGGGCGAGCTTCACCAGCGTGGTCGGGCACACGTCCGGACAGCGCGTGAAGCCGAAATACACCAGCGTCGGCGCGGCAAGCAGATCGGCGCGCGTGTAGGGGTGCCCGGCGCCGTCCGTCAGGGTGAAAGCCCCGACCGCCTTGGGCTGCGGCAGCCACGTGCCGCTTGCCAGGCGCGGAGATTCCCTGTCAAGTTGGCGCGCGAGCCAGAAGCCCGCGAGCGCCGCGCAGGCGGCGGCGAGAATCAGGAGCCAGCGCATGCGAGCGGTGCCCATGAGCGAATTATTTCACACCGCCGCGG
>DATKPR010000083.1:0-16368 GCA_035523985.1 Steroidobacteraceae bacterium | reverse complement strand
TTCGGTACCAAGCTGTTCTATTCGGCGGGCGTGGGCATCCGCTTCCGCACGCCGGTGCTGACGCTCGGCATCGACGTGGCGCAGCCCCTCAACAACCCCGGTGCGGGCCCGCGCCTGCACATCAACTTCTCGCCCAAGCTGTGAGCGGCGGTTGACGCATGCGCCGCTGGATCATCGTCGCCGCCGCCTCACTGCTGGTGCTGCTGCTGGTGGTCGCGCCCGCGGCGCTGATCGGCGCGGCGGTGTTCACCGAATCGGGGCTGCAATTCCTCATCCGCCACCTCCCGCAGCACTACGGCTCGGGCCCCGGGGCGGTCACGGTGAGGATCACGGGCGTCACCGGCACGGTGGCGCGCGGCCTGCACGCCGACCGGGTCGAGATCGATCATGAGCTGGTGCATCTCACCTTCGAGGGGATCGACGGCCGCGTGGCGCTCACTCCCCTGCTGCTGCAGGTGATCCGCTCGCCCGAGGCCCACGTGCACAGCGCGCTCATCGAGGTGAAGCACCGCACCCGGCAGGTGCCGCCCTCGCCGCCGGTCTTCCTGCCGCGCTGGCTGCTGATCAGCGGCGAGCACGTGACGGTGGACGATGCAGTGGTGAGCATCTACAACGGCGTGCGCCTCGAGGCGACGCACGTCACCGGGGCGGCGGTGCTGCGCCACCGGACGCTGCGCGTCTTCCAGGCCCAGGGCAATCTCGGCGACGCGCACGTCGAGGCGATCGGCGAGCTCACCGCACGCGAGCCGCTCGGCATCCGCGGCGAGGGACACCTGACGTGGGCGCCGGCCGGGCAGCCGGCCTGGAACGTCTCCGGCAGCGCCGCGGGGGACCTCAATGCGCTCAAGCTGAGCGGACGTTCCCTGAGCCCGTTCCGCGCCGACTTCAGCGGCCAGGCGCTCGATCTCACCCGTCACTGGCACATCGCCGGCTCCGCCAGCGTCGAGAACTTCGACCTGCGCGCCTGGGGCATCGGCGGGCCGCTCGGGCTGACGAAGGCCCGGCTCGCGGTGCTGTGGAACCGCGACGGCTTCAGCGGCCGCGGCAAGGTCGACCCCACGGGGCTGCATGCCGGGGAGTTCGACGCCGAGTTCGACGGCGCCTTCGCCAATCACGTGCTGACGGCGAAGCACATGGAGGCGCGTCACCCCTCGGGTGCGCACGCGGTCGGTGCCGGCACCTTCACCATCGTGCCGAACGGCCCGCGGCTCGACCTGCACGGCAGCTGGGAGAACTTTCGCTGGCCGCTGCCGGCGCACCAGCCCGCGGTCGAGAGCGCCGCGGGCCGCTTCACGCTCGAGGGCGTGCTCCCGTATCGCGTCCACGTGCAGGGTGCGGCGAGCGCCGCGGGCATCAGCGCGAGTGCGCTGGACGTCACCGGCACGCTCGGCAAGGACAGCTTCGCCTTCGACCGCGCCGAGCTCGACCTGCTCGACGGCCACGCCAGCGTGAGCGGCGCCGTCGCCTGGGCGCCGCGCCCGAGCTGGTCGGTGGCCGGCCAGCTCACCGGGATCAACCCGGCGGCGCTGCGTGCCGATCTGCCGGGCAGCGTCAGCGGCTCGCTCGCGGTCTCCGGGCGCGGCTTCGACCCGCAGGGCGACGTCACGCTGGCCGTCGCCAATCTCGCCGGGAAGCTGCGCGGCGCGCGCGTGAGCGGCGGCGGCACCGTGAGCCGCAGCGCCGGCACCCTGAGCTTCGACCGCGTGCGCGTGGCGCTCGGCGGCACCAGCCTCGCGCTCGACGGACACGCCGGGACGCAGCTCGATCTGCGCTACACGCTGGCGAGCACGGACCTCGGGCTGCTGCTGCCCGGCAGCCACGGCGAGCTGAGCGCCAGCGGCACCGTGCGCGGCACGAGCGCCGAGCCCGCGCTGGTGGCGAGCGCGCACGGACACGCCTTGAGCTACGGCGGCGTCGCCGCCGCGCGGCTCGACGCCGACATCGACTTCGATCCCAGCGATCCGCAGCACGTGACCCGGATCGACGCACGCCTCGGCAAGCTGAGCTACGCCGGCAACACCGTGGATGGGGCGGCGCTCTCGGTGAGCGGCCCCGCGGCCGACATCCGCGCGCACCTGGAGGCGCACGCGGGCGGCCTCGCGCTCAGCGCCGATGCGGCCGGTGCCTATGCGCAGCAGCTCTTCCAGGGCCAGCTCACGGCGCTCGCGGTCAAAGGGCGCGCGGCGCTCGACCTCGCGCTCGAGCACCCGGTGGGGCTCAGCGCCGCGGCGCAGCACCTGCGGCTGGAATGGCTGTGCCTCGCGGGCACCCCGGGGGCGATGTGCGCGGACGCCGAGTGGAGTCCGCAGCACTGGTCCGCCACGCTCATGAGCAACCAGCTGCCGCTCAGCGCGCTCACCGCCGGCATGACCCCGGCGGTGCAGTACCAGGGCACGGTCGACCTGCTGGTGCGCGCCGCCGGCGGCGCCGGCGTCCCCGTCACCGGGACGCTGCGCGCGCAGCTCGCCGATGCGGTGCTGTCGCACCGCCTCGTGAGCCGCAAGATCGAGCACACGCGCATCGGCTCGGGGACCGTCACCGCGAGCGCGACGCCGGGAGAGATCAGCGTGGCCGCGGTGCTCGAGGACGGCGAGGTCGGCACCGTCCGCGCGCACGTCGACGCGCAGCGCGGCAGCGCGCGCTGGCAGGACCTGCCGCTCGCCGGTGCCGTGCACGTCGAGACTTCGGACCTCGGGCTCCTGACCCTCTACTTCCCGGACATCGACCGCGCCGCCGGCGAGCTCCATGCCGACGTCAGCATCGCCGGCACGCTCGGCGCACCGCTCCTCAACGGGCTGCTGCAGCTCTCGGGCGGCGAGCTCGACCTCTACCAGGTGAACCTCGGCCTGCGCCAGGTGGCGCTCGAGGCGCACCTCAACGATGCCGGCCTCGACTTCAGCGGCAGCGCGCACGCCGGCGCCGGCAGCGCCGCGGCGAGCGGTCATCTCGAATGGCGCGACCTCCTGCCCTACGGCAAAGTGCACATCCAGGGCACGAATCTGCGCGTGGCGGACACCCCCGAGGCGCAGATCGATGCCTCCCCGGACCTCGCCTTCGACATCGCGGGGCGTCGCATCGAGGTGACCGGCACCGTGACGGTGCCGTACGCGAAGATCGCGCCCAAGGACATCACCAACGCGGTGCGCGCCTCGCCGGACGAGGTGATCGTCGGCCGCGAGACGCAAAACCCCGCCGAGCGCTTCGAGGTGATGAGCACCATCACGCTCACCCTGGGCGACAAGGTGTCGATCGATGCCTCGGGGCTCACCGGGCGGCTCACCGGCAGCGTCACCATCAGGAGCGGCTACGACGCCATCACCCGCGGCACCGGCGAGCTGTCGGTGGCCGGCGGCCAGTACCTGGCCTACGCACGCAAGCTCGACATCCAGCGCGGGCGGCTGATCTTCACCGGCGGCGCGATCGACGATCCGGGCATCGACCTGCGCGCGCAGAAGGAATTCCCGGACGTGACCGCCGGCGTCAACGTGCGCGGCACGCTGCAGCAGCCGCGCATGTCGTTCTTCTCCGATCCGCCGCTGCCGCAGTCGCAGATCGTATCGCTGATCCTCTCCGGCAGCGCCTCCCAGGGGACGCAGACCGCGGGCAACGCGGCGCTCGGGCAGGGCGCGGCGCTGCTCGCCTCGCAGCTCGGCTCACGCGTCGGGCTCCCGGACGTGAGCCTCGAGACCGATCCGATCGCCAACGAGACTTCCCTCGTGCTCGGGCGCTACCTGACGCCGCGCCTGTACGTGAGCTACGGCGTGAGCCTCACCGAGACGCTGAACACGCTGAAGCTGCGCTACACGCTCGGCGATCACTGGGTGGTGCGCACCGAGCTCGGCACCGCGCGCGGCGCCGACCTGGTCTACAGCATCACCAAGTAGCCGCGCGGCTACTTGCTGCAGTCGCCGACGCGGTGCGCCGCGATGCGCGCGGTCACGGTCTGTCCCTTGCCGGTGGTCGAGACCACCGTGCCCTTGAAGGAGTCGCCGGCGAAGCTGCCTTCGAAGTGCGCCGTGTGGTTCTGACACTGCGTGGTGAACCGGACGTCGCTGCCGGAGATCGAGTGCTCGGTGACCTTGCAGCTCTCGGGCTGGTTGCTGCGGCCCTCGGAGATCTGCTGGCTGACGTGGTCGACGTCGCCCTGGCTGATGCAGTGCTGCGTGACGTTCGGCTTCTGCATCATCGCGAGCGCCTGCGGCGGCAGCCGCGCCGCCATGTCGGGCGGCAGCTGGATGTCGGTGGTGATCGTGAACTCGTAGAGACCGGGCGTGAGTCCCACGGTCTGCGCATAGAGGGCGAAGGACAGGCCGGCGGCGGCGAGGCCCAGGGCGCGGGCGGCGCGCGGCGTGCGTGATGTCTGCATGGATCTCCCCGGAATCTGGCGGCGCCGCGGCAGTCGGGCGGCGCGGCATTGTAGCGCGGCGGGCCGCGCCCCTTGACGCAGGTGCATTAATATGCGCAAGATTCGCATCTTTATGCACACGGGTCCAGGGTCATGCTGAACGACACCGAGCAGCTCGAGCGCCGCGCCGCCATCGTGCGCCTGCTGCGCGCCGGGCAGGTGCGCAAGCAGCAGGACCTGGTGCGTCTGCTGAAGAAGGAGGGCCACGAGGCGACGCAGTCCTCGATCAGCCGCGACCTGCTGGCGCTCGGCGTGCTCAAGGCGGGCGGCCGCTACGTGCTGCCGCCGGATGAGCTGACGCGCGCCAACGGCGACTTCGCCACGCTCGCCCAGTTCGCGCGCGGGCTGCGCCGCGCCGGGCCCTCGATCACGGTGCTGCGCACCACCATCGGCGCGGCGCAGTCGGTCGCCGTCGCCATCGACAGGGCCGAATGGCCCGAGGTGGCCGGCACCATCTCGGGCGACGACACCATCTTCATCGCCACCGCCAACGCCCGTGCGCAGGAGGAGCTCATCACGCGCCTCCGCGCCCTCTTCAGGATCTGAACCCATGCCCCAAGGATCGAGCGGCGCCGCCGGCGCCGGTACCACCCCCATCGTCCTCGCCTATTCCGGCGGTCTCGACACCTCGTTCCTGGTGCCGTGGATCGCCGAGACCACGGGCCGGGCGGTGATCACCGTCACCGTCGACACCGGCGGCATCGACGCCGCGGGCGCGCGCGCCCTCGCGGAGCGCGCCCGCGCACTCGGGGCGGTGGCGCACCACCAGGTGGACGCGCGCGCCGCCTACTTCGAGCAGGTGCTGCGCTTCCTCATCATGGGGAACGTACGCCGCGGCCAGCTCTACCCGCTGTGTGTCGGCGCCGAGCGCGTCATGCAGGCGCAGACCATCGCGCGCATGGCGCGCGAGCTCAATTCCGACACCGTCGCGCACGGCTGCACCGCCGCCGGCAACGATCAGGTGCGGTTCGAGGTGGCGCTGCGCACGCTCGCGCCCGATCTCGCCGTGCTGGCGCCGGTGCGCGACCGCGCCTTCAAGCGCAGCGAGGAGCTCGACTATCTCAGGCAGCGCGGCCTGCCGATTCCGCCGACCGGCGCCGCCTACTCCGTGAACCGGGGCCTGTGGGGCGTCACCATCGGCGGCCGCGAGACGCTCACCTCCGCGGGCAGCATCCCCGAGGAGGCGTGGCTGCTGACGCGCGAGGCGTTCACGCGGCCGCGCGCCCCGGCGCGCCACAGCGTCGGCTTCGAGCAGGGACGGCCGGTCGCACTCGACGGCGTGGCGGGCGCGCCGGTCGACATCATCGAGAAGCTCGAGGCGCTCGCGGCGCCCTACGGCATCGGCCGCGGCATCCACCTGGGCGACACCATCATCGGCACCAAGGGGCGGGTCGCCTTCGAGGCGCCGGCCGCCGAGGTGCTGCTCAACGCCCACCGCGAGCTCGAGAAGCTGGTGCTCACCGGCCGGCAGCAGCGCATCAAGGAGCTGATCGCCGCGCCCTACGGCGACCTGGTGCACGAGGGCCAGCTGCTCGATCCCGTGTGCCGCGACATCGAGGCGCTGCTCGTCTCCTCGCAGCAGCGCGTCACCGGTCAGGTGCACGTGAAGCTCGCGACGGGCAGCGTGTTCGTCGAGGGCGTCGAGTCGCCCTACTCGCTCATGGCCGCCTCGCGCGGCGTGTACGGCGAGGCGGCGGGGGAGTGGTCGGCGACCGATGCGCTCGGCTTCTCGCGCATCGTCTCGCTCCCGGGCGTCTTCTATGCGCGCGCCGGCGAGCGTGCGGCGCGGGAGTCATGACATGGTGAGCATGCGCAGCGTCATCGTCGACAAGCTCGCCTCGGTCACCCAGGCCTGCGGCCTGTCGCACGAGGTGCGCGTCGCCGCCGACATCCCCGCCGAGGAGGGCGTGGTGGTGGTGGTCGAGGTGCTCAACAACAAATCCACCTACAACACGCTCGAGCTCGTCAGCGGCCGCATGGCCAAAGTCGGCAAGGGCGATATCGTCGCCGGCGCCCTCGGCCACCGCCAGGCGCTGTTCGGCTACTCGGGCCACGTGCCCGAGTCGGTGAGGCCCGGCGACATCATCCAGATGCTCAACATCGGCGGCGTGCTCGGGGTGTGCGACTCGATCAATGCGGAGAAGGGCAAGCCCTTCGACTGCCGCGTGCTCGGCGTGGCGCTCAACTTTCCCTACCTCGGCGAGCGCATCGGCGTGCCGGCGCGCGCCGGCTACAAGCGCCTCGATGCGGCCGCGCCCCTCGAGACGCGCGGCGTGCCGGTGGTCGCACTGGCCGGCAGCTGCATGGAGGCGGGCAAGACCGCCGCCGCCTGCGCCATCATCGCGCGCATGCGCCACCGCGGCCTCACCGTCGATGCCTTCAAGGCGACCGGGGTATCGCTGCGCCGCGACATCCTCGCCATGGAGGACGCGGGCGCGCGCCGCTGCGCGATCTTCACCGATCTCGGCGTCGTCACCACGACGCGCGCCAACGGCCCGGCGCTCACCCGCACCATGCTCACCGAGCTCGCCACGGGCAAGCCCGACGTGCTGGTGTTCGAGCTCGGCGACGGCATCCTCGGCACCTACGGGGTCGATGCGATCCTCGAGTGTGCCGATATCCGCACCGCGCTCACCGGCGTCGTGCTCTCGGCCAACGATCCGGTCGCGGCCTGGGGCGGGGTGAAGCTGCTGCGCGAGCGCTTCGGCATCGAGCCGTGCGTGGTCACCGGGCCCTGCACCGACAACCAGGTGGGGGTCGAGATCATCACGAAGCAGATGGGCGTCCCGGCCTTCAACGCCATCGGCTCGGCGGCCGAGCTCGGCGACCGCGTCATCGAGGCGCTCGGCCTCGCGGCGGCGGCGGCGGCATGAGCCACGGTCGCACCACGCCCACCGTCGTGCTCGGCGGCACCGGCTATGTCGCCGGGGAGCTGCTGCGGCTCATCGCCGGCCACCCGCAGCTTGAGCTGCTCGCGGTCATGTCGGACGGCTCGCCCGGGGAGCCGGTGACGGGCGCGTTCCCGCATCTGGTATCGGCCTACCCCGAGACGCGCTTCGCGACGCTCGGCGAAGTCATGACGCTCCTCGCCGGAGCGGGGCGCGCGGCGGTGTTCTCCGCGGCGCCGCACGGGGTGTCGGCCGGGCTGATCGACCAGGTGCTCGGCGCGAGCGCGGGCGCCGGGACCGAGGCGCGCGTGGTGGATATCTCCGCGGACTTTCGCTACGCCTCCGCGGACGCCTACGCGCACGTCTACGGCCACGCGCACGGCGCGCCGGCGCGCCTGCGGGAATTCACGTGCGCGGTGCCCGAGCACCTCGCCGCGGCTCCCACGGCGCACGTCGCCCACCCGGGCTGCTTCGCCACCGCGGTACTGCTCGCCGCGGTGCCCCTGCTCACGCTCGGCCTCGTCGAGCCGCAGCTGTACGTGAGCGGCGTCACCGGCAGCACCGGCTCCGGGCGCAAGCCCGTCGAGGGCACGCACCATCCGCTGCGCCACGGCGATTTCTACGGCTACAACGCCCTCAGCCACCGCCATGCGCCGGAGATCGTCGCCTGCGCGCGCGCGGCGAGCGGCATCGAGACCGAGCTCGCCTTCGTGCCGCACTCGGGCCCCTTCGCGCGCGGCATCCACGTCACGCTGCAGGCGCGCCTGCGGCGCGCGCTCGACAGCGCGCAGGCGCGCGGTGCGCTGCAGGAGTACTACGCCCGCGCGCCCTTCGTACGCGTGAGCGAGCGCGCGCCGCACGTCAAGGAGGTCGCCGCCAGCAACTACGCGCATCTCACGGCGGTGACCGCCGCGGGCACCGTCGCCGTCACCTGCGCCATCGACAATCTCGTCAAGGGCGCCGCCGGCGGCGCCGTGCAGTGGATGAACCGCTTACTCGGACTCCCGGAAACCGCGGGGCTCACGCAAGCCGCGCCCGGCTGGACCTGAAAGAAGAAAGAAGAGTCATGGCGAAGAAGAGCACCTCCGCGAGCGGCAGCCGCGCGGCCCTCAGGACCCCACCGCGCACCGCGCTCAAGGCCCCGGCGGCGCGCGACTTCCAGGCGCAGGTGTTCGCGCAGTACCCGGTCGAGGTCGCCTCGGCGTCCGGGGTGTGGCTCATGAACACCCGCGGCGAGCGGATCCTCGATCTGTACGGCGGCCACGCGGTCGCGGGTTTAGGGTACGCGCACCCGGGGTGGACCGCGGCGCTCGCGGCCCAGGCGCAGGCGTGCCAGTTCCAGAGCAACGCGGTCGCCATGCAGATCCGCGCCAAGGCGGCGCGGCGCCTGGTGCGCTTCTCCAGGCTGCCCTTCAGCAGCGTGTTCTTCGTCAACAGCGGCGCCGAGGCCAACGAGAACGCGCTCAAGGTCGCGCTGCGCATGACGGGGCGCGCGCACGTCGCCGCCGTCGAGGGCGGCTTTCACGGGCGCACCGCCGCCGCCGGTGCCGTCACCTGGGGCGCGCAGGCGAAGTGGTACGGATTTCCCCGCACGCCCTTCGACGTCAGCTTCATCCCGCGGGGCGCGAGCGGCGCGGTCGCCGAGCACGTGACCACGGATACCGCCGCGGTGATCGTCGAGCCGGTGCAGGGGCTCGCGGGCGCCGTGCCGCTCGGGGCGGCGTTCCTCGCGGCGCTGCGCGCACGCTGCGACGAGGTGGGTGCGCTGCTCGTCTTCGACGAGGTGCAATGCGGCGTGGGCCGCACGGGCGAGCCCTTCGCCGCCAACCTCTACGGCGTGCGCCCCGACATGCTCACCACCGCCAAGTCGCTCGGCAACGGCTTCCCGGTGGCCGCGCTCCTCATGAGCCCGATGGTGTCGGCCTCCCTCAAGCCCGAGTCCCTCGGCACCACCTTCGGCGGCGGGCCGATGGCGTGCGCAGCGGTGAATGCGGTGCTGGCGGCGATCCGCGACCAGCGGCTGCTCGAGCGCGTGCGGCGCCTCGGCTCCTACATCCGCCGCACCTGCATCGCAGGTCCGGTGACGGCCATCCAGGGCGAGGGACTGCTCCTTGGACTGCGCACCACGCGGCCGGCGAAGCAGATCCAGGCCGAGCTCCTCGAGTGCGGCATCCTCACCGGCACCTCGAGCGACCCGCAGGTGGTGCGGCTGCTGCCGCCGTACATCCTCGAGGAGCAGCACGTCGACGTGCTGCGCGATGCGCTGAAGGATCTCGACCCATGAAGCGCTTCCTCGATCTCGGCGATTTCAGCCGCGAGGAGCTGCTGTCGCTCCTCGAGCTGGCGCGGCGGCTCGAGAAGCAGCCCGAGCCGCGGGCGCTCGCCGGCAGGATTCTCGGGCTCCTCTTCTTCAACCCCTCGCTGCGCACGCTCGCCTCCTTCCAGGCGGCGATGGCGCGCCTCGGCGGCAACTCCTTCGTCATCAACCCGGGGCACGGCAGCTGGGTGCTCGAGACGCGCCGCGGCGCGGTCATGGACGGCGCCGCCGCCGAGCACGTGCGCGAGGCGATCCCGGCGCTCGCGAGCTACTGCGACGCGCTCGGCATCCGCGTGTTCGCCGAAGGACGCGATCTCGCCAGCGATCTCGCCGAGACCACCTTCAACGCCATGGCGGATCTCACCGACAAGCCGCTCATCAATCTCGAGTCGGCGCTCAATCACCCCTGCCAGGCGCTCGCCGACTGGAAGACCATGGACGATCTGGCCGTGCCGCGCGCCGGCCGCTTCGTGCTGTCCTGGGCCTGGCATCCGCGCGCCCTGCCGCTGGCGGTGCCGGCGGCGGCGGTGCACATGGCCGCCCTGCGCGGCATGGAGGTGATCGTGCTGCGCCCGGAGGGGTTCGCCCTGCCCGAGCCGGTGATGGAGCGCGCGCGCCGCGCCGCGGTCCACTCCGGCGGCACGCTGCGCGAGACCAGCGACCGCGACGAGGCGCTCGAGGGCGCCGACATCCTCTACGTCAAGGAATGGGGCGCGACCGCCTGCTACGGCGATGCGGCGGGCGATGCGAAACTGCGCAGCGCACTCACCGGCTGGTGCGTGCGCAACGACTGGTTCGCGCGCACCGCGCCCGGCTGCCGCGTGATGCACTGCCTGCCGGTGCGCCGCAACACCGCGATCGCGGACGAAGTGCTCGACGGCCCGCGCAGCGCCGTGCAGCGCGAGGCCGCCAACCGTCTGACGGTGCAGACCGCGGTGCTGCACCAGCTGCTCAAGTCCTGACAGGGAAAGCGCCACATGATCATGCATCGAGCCGACCAGACTCTCGCCATCAGCGCACTGAAGAGCGCCGCGCCCTACATCCGCATGTACAAGGGCAAGACCTTCGTGGTGAAGGCCGGGGGCGGCGTGTTCGCCGACGAGGCCGCGACCCGCGCGCTGGTCGAGCAGATCGGGATCCTGCACTACTTCGGCGTACGGGTGGTGCTGGTGCACGGCGGCGGGCCGCAGCTCACGGAGGTGTCCGAGGCGCTCGGCGTGCCGACGCGCATGGTCGAGGGGCGGCGCGTGACGGACGCGCGCTCGATCGACGTCACCACGATGGTGCTCAACGGCCTCATCAACACGCGCGTGCTCGCCATGTGCCGCGACCTCAACATCGATGCGGTCGGCATCAGCGGCGTGGACGCGGGCCTGGTGCGCGCCCACAAGCGGCCGCCGATGCGCCTCGCCGCGGGTGGGGAGCCGGTGGACTTCGGCTACGTCGGCGACATCGACGCGGTCGACACCACGGTGCTGAAGAAGCTGCTCGACAACGGCCTCATGCCGGTGGTAAGCCCGCTGTCGGCGGACGAGTCCGGCACGCTCCTCAACATCAACGCCGACACCGTGGCGGCCGCGCTCGGCGCGGCGCTCGGCGCCGAGAAGCTGATCCTGTGCACCGGCACGCCGGGCATCCTCGGCAACCTGAGCGACCCGGGCTCGCTCGTCTCCTATACCGATCTCGCGGGGCTCAGGCGCATGCGCGAGGCCGGCCAGATCGCCGACGGCATGCTGCCCAAAGCCAAGGCGATCGAGGATGCGATCCGCGGCGGCGTGCGGCGCGTGCACGTGGTGTCGTACCGCGCTCCCGAGGGCATCCTCGGCGAGGTGTTCACCAACGAGGGCACCGGCACGCTGATCGTCGCCGACGTCAACGCGCTCACCCCCGCCGAGCAGCAGGCGACGCCATGAGCCGCCTGTGGGACAAGGGCGCGCCGCTCGACGAGCGGGTGCTGCGCTACACCGCGGGCGAGGACTACGCGCTCGATGACCGCCTGGTGGCTTACGACGTGCGCGCCTCGATCGCACACGCCGAGATGCTGAACGCGCAGCAGCTGCTCGCGCTCGACGACCTCGATGCGATCCGCGACGGGCTGCGGGCGCTCGGCGCCGAGCACGCGCGCGGCGAGTGGCGCGTCGAGCTCGCCGACGAGGACGGGCAGACCGCGCTCGAGCGGCGGCTCACCGAGCGCGTCGGGGTGGCCGGCGCGCGCATCCATCTTGGCCGCTCGCGCAACGACCAGGTGCTCACCGCGCTGCGGCTGTACCTGCGCGATGTGCTCGGGACCCTGAGCGGCGGCGCGCTGGCGGTCGCGGATGCGCTCGATGAGCTCGGCGTGCGCGAGGCGGCGACGGAGCTTCCCGGCTACACCCACATGCAGCAGGCCATGCCGAGCTCGGTGACGCTGTGGGCGGGCGGCTTCGCGGCGCAGCTGCGCGATGCCGCCGCAGGACTCGCCGCGGTGGACCGGCGCCTCGCGCGCAGCCCCCTCGGCTCGGCGGCCGGCTACGGCACGCCGGGACTGGCGCTCGACCGCGAGGCGACCCGCGCCGCGCTCGGCTTCACCTCGGTCGAGGAGCCGGTGACCGCCGCGCAGCTCGCGCGCGGCAAGGCCGAGGCGCAGCTGCTGTTCGAGATCGCGCTGCTCATGCAGGACCTGTCGCGCTTCGCCGCCGACGTGCTGCTCTTTGCCACGCAGGAATTCGGCTTCGTGACGCTGCCCGAGGCCTTCACCACCGGCTCGTCGATCATGCCGCAGAAAAGAAACCCGGACGTGTTCGAGCTCGTGCGCGGCCGCTCGGCCACCGCGCTCGGCTGCCTCACCGAGGCGCTCGCCGTGTGCGCCAAGCTCCCCTCCGGCTACCAGCGCGACCTGCAGCTCCTCAAGTTCCCGCTGTTCCGCGCCATCGACCTCGCACTCGAGACGCTCGCGATCCTGCCGCCGGCGATCGCCGGCCTGCGTTTCGAGCGCGCCGCCATCCGGCTCGATCCGGCGATCCACGCCGCCGAGGAGGCCAACCGCCTGGCGGTGCGCGAGGGCATCCCGTTCCGCGAAGCCTATCGCCTCATCGCGGCCAAACTGCGCAGGTGACCTCATGGTGAAGCTGCTCGGCATCTCGGGGAGCCTGCGCCGCGGCTCGTACAACTCGGCGCTGCTGCGCGCCGCGGTGCGCCTCATGCCCGAAGACTCGGTGCTCGAAGTGGCGAGCATCCGCGGCATACCGCTCTACGACGGCGACCTCGAGGCGCAGGGGATGCCGGCGGCCGTGAGCCAGCTGAAAGAGGCGGTGGTCGCGGCGCAGGGCGTGCTGCTCGTCACGCCCGAATACAACAACAGCATCCCCGGGGTGTTCAAGAACGCCATCGACTGGCTGTCGCGGCCCAACACCGACGCCAAGCGGGTGTTCGGCGGACGGCCGTTCGCGGTCATGGGCGCCTCGCCCGGGGGCTTCGGCACCATCCTCTCGCAGGCGGCGTGGCTGCCGGTGCTGCGCACGCTCGGCGCGCAGTTCTGGAGCGGCGGGCGGCTGCAGGTGTCGCGCGCCGCGGCGGTGTTCGATGAGGCCGGCAATCTCAAGGATGCGGCGATCGAGGAGCAGCTGAAGAATTTTCTCGCGGGCTACGTTGCGTTCGTGCGGCGGGCCGCGGCTTAGGCGCTCTCGAACGCCTCCGGCACCGCGCGCGCGAACGCGGGCAGCGATTCCAGATGCGCACAGATGCCGCGCAGCCGCGGATAGGGCGCAAGATCGCACTGGAAGCGGCGGGCGTTGTACATCTGCGGCACGATGCAGACGTCGGCGAGCGTGACCGCGGTGCCGAACATGTGCAGGCCGTCGCCGCTGGTCGAGACGACCTCCTGCTCGAGCGCCTCGAAGCCGCGCGCGATCCACTGCGCGTACCAGGCGTTCACCGCGGCCTCGCTCAACCCGACCGTGCCCCTGAGATAATTGAGGACGCCGCTGTTGTTGAGCGGCGCCATCTCGCACGCCACCACCAGCGCCAGCCCGCGCACGCGCGCGCGGGCCGCGGGCGCGCGCGGCAGCAGCGGCGGCGCCGGGTGGGTCTCATCGAGATACTCGATGATGGCGAGCGACTGGGTGAGCGTGACTGCGCCGTCCTGCAGCACCGGGACCAGCCCTTGCGGGTTCAGTGCCAGATATTCAGCCGAGCGTTGCGCGCTCACCCCGGGCTTCAGATCGATCGCCACCGTCTCGTAGGCGAGACCCTTGAGATTCAGCGCGATGCGCACCCGGTAGGAGGCGGAGCTGCGGTAATAGTGATGGAGCCTCACGCGCGCCCTCAGGCCGGCGGGGCGATGGCGTTGCGCAGCACCTCGAGCCCCTCGATGCCGCCCTCGATGCGGTCGCCGGGCTTCACGGCGCCGACGCCCGCCGGCGTGCCGGTGAAGAGGAGGTCCCCGGCCCTGAGCTCGTAGAGCGTCGACAGCTCCGCGATCAGCTGCGGTACGCCCGTGAGCATGAGAGAAAGATCGGAGTCCTGCTGCATCTCGCCGTTCACGCTGAGCCAGATGCGCCCGCGCGTCAGATGGCCGCGGGCCGCGGGGCGGATCGCCGCCACCGGCGCCGAATGATCGAAGCCCTTGCCCGCATCCCAGGGCAGCCGGCTCTCCTTGGCGGCGGCCTGCAGGTCGCGGCGCGTGAGATCGATGCCGGCGGCGTAGCCGTATACATGGCCGAGCGCCTCGGCGGGCGCGATGTTGCGCCCGGCGCGGCCGATCGCCACCACCAGCTCCATTTCATACTGCAGGTTGGCGGTCCGCGGTGGATAGGGAATGGCTGCGCCGTTGGCCACCAGCGCGTCCGCGGGCTTCATGAAGAAGAAGGGTGGCGTGGGCTGCGAGCCCATCTCGCGTACATGGTCGGCGTAGTTGCGGCCGACGCAGTAGATGCGGTGGACCGGGAAGCGCCCGCCGCCCTCGACGGCCACGGCCGGCGGCGCCGGCGGCGCAAAGACAAGCTCGTCCATGGGGGCGAAGATTGCCAGCGCGCGAACCGCTAGACTAGCTCCATGAGCATCTGGCGCACCGTGGCGACTCCGGCGGAGCTGAATGAGAGAGGCAGCCGCACGCTGCCCGGCTACCTCGGCATCCGTGTCACCGAGATCGGCGCCGACTACCTGCGCGCCACCATGCCGGTCAACGAGCACACCCACCAGCCCTTCGGCGTGCTGCACGGCGGCGCCTCGGTAGCGCTCGCCGAGACCGCGGGGAGCCTCGCGGCGATGCTGTGCGTCGATCCCGGCTCCATGGCCCTGGGCCAGGACATCAACGCCAACCACCTGCGCAGCATCTCGTCCGGTCTCGTCATCGCAACGGCCCGGCCCTTCCATATCGGCAGGACCAGCCACGTATGGCATATTGAGATCCGCGACGAACAGGAGCGCCTGGTGTGCGTCTCGAGGCTGACCATGGCCGTGGTCGAGCGGCGCGCCAAGCCGTGAGGTGACCCATGACCGACACCGCAACCCCGCCCATGGCCAGCACGCCGGCGCGTGCCGACGAGTCGCTGGTCAGCTATACGCACGTCATCTACGCACTGCACTCGCTTTCGGTGCTGATCGGACTCACGACCTTTCGCTCGGTGGCGGCGAGCTTCGTGTGGGGATTGCCGTCGATCGTCGCGGTGATCATGAACTACATGCGCCGCGACGCGGCGCGCGGCAGCTACCTCGAATCGCACTTCCAATGGCAGATCCGCACCTTCTGGTACGCGGTGCTCTGGACCTTCATCGCCGCCACGCTCAAGTGGCCGCTGATCGTGAGCCTGGTCGGCATTCCTCTCTATGCCGCCGGGCGCCTCGCCCTCTCGGGCTGGATCATCTACCGCGTGGCGCGCGGCTGGCTGGGATTGAAGGACCAGCGCGCCATGTACACACCGGGCGCCTGAAGCTCTCCCGAGGTGCGTTGTGACCGACAGCCCCACTCCGCCGCCCCTGAGCGCCGAGGCGCCGCGGATCGATGAGTCGCTCGTCTCCTACACCAACGTGATCTACGCGCTGCACTCGCTTTCGGTGCTGATCGGCCTCACGACTTTCCACATGGTGGTCGGCATGTTCATCTGGGGACTGCCGTCGATCGTCGCGGTGATCATGAACTACGCGCGCCGCTCCGCCACCCACGGCACCTACCTCGAGTCGCATTTCAGATGGCAGATCCGCACCTTCTGGTTCGCGGTGCTGTGGAGCTTCGGGATCGCGGCCGTGTCGATACCGCTGGTGCTGATCCTGATCGGCATCCCGATCCTCATCGGGGGGTACTACGCGCTCGCGATCTGGATCATCTACCGCGTGGCGCGCGGCTGGCTGGCGCTGCGCGACAGGCGGCCGATGTACGTATGAAGCGCGCCTGGCTGCTCGTCCCGCTGGCGGTCACCCTCGCGGCGGGCGGTTGCGGCCAGAAAGGTCCGCTCTACCTGCCGGACAAGAATGCCAGGGTGGTGACGGCCCCCGCGGGGAGCGCGCCACCCGCGACGCCGCCCGCGCCCGCGACCGCGCCCGCGCAACCCAAGGCGACCGACAAGGATCAGGACTCGCAGCCGCCGCCCAAGTGAGCGCGCGACGCCGCGGCTTCAGGCGCGCACCAGCCCGCGCAGCGAGCGGGCCCGCTCGCTGTCCGGAAACACCGTCGTCTCGAGCGCGCGCGCGGGAACCCCGAGGTGCTCCTCGAGCACGCCCTTGAGCACGCAGCGCAGGTCGAGCGTCGGCATGAGATCGCGTCCCTGGTAGAGCGCGCGCCC
>DATKPR010000082.1:0-13127 GCA_035523985.1 Steroidobacteraceae bacterium | reverse complement strand
CGCGCCTCGCGGACGCGACCCGCATCTACCCCGGCCACGAATACCTCGCCCGCAACCTCGAGTTCACACTCGACCGCGAGCCGGCCAACGGCGATGCCGCCGC
Source organism: Steroidobacteraceae bacterium (assembly GCA_035523985.1). GTDB lineage: Bacteria > Pseudomonadota > Gammaproteobacteria > Steroidobacterales > Steroidobacteraceae > 13-2-20CM-66-19. The sequence continues at coordinate 13,024 of DATKPR010000082.1, read as the reverse complement.
GCTCCTGCCAGCGGCGCGCAGCCAGGATCCGGCCGCGGCGCTCGTGACCACACTCGGGGAGGAGAAGCGCATCAACGCCTTCTTCCGCCTGCAGAGCCCACAGATCATCGCGCGCCTCAGGGAGAAGTTTCCGGACCTGCCCGAGCAGCCCGATGCGCGCACCGTGTTCGTGCGGCTGCGCGAGCTGCGTAACAAGTGGTGAGAGAAGGATCCGCATGCGATCACAGCTCTACCGCCGCACCTTCCTGCTCGTGGCCGCGGCCATCCTCGGCTACGCGCTCTACCAGATCCTCGCGCCGCTGCGCGCCGAGATCGGTTGGGCCGCGGTGCTGGCCTTCATCCTGCACCCGCTGCAGGAGTGGCTGAGCGCGCGCTTCAAGGGCCGCCGCGCGCTCTCGGCGGGCCTCCTCACCGGGCTCGCACCCTTCTTCGTGCTGGCGCCGCTCGCGATGCTCGGCATTGCCTTCGCCGCCCAGGTGGCGCACCTGGTCAGCTACCTCAAGGGGCGCACGTTTCTTTCCTGGGACGAGCTGCTGGCGCGGCTCTCGACCATGCCGCTGATCGGCGCTCCGGTGACCTGGGCGCGCGACAACGCCACGATCAGCGCGAGCCAGGTCGAAGGCTGGCTCACCGACGGCGTGCAGACGCTGCTGAAGTCGGCGGCGAGCATGGGCGGCGATCTGGCGCTCGGCATATTCGGCACGCTGATCGGCTTCCTCATGATGCTCTTCATGCTGTTCTTCTTCCTGCAGGACGGCCGCACCATGCTGAGCTCGCTCGAGCGGCTGATCCCGATGCCCCCCGCCCAGCGGCACGGAATGCTGAAGTACCTCGCCGACGTCACGCGCGCGGTGGTGTTCGGCTCGGCGGTCACCGCGCTCGTCAACGGCGTCATCGTCGGCATCGGCTTCGCGATCGTGGGGCTCCCCTCGCCGCTGGTGTTCGGCGTGCTGGGCGCCATCGCCTCCTTCCTGCCGTCGGGCGCGGCGCTCGTGCTGCTGCCGGCGGCGCTCTATCTGGCGGTGGTCGGCCGCTGGGGGGCGGCGCTGTTCATCGTGCTGTGGACGGCGGCACTGTGGGTCACCGAGACGGTGCTGCGCCCGCTGCTCACCTCCAAGCGCGCCGAGGTCTCCACCCTCGCCGTGTTCATCGGCGCGATCGGCGGCGTCTCGGCGTTCGGGATCCTCGGGCTCATCATCGGGCCGGTGGTGCTGTCCTTCGCGGTGGCACTGGTGCGTTTCTCGCAGGAGTCCGCCGCAGCCGATGCCTGAGGGTCGCGGCGCTTTCCCGTAGAATCGCGCCATGGATCTTTCCCCGATTCTCAATCCCCTGAACGACGCGCAGCGCGCCGCGGTCACGGCGCCCCCCGGGCCGGTGCTGGTGCTGGCCGGCGCCGGCAGCGGCAAGACGCGCGTGCTGACGCACCGCATCGCCTGGGCGATCCAGGCCGAGGGCAGCTCGCCGCACGCCATTCTCGCCGTGACCTTCACCAACAAGGCCGCCGGCGAGATGCGCGCGCGCGTCGAGCGCCTCCTCGGCATTCCGGCCGCGGCGCTCTGGATCGGCACCTTCCACGGCATCGCGCACCGGCTGCTGCGCATCCACTGGCGCGAGGCGCGCCTGCCGCAGGGCTTCCAGATCATGGACTCCGAGGACCAGCAGCGCCTCATCAAGAAGGTCATCCGCGCCCGCGAGCTCGACGAGACGCGCTGGATCCCGCGCGAGGTGCAGTGGTTCATCAATTCCAACAAGGACGAGGGGCGCCGCCCCGCGCGCCTCGCCGACGGCGGCGATCCGACGCGCCGCGAGCTGATCAACCTGTACGCGGCTTACGAGGAGGCCTGTGCGCGCACCGGCGGCGTGGACTTCGCCGAGCTGCTGCTGCGCGCCTTCGAGCTGTGGCGCGACAACCCGCAGCTACTCGCGCACTACCGCCGGCGCTTCCGCCACGTGCTGGTGGACGAGTTCCAGGACACCAACGGCATCCAGTACGCGTGGCTGAAGCTCATCGCGCCGCCGCAGCCGCCCGGCGCCGCGCCCGGCGCGGGCGCCAACGGTGCGGCACACGCGCCCGACGGTGCCTGTCCGTTCGTGGTGGGCGACGACGATCAGTCGGTGTACGCCTTCAGGAGCGCGCGCCCGGAGAATCTGCAGGACTTCCGCCGCGACTACCCCGACTCGCAGCTCTTCAAGCTCGAGCAGAACTACCGCTCCACCGGCGTGATCCTCGAGGCCGCCAACGGCCTGATCGCCCACAACGCCAACCGGCTCGGCAAGAAGCTCTGGACCAGCGGCGCCCGCGGCGAGGCGCTGCAGCTCTACAGCGCCTTCAACGAGCGCGACGAGGCGGAGTTCGTCACGCACCGCATCCGCGAGCACGTCGCGCAGGGCATGAAGCGCCGCGACATCGCCATCCTCTACCGCTCCAACGCCCAGTCGCGCGTGTTCGAGGAGGCGTTCCTGTCGGCGCGCATTCCCTACAAGGTGTACGGGGGCCTGCGCTTCTTCGAGCGCGCCGAGATCAAGGACGCGCTCGCGTACCTGCGCCTCATCGCCAACCGCCGCGACGACGCCTCCTTCGAGCGCGTGGTGAACCTGCCGCCGCGGGGCCTCGGCGCGAAGAGTCTCGAGACGCTGCGCGAACGCGCGCGCGCCGCGGGCACCTCGCTGTGGGAGGCGGCCGCCGCGGCGCCAGCCAGCCCCGCCGCCAATCCCGCCGCCGCGCTCGCCGGCCGTGCGGCGGCGGCCCTGAGCGCCTTCCTCGCGCTCATCGACGGCCTGGCGCGCGAGACGGCGGGACTTGCGCTGCACGAGCAGGTGGACGCGGTGCTCAGGGGCTCGGGCCTCATCGGCCACTACCAGAAGGACAAGGCCGACCGCGGCGAGGCGCGCGTCGAGAACCTCGATGAGCTGGTGAGCGCGGCGCGCGGCTTCACGCCGGAGGTGAGCGAGCTGCCGCCGCTGGAGGCCTTCCTGGCGCACGCCGCGCTCGAGTCCGGCGAGGGCCAGGCGAACGAGTGGGAGGACTGCGTGCAGATGATGACGCTGCACATGGCGAAGGGGCTCGAGTTCCCGGTGGTGTTCCTCGCCGGCCTGGAAGAGGGACTCTTTCCGCACCAGCGCTCGACCGTCGATCTCGACGGTCTCGAGGAGGAGCGGCGGCTCGCCTACGTCGGCATGACGCGCGCCATGAAGACGCTTTATCTCAGCTACGCCGAGCAGCGCCGCCTGCACGGCGTCGACGCCTACGGGCAGGTCTCGCGCTTCGTGCGCGAGATCCCCGAGGAGCTCATCGAGGAGGTGCGCCCGCGCGTGCAGGTGTCGCGGCCGCTCGCCGTCGGGCGCTTCAGGCCTGAGGAGCCGGCGGCCCCGGGCATGCGCTTAGGCGGGCGCGTACGCCACGGCAAGTTCGGCGAAGGCGTGATCCTCAACGTCGAGGGTAACGGCGCCCACGCGCGCGTCCAGGTGAGCTTCGAGCGCCAGGGCACCAAGTGGCTGATGGTGCAGTACGCGAATCTCGAGCCCCTGTGAGCAGCCGCACGCCATGAAAATCCTCATCCTCGGCGCCGGCCAGGTCGGGCGCACCGCCGCTTCGCACCTCTCGCGCGAGGAGTCCAACGAGGTCACGGTCGTCGACAACAACGAGGAGGCGCTGCGCGACCTGCAGGAGCGGCTCGAGGTGCGCACCGTGGTCGGCAACGCCGCGCACCCGCCGGTGCTCGAGGCGGCCGGCGCCGGCGAGGCCGACGTCATGGTGGCGCTCACCTCCTCGGACGAGGTCAACATGATGGCGTGCGAGGTGGCGTTCGCGCTGTTCCGCACGCCGACCAAGATCGCGCGCATCCGCGCCGCCGAGTACACCGACCGCGCCGAGCTCTTCGGGGCGGATGCGCTCGCGGTCGACGTGTTCATCAGCCCCGAGCGGCTCGTCACCGAGTACGTCGAGCGGCTCATCCATCACCCCGGAACGCTGCAGGTGCTCGACTTCGCCGACGGCAAGGTGCGCCTGGTGGCGGTGCGCGCCCGCGGCGGCGGGCCGCTCGTCGGCCACAAGCTGCGCGAGCTGCCCGCGCACCTGCCGAAGATGGAGGTGCGGGTGGTGGCGATCTACCGCGAAGGCCGCAGCGTCGCGCCCGAGGGCGACACGGTGATCGGCGAGGGCGACGAGGTGTTCTTCCTGGCGGCGCGCGAGGACATCGCGCGCGTCACCAGCGAGATGCGCAAGGGCGACGAGACGGCGCGGCGCGTGGTCATCGCGGGCGGCGGCAACATCGGCTTCCGGCTGGCGAAGACGCTCGAGCATTCCAACCAGGTGAAGCTCATCGAGCGCGACGCGCGCCGCGCGCGCCGCATCTCCGAGCTGCTCGAGAAGGCGATCGTGCTGCATGGCGATGCGGCCGACGAGGAGCTGCTCATCGAGGAGAACATCGACAGCGCCAACGTCTTCGCCGCGATGACCAACTCGGAGGAGGCCAACATCCTCTCGGCGATGCTCGCCAAGCGGCTCGGCGCCCACAAGGTGATGGCGCTCATCAACAAGCCCTCCTACACCGAGCTGGTCGAGGCGGGCAGCATCGACATCGCCATCTCCCCGCAGACCATCACCATCGGCTCGCTGCTCGCGCACGTGCGCCGCGGCGACGTGGTGCGGGTGCATGCGCTCAGGCGCGGCGCCGCCGAAGCCATCGAGGCGATCGTGCACGGCGATGAGCGCAGCTCGCGGGTCGTCGGGCGCATGGTGGCGGAGATCCCGCTGCCCGAGGGCGCCTCCATCGGCGCGGTGGTGCGCGGCGACACGGTGATCATGGCGCACCACGACACCGTGGTGCGGGCCGACGATCACGTGATCCTGTTCCTCGCCGACCGCCGCCATCTCGAGGCGGTCGAGAAGCTGTTCCTGCGCGCGACGCGCTGAAGCGGCCGGACGCGCAGCCCCATGTTCGCGGTCGCCTATGCGCTCGGACTGCTGCTCGCGGCCTTCGCGCTCACCTTCGTGCTGCCCATTGCCTGCTCCATCCTCATGGGCGACGGCCTGGCGCTGCGCTTTCTGCTCACCGCGGCGCTCACCGGCGGCTGCGGTTTGCTGCTCGCCGCCGCCACCTCGCGCCTGAAGCGCGAGCTGCGCGCGCGCGACGGCTTCCTGCTGGTGACGCTCGGCTGGCTGCTGCTGTCGGCGGCGGCGGCGCTGCCGTTCGAGCTCGTGCTGCCCTCCCTGAGCTTCACCCGGGCCTACTTCGAAGCCATGTCGGGGCTCACCACCACCGGCTCGACGGTGCTCTCGGGGCTCGACACGCTGCCGCCGTCGCTCAACTTCTGGCGCGCCTCGCTCCACTGGTTCGGCGGCCTCGCCATCATCGTCATGGCGCTCGCGGTGCTGCCGCTGCTCGGGGTCGGCGGCATGCAGCTCTACAAGGGCCAGGCCCCCGGCCCCGCCAAGGAGGAGCGCCTGACGCCGCGCATCACCGAGACCGCGCGCTCGCTGTGGCTCGTGTATGCGCTCATCACCGCCGCGGGAATCCTGGCGCTGCGGATCTGCCACATGTCGTGGTTCGATGCGATCTGCCACGCCTTCTCGGCGGTCGGCCTCGGCGGCTTCTCGACCCACGACCGCAGCATCGGCTGGTTCAACTCCCCGGCGATCGAGCTGACGCTGGTGGCGCTCATGCTGATCGCCTCGCTCAACTTCGCGCGGCACTTCATCGCGCTCAGGCGCCTGAGCCTCGACACCTACCAGGTCGATCCCGAGGCCCGTGCGATTTTCCTCATCCTCTCGGTGAGCGTGGTCGGCATCGCGGCGCTGCTCACCTGGCACGGCGTGTACCCCGAGTTCCTGACGGCGCTGCGGCACGCGGCCTTCAACGTGGTCTCGCAGGCGACCACCAGCGGGCTCACCACCCAGGACTACCAGCGCTGGCCGGCATTCGCGCCCTACTGGATGCTGTTCCTGTCGTGCATCGTCTGCAGCACCGGCTCGACCGGCGGCGGCGTCAAGATGTTCCGCACGCTGCTGCTCGCGCGCCAGGCGGGACGGGAGCTGAAGCTCCTGGTGCACCCGGCCGCCATGGCGCCGGTGCGCGTCGGCGGGCGCGCCATCCCGGACTCGGTCGGCCACGCGGTGCTCGCCTTCATCTTCCTGTACTTCATCACGGTGGTGTTCTTCACCTTCGCGATGCTGCTCACCGGGCTCGACTTCGAGCCGGCGCTCGCCGCGAGCGTCGCCTCGATCAACAACACGGCGCACGGCTTCGGCCCGCCGGGCGGCGTACAGAACTTCGCCGGCCTCACGGCGCCGCAGACCTGGCTGTGCACCGCGGCGATGCTGCTCGGGCGCCTCGAGATCTTCAGCGTCATCGTGCTGTTCACGCCGGCGTACTGGCGCAAGTAGCGGCGGCGCCGGCGCGGCGCGCCGCCTCAGCTGTGGATATAGCTCTCGAGCTGCTCGATCTGCGCCTGCTGCTCGGCGATGACCGCCTTCACCAGGTCGCCGATCGAGATCATGCCGATCACGCGCGCGCCGTCCACCACCGGGAGGTGGCGCACGTGGCGCTCGGTCATGAGCTGCATGCAGGCCTGCACCGTGGTGTCGAGCGACACCGTGAGCACCGGTGCGCTCATGATGTCGCGCACCGGAGTGTCGGCCGAGGAGCGGCCGCGCAGGATCACCTTGCGGGCGTAGTCGCGCTCGGACACTATCCCTTCGAGCGTCGCGCCGCGCATCACCATCAGCGCGCCCACGCGGTGCTCGGCCATGAGGCGGATCGCATCGAGCACCGCCGCCTGCGGCTCCACCGAGTAGATCGCCCGCCCCTTGCCCTCGAGCAGTGTCCGTACCGTGGTCATGGCTCACCCCCCGTCAATGCGCCGCGGGTCCGACCTCCACGACGAGTACGACCTCAGCGCTCACATCGAGTGTTCCCGCCTCCACCGGAGTCGGCGCCTCCGCGGCCGCGCCGGCCACCGCCGCGCGCGCCATCGCAACGTGCGCCCGCAGCGGCACGATGCCGGGGCTCGACTCGTCCACGGTGAGCACGCGCAGGATCCTCAGGTTGAGCGCGCCGGCGAGCACCTCGGCCTCGGCATGGGCGCGCTGCGCCGCCTGGCGCAGCGCCTCGGCGCGCATCGCGTCCTGGTCGCGCAGCGTGTACTGGATGCCCTGCACCCGGTTGGCGCCGGCGCGGGTGGCGGCGTCGATCACGTCGCCCATGCGCGCGAGATCATCGAGCGTGACCTCGACGACGTTCTGCGCCGTATAGCCGGTGATGGTCGGCTCGGCGTTCGGGCGGTACTGGTAGTTGGGGCTCAGCGAATAGCTCACCGTGCGCAGCTGCCCGGTGGGCCCGGCGGCGGTACGCACCGCGGCGAGCACCGCATCGAGGGTGCGGGCGTTGGCGGCGGCCGCCTGCTGCGACTGCGCTGCCACCGTCTGCACGCCAAGATCGATCTGCACCCGGTCGGGCCGCGCGCTGACGCGCGCCTCGCCGCTGACGCGGATCGACGACAGGGGTGCGGCGGGGGCGGCATCCGCGGCGCCGGCCGCGGCGGAGGCGGCGCACAGCGCCAGCAGCGTGACACACTGCACTGCTCTGACGCGCGCCACGGCGGAACGCATTCGCACATTCTACGCCCACGCCGTGCGACAGTTCATACTTTGGCGAGCCCATCGCCCGCCGCCTGCGGCAAGGACGTATACACACCGCCTATGGAAAAGCGCGAGGACAGCCGCCCCGAGATCCACGTCGCACCGGACCGTTTCGAGGTGACGACGGAGGATGCGATTCTCACCACGGAGCTGCGCTCCGCGGTGGCGGTGTGCGTGTACGACGCGGCCGAGGAGGCCGGCGCGCTGCTGCATCTGCGCTGCATCGTCAAGGCCTCCAAGCCCGCCGACGTGACCGACACGACCCTCGCGACCGAGCTGCTGCTGCTCGACCGCTGCCTCGAGGCGCTGCGCGAGCTCGCCCCCGCGGCGCGCCATCTGCAGGCGCGCATCGTCGCGCACCTCGCCGAGGGCGAGCACGCGCGACCCGTGTGCGACACCATCCTGACGCTGGTGCGGCATTACCTGAGCGATGCCGGGGTGCAGGTGCTGCCCGAGGACGTCGCCGCCGGCCCGCCGCGCACGCTGCGCTTCCGCCCCGGGATGGGGTGGGTGCACACCCGCGCCTGAGGGCGCATGCGGCTGCCGCGCGAGGTGCCCCCGCCGCCGGCCGTGCGCGCCGCGCTCGAGCAGCTGTTCGGCGAGAGCATCGGGGCGGTGCGGGTGATCGAGCACTCGCTGCGGGTGCGGCTGCACGGGCGGGCCATCGCCACCACGCGCCCTGACCGCATCTACCTGCGCGGCGATGCCGCGCGCTTCTACGCCGACCCGCAGCTGATGCTGCACGAGTACTGGCACGTCCTCGGGCAGTGGCGGCGCGGCAGCCTCACCGTGCCGCGCTATCTCGCCGAATGCCTGCGGCGCGGCTACTGGAGCAACCGCTTCGAGGTCGAGGCCCGCGCCTTCGCCGAGCGCCACGCGGCGGCGCTCGCCGCGCTCATCGATTGCCCCTTGTCGGCGCGCTAGCCCGACCTACAATACCCGACCCTTTCCGAACGGCGGACCGAAGCGATCGCCATGGCGCACGCGCAGCAGCACGGCTACGACGTCATCGTCGTCGGCGGCGGCCATGCCGGCACCGAGGCGGCGCTCGCCGCCGCGCGCGCCGGCGCGCGCACGCTCCTCCTCACCCAGAGCCTCGAGACGCTCGGAGCGATGAGCTGCAACCCGGCGATCGGCGGCATCGGCAAGGGCCACCTGGTGCGCGAGATCGACGCCCTGGGCGGGGCCATGGCGCGCGCCGCGGATCGCGCCGGCATCCAGTTCCGCACGCTGAACGCGAGCAAGGGACCGGCGGTCCGCGCGACGCGCGCCCAGGCCGACCGGCAGCTCTACCGCCGCGCGATCCGCGCGCTCCTCGAAGCGGAGCCGAATCTCGCGCTCTTCCAGCAGGAGGCGGCGGATCTGGTGGTCGAAGGCGCGCGGGTGCAGGGCGTGCGCACGCTGAGCGGCATCACGCTCGGCGCGCGCGCCGTGGTGCTCACGGTCGGGACCTTCCTCGGCGGCCGCATCCACGTCGGGCTCGAGCAGTCCGCGGGCGGGCGGGCGGGCGATCCGCCCTCGCTGCGCCTCGCGGCGCGCCTGAGGGACCTCGGGCTGCGGGTGGGGCGGCTGAAGACCGGCACGCCGCCGCGGATCGACGGGCGCACGCTCGACTGGTCGGTGATGGCGCGCCAGCCCGGCGATGTACCGACCCCGGTGTTTTCGTTCCTTGGACGAGCTGAAGAGCATCCCCGACAGGTGGATTGTTTCATTACAAGTACAAATGAGCGGACGCACGACATCATTCGCGCGGCCACGGACCGCTCCCCGCTCTTCACCGGCGTCATCGAGGGCGTCGGTCCCCGCTACTGCCCCTCGGTCGAGGACAAGGTGGTGCGCTTCGCGGACAAGACCTCGCACCAGATTTTCGTCGAGCCCGAGGGCCTCGATACCCACGAGATCTACCCGAACGGCATCTCGACGAGTCTGCCCTTCGACGTGCAGTGCGAGTTCGTGCGCACCATCCGCGGCTTCGAGCGCGCCCACCTGACGCGCCCCGGCTACGCGATCGAGTACGACTATTTCGATCCGCGCGATCTCAAGGGCTCGCTCGAGACCAGGGCGCTCGCGGGGCTCTACTTCGCCGGGCAGATCAACGGCACCACCGGCTACGAGGAGGCGGCCGCCCAGGGGCTCATCGCCGGCGTGAACGCCGCGCTCGCCGTGCGCGGGGCGGCCCCCTGGATCCCGAAGCGCAGCGACGCCTACCTCGGCGTGCTCATCGACGATCTCATCACCCGCGGCACGCGCGAGCCCTACCGCATGTTCACGAGCCGCGCGGAGCACCGGCTGCTGCTGCGCGAGGACAACGCCGATGAGCGCCTCACGCCGCTCGGGCGCGAGCTCGGACTCATCGACGAGGAGCGCTGGCGGCTCTACGAGGTGAAGCGCTACCTCGCCGAGCTCGAGATCGAGCGTCTCGGCGCGCAGCGCGTAAAGCCGGCGCAGCTGCCGGCGGGCTGGGCCGCGCGGGTGCTCGGCGCGCCGCTCGCCCAGGAGACTTCCGCCCTCGAGCTGCTGCGCCGTCCCGAAGTGAGCTACGAGGCGCTGCTCGAGGTCGCGGGGACGCCCGAGTGGCTGCCGCCCGCGGGCAGCGGCGCGGCGCCGCTGCCCATCGACGCGCGCCTGCCGGCGCAGATCCGCGCCCACGTCGAGGTCCGCGCCCGCTACGCCGGCTACCTCGAGCGCCAGCGCGCGGAGATCGAGCGCATGGAGAGCCATGAGGCGACCGTGCTGCCGGCCGACCTCGACTACCGTGAGCTCGCCGGACTCTCGCACGAAGTGCGCCAGCGCCTCAGCGAGGCGCGTCCGGCGACCGTCGGGCAGGCGGGGCGCCTGCCGGGCGTCACGCCGGCGGCCATCTCCATCCTGCTCGTGCACCTGAAGAAGCGCGGCGCCCGCCCCGCCCACCGGGTCGCATGAGCGCCTTCGTCCGAGCGCTCGCGCAGGCCTGGGAGAAGAACGACTCGCTGCTGTGCGTGGGGCTCGATCCGGAGATCGAGCGCTTCCCGCCGCACATCGCCGCCGCGCCCTCGCCCATCTTCCAGTTCAACAAGGCGGTGATCGACGCCACCCACGACCTGGTGTGCGCCTACAAGCCGCAGTTCGCGCACTACGCGGCCTACGAGGCCGAGGATCAGCTCGAGCGCACCATCGAGTACGTGCACCGCACCTATCCCACGATCCCGGTCATCCTCGACGGCAAGCGGGGCGATGTCGGCAACACCGCCGAGCGCTACGCCATCGAGGCCTTCGAGCGCTACGGGGCGGACGCGGTCACCGTGAACCCCTACCTCGGCGGCGACTCGCTCGAGCCCTTCCTCAGGCACGCCGACAAGGGCGTGTTCATCCTCTGCCGGACCTCCAATCCCGGCGCGCGGGACCTTCAGGACCTCGAGGTCGGCGGGCGGCGGCTCTTTCACGTCGTGGCCGAGCTCGCGGCGGCGCGCTGGAACGGCCGCGGCAACTGCGCGCTCGTCGCCGGCGCCACGTATCCGCGCGAGCTCGCCGAGGTGCGTGCCATCGTCGGCGACATGCCGCTGCTGCTCCCGGGCGTGGGTGCCCAGGGGGCCGACGTTGCACAGGCGGTACAAAACGGCCAGGATTCTCGGGGCACTGGCTTACTGGTGAGCTCATCGCGGGGAATCCTCTATGGCGGACCGGGTGCCGCCGGAGCGGATTTCGCCGCCGCCGCGCGCACGGCCGCGCTCGCGCTGCGCGCCGAGATCAATGCGAGCCGCCGCGGGCGGCACCGCGCATGAGCGCGCACCGCTGCGCGCGCGCACCCTGGTGCGCGCTCTTCGCCGCGAGCCTCGCGGGCGCCCTCCTGGCCGGCTGCGGGCACGCCGGGAGCGGCGCGGATGCCACCGCTGGCGCTGCCGGTCCCGTGCTGGTGCGCGGCGGCGGCCCCGATCCCGACTCGCTCGATCCGCAGAAGGTGCGCGGCTTCGAGGCGCAGAGCATCGTGCGCGACCTGTGCGAGGGGCTGACGACCCTCGCCCACGACGCCTCCGTGGCGCCCGGGGTCGCGAGCCGCTGGAGCGTGAGCGCCGACGGCAGGGTCTACACCTTCACGCTGCGCCCCGAGGCGCGCTGGTCGACCGGCGAGCGGGTGGTGGCGGCGGATTTCGTCGCGGGCCTCAGGCGCCTGGTGGATCCGGCCACCGCCTCGGCCTACGCGCAGTACGCCGACGTCATCGCCAACACCGACGACATCGTCGCCGGCAGGAAGCCCCCGCAGGCTCTCGGGGTCGCCGCACCCGACGACGCGACCGTGGTGGTGACGCTCAGCGCGCCCGCGCCCTACCTGCCCGCGCTGCTCTCCCACCCGAGCACCTGCCCGGTGCACCGGCCGACGCTCGCCGCGCACCCGGAAAGCTACGCGCGCGCCGGCGTCATGGTGTCGGACGGCGCCTTCGTGCTCAAGGAGTGGGTGCAGGGCTCGTACGTGCTCGCGGTGCGCAACCACGCCTACTGGAACGATGCCGCGACGCGCCTCGCGGCGGTCAAGTACCTCATCATCCCGGACGAGAACGCCGAGCTCGCGCGCTACCGCGGCGGCGAGCTCGAGATCACCGCGGTGGTGCCGCGCGGCCAGTATGACTGGATCCGCGAGCACCTCGGCTCCGAGCTGCACGTCTCCCCGCAGCTCAGCACCTACTACTACGGCTTCAACCTGCGCCGGCCGCCGTTCGCCGATCACCCCGGTTTGCGGCGCGCGCTCTCGGAGGTCATCGACCGCGAGCAGCTCGCCAGCCTCGTGCTGCGCGTCGGAGAGCTGCCCGCCTACGGCTGGGTGCCCCCGGGCACCGACGGCTACACGCCGCAGTCCTTCGACTACCGCGGCGAGGCGATGGCGGCGCGCATCGCCGAGGCCCGGCGGCTGTACCGCGCGGCCGGCTACTCGAGCGCCAGACCCCTCGCCTTCGAGCTGCGCTACAACGCGGGCGAGGTGCACACCAAGCTGGCCGTCGCCATCGCCTCCATGTGGAAGGAGGCGCTCGGCGCCGAGGTGCGCCTCACGCAGGTCGAGTTCAAGACGCTGCTCGCCGACGTCGATCGCGGCGACGTCGAGGTGTTCCGCTCGAGCTGGACCGGCGACTACAACGACGCCTATACCTTCGCGCAGTACCTCAAGAGCGACTTCGGGCTCAATCTGCCGCACTACCGCAGCGCCGCCTACGATGCGCTGCTGACGCGCGCCGCGGACGAGACCGACGCCGCCAGGCGCCGCGCGGCGCTCGAGGCCGCCGAGCGGCTGATGCTCGCCGACCATCCGCTCATGCCGCTCTACTTCTACGTCAACAAGCACCTGGTGAAGCCCGCGGTGCGCGGCTGGTATGACAACGTCATGAACGTCACCTACAGTAAGGATCTCGGCCTGTC
>DATKPR010000081.1:0-5786 GCA_035523985.1 Steroidobacteraceae bacterium | reverse complement strand
GTGCGCCATGGAAACGACCGCGGCCGCGAGCCGTGACCCGCAGCTGCGCAAATTCACCTTCGGCGAGGAGGACTTCGCGGCGCTGCGCGAGCTGGTGAAGACCCACACCGGCATCCACCTCAGCGAGCAGAAACGCGAGATGGTCTACGGCCGGCTGTCGCGGCGGCTGCGCGCGCTCGGACTCGACAGCTTCCGCGCCTACCGCGAGCTGCTCGAGGGCGGCGACCCCGAGGAGCTGGTGCAGTTCTGCAACGCCATCACCACCAACCTCACCTCGTTCTTCCGCGAGGCGCACCACTTCCAGTACCTGCGCGAGCAGCTGCTCGCCCCGCAGGCCGACGCGCGCGCCGCGCGGCGGCTGCGGCTGTGGTCGGCGGGCTGCTCGACCGGCGAGGAGCCTTACTCCCTCGCCATGACCATCCACGAGGCACTCCCCGACGTGCGCCGCCGCGACATCAAGATCCTCGCCACCGACCTCGATACCGAGGTGCTCGGCCGCGGCGCGCGCGGCCTCTACGAGGAGGAGCGCCTGCGCGGACTGGCGCCCGAGCGGCTCGAGCGCTTCTTCCGCCGCGCCGGCGGGGCCGGCAGCGCCTACGCGGTGGCGCCGGAGCTGCGCGGGCTCATCACGTTCCGTGAGTTGAACCTCATGCACGCGCTGCCCATGAAGGGGCCATTCGACGCGATCTTCTGCCGCAACGTCGTCATCTACTTCGACAAGGACACGCAGCGCGAGCTGTTCGCGCGCATCGCGCAGCTGCAGCGCCCGGGCGACATGCTGTTCCTCGGCCACTCCGAGAGCCTGTACCGCGTCTCGGATGCCTACACGCTGGTCGGCAAGACCATCTACCGGAGGAACTGAGGTGCCGGCCGCCGCCCGCCCGAGCCACGGCTCGTCCTGTCCGCCCGCCATCGCGGGCTTCCAGGGCATCCACCGCTACTGGGATCCGGCGAGCGAGCGCTGGACGGCCAAGGTGCTGCCCGGGGAGTTCTACGTCACGCGCCACGACGAGGCGATCGCCACCGTGCTCGGCTCGTGCATCTCGGCGTGCATCAGCGACCGGCGCATCGGCTGCGGCGGCATGAACCACTTCATGCTGCCGGAGGACGGCGGCGGCGGCGCCGCCAACGGCTGGACCGATCCGGCGACGGGACTGGCGACGCGCTACGGCAGCCACGCGATGGAGTGCCTCATCAACGAGCTGCTGAAGCTCGGCGGCAAGCGCGAGCACTTCGAGATCAAGCTCTTCGGCGGCGGACGCATCCTCGCCTCGATGACCGACGTCGGCGCGCGCAACGCGGCCTTCGTGCGCGCCTATCTCAAGAGCGAGGGCCTCAAGGTGGCCGCCGAGGATCTCGGCGACATCTATCCGCGCCGCATCGTCTACTTCCCGGACACGGGCCGCGTGCGGGTGCGCCGCCTGCAGCCCCTCGAAGCCACCGCCATCGCCGACCGCGAGCGCCGCTACCAGGGCGATCTCGCCCGCCAGAGCGGCGGCGGCGACGTCGAGCTGTTCGACTGAGGCGCGCGGCGATGGCGGATCCCGTGAACGGCACCGTGTCAACATCGGCAACCCCGCCGGGCAAGGCGGGCGCCCGGCCGCGTATCCGCGTGCTGATCGTGGACGACTCGGCGCTGGTGCGCCGTATCCTGAGCGAGGTGCTGTCGGCCGACCCGGCGCTCGAGGTGGTGGGCACGGCGAGCGATGCCTACATGGCGCGCGACCGCATCAAGCAGCTCAACCCCGACGTGCTGACGCTCGATGTCGAGATGCCGAAGATGGACGGCGTCACCTTCCTGCGGAACCTCATGCGCCTGCGGCCGATGCCGGTGGTGATGGTCTCCTCGCTCACCGAGCACGGCGCCGAGGTCACACTCGACGCACTCGCGGTCGGCGCGGTCGACTACCTGCCGAAGCCCAAGATCGACATCGCCGCGACGCTCACCGATTACGCCGACGAGCTGCGCGCCAAGATCCGCTCCGCGGCGACGGCGCGCGTGCGCCCCTACACCGGGGCCGCCGCGCCTGCCGTCAACGGCGTGGCGCCCCGCCTCGGCGTCGATGCGGTGCTCGCGCGCACCAGTCCGCGGCGCCAGTTCCGTACCACCGACCGCATCATCGCCATCGGCGCCTCCACCGGCGGCACCGAGGCGATCAAGGAAGTGCTGGTGCAGCTGCCGGCCGACACGCCGGGCATCGTCATCACGCAGCACATCCCCAAGGCCTTCAGCACGCCCTTTGCGCGGCGCATGGACGCCTGCTGCCAGATGACGGTGTACGAGGCCGAGGACGGCCAGGTGATCCTCCCCGGCCACGTCTACATCGCCCCGGGGGACCGGCACCTGCTGGTAGTGCGCGACGGCGCGCGCTATGTCTGCCGGCTCGACGACGGTCCGCCGGTCAACCGCCACAAGCCGAGCGTGGACGTGCTCTTTCGCTCGGTGGCGCAACAGGCCGGGCGCAACGCGGTCGGCGTGATCCTCACCGGCATGGGCAAGGACGGCGCGGTGGGCCTGAAGGAGATGCGCGAGGCCGGCAGTCCCACCCTCGCCCAGGACGAGGCGACGAGCGTCGTCTGGGGCATGCCCGGGGAGGCGGTGGCGATCGGCGCCGCCGCCGAGACGCTGCCGCTCGGCCAGGTGGCGGCGCGGCTGTCGGCGCTCGCCGAGTCGATGGACCTCACGCGCGAGCGCTGAAGCCTCAGAACATATCGACGCTGCCGGACCTGAAGTCCCCGCTCAGCTCGCCGGCGGCCTGCAGCTGCTCGCAGTTGCGCACGCCGTTACGGCCGTGACTCTTGACGTGGTAGAGCGCGGCGTCGGCGCGCGCCAGGGCGAGCGTCGGAATGTCCTGGCGGGTGATGCGGGTGTAGCCGATGCTCACCGTGACGCGGCCTACCTGGGGGAAGCGGTATCTCTCGATGGCGATGCGCAGCCGCTCGAGCGCGAGGCGCGCGCCGCCCGCATTGGAATGCTCGAGGATCACGATGAACTCCTCGCCGCCGAAGCGGAACAGCTGGTCGGCGCCGCGGAACACGTTGCGCATCAGCCGCGCGATGAGCAGCAGCACCTCGTCGCCGAACAGGTGTCCGTAGCCGTCGTTGATGGACTTGAAGTGGTCGATGTCGATCAGCGCCAGCCAGCTCGACTCGTGCGCGGCGGCGGTGTCCGCGGGGTCGGCGGCGGCGCCGCTCATGCGCTGGCGCAGCTTGTCGAACTGGCTGTCGAAGCGCTTGCGGTTGAGGAGTCCGGTGAGCGTGTCCTGCTCGCCGTAGTCGAGGAGCGCCAGGTGGTTGCGCACGATGCGCAGGATGCCGCGCAGCAGCTCGACGGTGCGCTTGGACAGCGGCCGGGCGGTCTCGAGCAGCAGCAGCCCGACGACGTTCTGGGCGCCGGCGACGGGCAGTATCGTCATGTGGCGTCCGTCCGCGGCATCGCGGCGCACCACCTCGCCGCGCAGCGCGCGCTCCTGCCACGCGCCGAAGTCCTGGTCGGTGCTGGCGAAGGGGCCGGCCGAGAGCTCACCGTCGCGCGTCACCCGCACGCGCTCCTCGAGGCGCGGCGCCGCGCCGCCGCCGTCCACCAGGCGCAGCAGCGCGAGCGAATGCGGCTCGATGAATTGCGCCAGCAGCCCCGCGAGCGCGCGATCGAGATCGTCACGATCGCGGTGCGTGGTCGCCGCGGCGACGCCGTCGAGGAGCTGGTGTTGCATGGCTCGCTCTAGACGTACTGATCGCCCTTGCCGCCCAAGGCGATGGTGCCGGCGGCCGCGAGCTTGCGTGCCGTCTGCAGAATGGTCTTCTGCGCGGCCTCGACGTCGGCGACGCGCACCGGGCCCTTGGACTCGAGGTCGTCCTTGAGCATCTCGGCGGCGCGCTGCGACATGTTCTTGAAGATCTTGTCCTTGAGGGAGTCCTCGGCGCCCTTGAGCGCCAGCAGCAGCCCCTCGCCCGGCACCTGCCGCAGCAGCTCCTGCATGCTGCGGTCGTCGAGTCCGCCCAGGTCGTCGAAGGTGAACACGAGGTCCTCGATGAGCTGCGCGAGCGCCTCGTCGGACTTCTTGATCTGCTCCATCACCGCGCTCTCGTGGCTCGGCTCAAGCGCGTTCATGATGTCGGCCGCGGCCTTCGGTCCGCCGAGCACCGAGGTCTTGGCGGCGCCGTTGCCGGAGAACTGCTTCTCGATGATGTCGTCGAGCTCGGTGAGGGCGCTCGGCTGCACGCCGTCGAGGGAGGCGATGCGCACCACCACGTCGGCGCGCACGCCGCTCGGCAGCAGCGCCAGCACCTCGGCGGCGTGGTCGGACTCGAGGTAGGCGAGCACGATGGCGATCATCTGCGGGTGCTCGAGCCTGATCAGCTCGCACACCGCGCGGGCGTCCAGCCACTTGAGCGCTTCCAGTCCCTTGGTCGAGCGTCCGATGCTGATGCGGTCGATGATCGCCGCCGCCTTGTCCGCGCCGAGCGCATTCACCAGCGCCTTGCGCAGGAACTCGTCCGCGCCCACGCCGACGGAGGTCTGCGCCTCGACGTTGGTGGTGAACTCCGACACCACCTTCTCGACTTCGGCGCGCGAGACGTTTTTCATCTTGGCCATGGCGCTGCCGACGCGCTGCACCTCCTTGGCACTCATGTGCTTGAGGATCTGCGCGGCCTCCTGCTCGCCGAGCGTCAGGAGGAGGATCGCGGCCCGTTCGGTACCGTTACGATTGGCTTCGCGCTCAACCATCCTGGTCCACCCACTCGCGCACCACCTGCGCGACGCGCTTGGGATCCTGGCCGACGAGCGTGCGCGCCTGCACCAGCTGCTGCTCGTGGGCGAGCGCCGCCTGCGGTGCCGCCGCCGCCGCCTGCTCGAGCGCCGGGGTGTCCGCGGCCTCGAGCCGCGGGGTGCGCAGCGTGCCGAGGAGCGTCCGCATCAGCGGCCGCAGCACCGTCAGCACCAGCACGATGAGCACCACGGCACCCATCACGATCTTGAGGAGATCGAAGAACAGCGGCTTCTCCCAGATCGGCGGCGACTCGAGGGTGCCCTCGGGAGCGGCCGGCTCCTCCGTGAAGGAGGAGTTGACGACGTTGACCACGTCGCCGCGCGACTCGTCGAAGCCGACCGCGTCCTTGACGAGCTGCGTGACGTGATCGAGCTGATCCTTGCTGAGCGCCACGCTGTGCGTCTTGCCGTCCTTGTCGACCGTGCGGGCGTCGTCGATGAGCACCGCGACCGTGAGGCGCTTGAGCTTCCCCGCGGGCTGGCGGGTATAGGCGAGCGTGCGGTCGATCTCGTAGTTGCGGGTCGTCTCCTTGCTGCTGGTGTCGGTGGTCGGCGCGGCGAGCGCGCCGGCGGCACCGGCTGCGGCGCCGCCGGCGGCGGCCGCGGCGGGCTTGCCGCCGCTCGCGCCCGTGCCGTTGCCGTTGTTCTGCGCGGCGGCGGGGGCGGCGGTGGGCGGCGGCGCACTGGCGACACCGGCGGCGGGCGGCTGATTGCTGAGCGCGCCGGGCACGCCCTGGGAGCCGCCGGCATCGCGCGTGCTCTGCTCGGAGGTCTGCTCGCTGCGCACGATCTGGCTGTCCGGGCGGTACTGCTCGCGCGCCTCCTCGGTGCTCGACATGTCCATCTGCGCCACGACCTGGGCGCGCACGCGGCCCGCGCCGACGAGCGGCGCCAGGAGCGACTCGACCCGCTGGCGGTAGTCGTCCTCGAGGCGGTGCGCCATGTCGAACTGCTGCTCGCGGAGCGAGAACTCATCGTGCCCGTCGGGCGTCGAGAGGAGGCGCCCCTGCTGGTC
>DATKPR010000080.1:0-20936 GCA_035523985.1 Steroidobacteraceae bacterium | reverse complement strand
CCGCCGGTCAGCCAGGCAAGGCCCCTCACCCGTGAATCCGTCCCGCATCTTCATCCTGCGGCCGGTCGGCACGTCGCTCCTCATGGTGGCGATCATGCTGGCGGGCATGGTGTCCTTCGGCTTTCTGCCGCTCTCGGCGCTGCCTGAGGTCGACTACCCGACGATTCAGGTGCAGACCTTCTACCCGGGGGCGAGCCCCGAGGTGATGACCTCCTCCGTCACCGCGCCCCTCGAAGTGCAGTTTGGCCAGATGCCGGGCCTGAACCAGATGTCCTCCACCAGCTCCGGGGGCGCCTCGGTCATCACGCTGCAGTTCAGCCTCAACCTGAGCCTCGACATCGCCGAGCAGGAGGTGCAGGCGGCGATCAATGCCGCGGGCAACCTGCTGCCGTCCGACCTGCCGGCGCCGCCCATCTACGCGAAGGTGAATCCCGCGGACGCGCCGATCCTGACGCTCGGAATCACCTCCAGGACGCTGCCGCTCACCCAGCTCGAGGACCTGGCCGATACGCGCCTCGCGCAGAAGATCTCGCAGATCGAGGGCGTCGGCCTCGTGAGCGTGAGCGGCGGGCAGCGCCCGGCGGTGCGCATCGTCGCGAACGTGCGCGCACTCGCCGGCTACGGTCTCAACATCGACGACCTGCGCACGACGATCGCCAATGCGAACGTGAACTCGCCCAAGGGGACGCTCGACGGGCCGGCGCGCTCCTGGACGCTGAACGCCAACGATCAGATCCAGAGCCCCGAGGCCTACGAGAGCATCATCGTCGCCTACAAGAACGGCAACCCGGTGCGCCTCTCGGACGTCGCGCAGGTGGTCAACGGCGCCGAGAACGCCTATCTGGCCGGCTGGGTGAACAACACCCCCGGCATCATCCTCAACATCCAGCGCCAGCCGGGCGCCAACGTGATCCAGGTGGTCGACCGGATCAAGAAGCTCCTGCCCTCGCTCTCGGCCTCGCTGCCGGCGGCCGTCGACGTTCAGATCCTCACCGACCGCACCGTCACCATCCGCGCCTCGGTGCACGACGTCGAGTTCGAGCTGTCGCTCGCCGTGATCCTCGTGGTGCTGGTGATCTTCCTGTTCCTGCGCAGCATCCCGGCCACCATCATCCCGAGTCTCTCGGTGCCGCTGTCGCTCGTCGGCACGCTCGCGGTCATGTACCTGGTCGGCTTCAGCCTCAACAACCTGTCGCTGATGGCGCTCACCATCGCCACCGGCTTCGTGGTCGACGACGCCATCGTCATGATCGAGAACATCTCGCGCTACATCGAGGAAGGCATGGCGCCGCTCGAGGCCGCCTTGAAGGGCGCCGGCGAGATCGGCTTCACCATCGTCTCCCTCACCGTGTCGCTGATCGCGGTGCTGATTCCGCTGCTTTTCATGGGGGATGTGGTGGGGCGGCTGTTCCACGAATTCGCCATCACGCTCGCCGTCACCATCGTGATCTCGGCGGTGGTCTCGCTCACCCTGGTGCCGATGATGTGCGCCAAGCTCCTGCGTCACCATGATGCGGCCGAAGAGTCCGGCATCGCGCGCTGGGCGAACCAGAAGTTCGAGGCGCTCATCGAGCGCTACGCCGTGGCGCTGCGCTGGGTGCTCGAGCACCAGACGCTCACCCTGCAGGTGGCGATCGGCACACTCGTGGTGACCGTGGCGCTCTACGTCTTCATCCCCAAGGGCTTCTTCCCGGTGCAGGACACCGGCGTCATCCAGGCGATCACCGAGGCGCCGCAGTCGGTCTCCTACGCCGACATGGGGCGCCGCCAGGCCGCCATGGCCGCGGCGATCCTCAAGGACCCGGACGTCGTCAGCCTCTCCTCTTTTATAGGCGTCGACGGCAGCAACATCACGCTCAACAGCGGCCGCATGCTGATCAACCTCAAGCCCGTCAACGACCGCTCGCTGTCGGCGAGCGACATCATCCGCCGCCTGCAGCAGGAGACCGCGGATGTCACCGGCATCTCGATCTACATGCAGCCGGTGCAGGACCTGTCGATCGACACCGCCGTGAGCCGCACCCAGTACCAGTTCGTGCTGGAGGACTCGAATCCGGCGGAGTTCAACACCTGGGTGCCCAGGCTGGTCGACCGCCTGCAGCAGCTGCCCGAGATCGAGGACGTGGCGAGCGACCAGGAGAACCAGGGACTGTCGGCCTACCTCACGATCGACCGCGACACCGCCGGACGCTTCGGCATCACGCCGGCGACGGTCGACAACGCGCTCTATGACGCCTTCGGCCAGCGCATCGTCTCGACCATCTTCACCCAGTCGAACCAGTACCGCGTGATCCTGCAGGCCGACAGCTCCCTCATGGCCTCGCTCGATGCGCTCGGCACGCTCTATCTGCCCTCCTCGACCGCGGTCGGCGGCCAGGTGCCGCTCTCGGCGCTCGTGAAGGTCTCGACGCGCACCGCGCCGCTCTCGATCGATCATCTCGGCCAGTTTCCCGCGACCACCATCTCCTTCAACCTGGCGCAGGGTGCGGCGCTCGGGGATGCGGTGAACGCGATCCGCCAGGCCGAGGCCGCCATCGGCATGCCCGCGAGCGTGATGACGACCTTCCAGGGTGCGGCGCTCGCCTTCCAGGCGACGCTCGGCAACGAGCTGTTCCTCATCATCGCGGCCATCGTCACCGTGTACATCGTGCTCGGCGTGCTCTACGAGAGCTTCATCCACCCGATCACGATCCTCTCGACGCTGCCGTCGGCCGGTGTCGGCGCACTGCTGGCGCTCCTCATGGCACGCAGCGATCTCGGCGTCATCGGCATCATCGGCATCATCCTGCTCATCGGCATCGTGAAGAAGAACGCCATCATGATGATCGACTTTGCGCTGGTGGCCGAGCGCGAGCACGGCATGACGGCGCGCGATGCCATCTACCGCGCCTCGCTCCTGCGCTTCCGCCCGATCCTCATGACCACCATGGCGGCGCTGCTCGGCGCCTTGCCCCTGATGCTCGGCACCGGCACGGGCTCGGAGCTGCGCCACCCGCTCGGCATCACCATCGTCGGCGGCCTGATCCTGTCGCAGCTGCTGACGCTCTTCACCACCCCGGTGATCTACCTCTACTTCGACCGTCTCGAGCGGCGCGTGGCCGCCTGGGGCCAGCCGTCGACCGCCGCATGAGCCTGTCGGAACCCTTCATCCGCCGCCCGGTCGCGACCACGCTGCTCACGGCCGGCATCGCCCTCGCCGGCTCGATCGCCTACTTCAAGCTGCCGGTGGCGCCGCTCCCGCAGGTGGATTTCCCGACGGTCTCGGTGAGCGCGTCCATGGCCGGCGCCAGCCCCGACGTCATGGCCGCCACCGTCGCCACGCCGCTCGAGCGGCACCTCGGGCAGATCGCCGACGTCACCGAGATGACCTCGTCGAGCTCCACCGGCGCGACGCGCGTCATCCTGCAGTTCGGGCTCGACCGCGACATCGACGGCGCGGCGCGCGACGTCGAGGCCGCCATCAACGCGGCGCGCGCCGACCTGCCGACGGCGCTGCGCAGCAACCCCACCTATCGCAAGGTGAATCCCGCCGACTCCCCCGTCCTGATCCTCGCGATGACCTCCAAAACGCTCACCGCGGGCCAGGTCTACGATGCCGCCGAGACCGTCCTGTCGCAGAAGCTCTCGCAGGTCGCCGGCGTCGGTCAGGTGCAGGTCGGCGGCAGCTCGCTCCCGGCGGTGCGCGTCGAGTTGAATCCCAACGCGCTCTTCAAGTACGGCATCGGGCTCGAGGATGTGCGCGCCGCGCTCGCGGCGGCCAATGCCAACACGCCCAAGGGCTCGATGGACGTCGGCGGCCAGCGCTACCAGATCTACACCAACGACCAGGCGAGCAAGGCCGCCGAGTACCGCAGCCTGATGATCGCCTACCGCAACGGCCGGCCGGTACGCCTCGCGGACGTCGCCGAGGTGCTCGACTCGGTCGAGAACGTGCGCAACCTCGGCATCGCCAACGGCCAGCCCGCGGTGCTGGTGATCCTCTACCGTCAGCCGGGCGCCAACATCATCGACACCGTCGACCGGGTCATCGCCATGATCCCGGCGCTCAAGGCCTCGATCCCCACCGACATCGACATCCGCGTGGCGATGGACCGCACCACCACCATCCGCGCTTCCTTAAGCGCCGTGCAGCGCACGCTCGTGATCGCGATCGCGCTGGTGATCCTGGTGGTGTTCCTGTTCCTGCGCAACCTGCGCGCCACCAGCGTGCCGGCGGTCGCGGTGCCGATCTCGCTCCTCGGCACCTTCGGCGCGATGTACCTGCTCGGCTACAGCCTCGACAATCTGTCGCTCATGGCGCTCATCATCGCCACGGGCTTCGTCGTCGACGATGCGATCGTGGTGCTCGAGAACGTCACGCGCCACGTCGAGGCCGGCATGCCGCGCTTCGAGGCCGCGATCCAGGGTGCGCGCGAGGTCGGCTTCACGGTGCTGTCGATGAGCCTGTCGCTGGTCGCGGTATTCATCCCCATCCTGCTGATGGGCGGCATCGTCGGACGGCTGTTCCGCGAATTCTCCATCACGCTCTCGGTCGCGGTGCTGGTGTCGCTGCTGGTCTCGCTCACCACCACGCCCATGATGTGCTCGCGCTTCATCCGCCGTGTCGCGCACGAGGAGCAGGGGCGGCTCTTCATGTGGAGCGAGCGCATCTTCGAGCGCATGCGCGAGCTCTACGCCCGCTCGCTGCGCTGGGCGCTCGCCAACCGCGGCATGGTGATGATGCTGCTCGCGGCCACCATCCTCTTCAATGTCTATCTGCTCTACGTCATCCCCAAGGGATTCTTCCCGCAGCAGGACACCGGACGCCTCATCGGCGGCATCCAGGCCGACCAGGCCATCTCCTTCCAGTCGATGGAGGTGAAGCTGCGCCAGTTCGTCGCCATCGTACAGGCCGACCCGGCGGTCGACACCGTCGTCGGCTTCACCGGCGGCGGCTCCAACGGCGGCGGCCAGGTCAACAGCGGCTTCATCTTCGTGTCGCTGAAACCCAAGTCCGAGCGCTCGCTGTCGGCGGACCAGATCATCGGGCGGCTGCGGCCCAAGCTCAGCCAGGTCGCGGGCGCGCGCCTGTTTCTGCAGGCATCCCAGGACATCCGCGCCGGCGGCCGCCAGAGCAACGCCCAGTACCAGTACACGCTGCAGGGCGACAGCATCGCCGACATCTACAAGTGGGCGCCGAAGCTCGCCGAGGCGCTGCAGCGCGAGCCGGTCCTCACCGACGTGAACTCCGACCAGCAGCAGAACGGCCAGGAGATCGAGCTCAGCGTCGATCGCGACACCGCCTCGCGGCTGAAGCTGAATCCGGCCACCATCGACAACAACCTCTACGACGCCTTCGGGCAGCGGGACGTGTCGACCATCTACAGCGCGCTCAACCAGTACCACGTCGTCATGGAGGTGGAGCCCAAGTACTGGCAGAGCCCCGAGACGCTCAAGGACCTGTGGATCAGCACCGCCGGCGGCACCGTCAACGGCAGCCAGTCGACCAACGCGGTCGCCGGCACGGTCACCTCGAGCGCCACCTCGGGCAACTACACCGCCTCGAGCATCGCCGCCGATACCGCGCGCAACCTCGCCACCAACAGCCTCGCCAACACCGGGCGCGGCGCGGTCTCGACCGGCTCGGCCGTGACCATCGCCGCCGAGCCCACCATTCCGCTCGCGGCCTTTGCGCAGTACGCGCCGGGCACGACGCCGCTCGCCGTCAACCACCAGGGTACGTTCGTGGCGACCACCCTGTCCTTCAACCTCGCCCCCGGCGCCTCCTTCAGCCAGGCTCAGGAGGCGGTCAGCCGCGCCGTCAACGAGCTGCACATGCCGGCCACCATCCACGGCAGCTTCGCGGGCACCGGGCAGGCGGCCGCGCAGTCCTTCGCCAGCGAGCCGGTGCTGGTGCTGGCCGCGCTCGCCACCGTCTACATCGTCCTCGGGGTGCTGTACGAGAGCTACATCCACCCGATCACGATCCTCTCCACGATCTTCTCCGCCGGCGCCGGCGCCACGCTGGCGCTGCGCCTGTTCGGACAGGAGTTCGGCGTCATCGCGCTGATCGCGCTGTTCCTGCTCATCGGCATCGTGAAGAAGAACGCCATCATGATGATCGACTTCGCGCTCGAGGCGCAGCGCGAGGGGCGCTCGCCGGCGGACGCGATCTATAGCGCCTCGCTGCTGCGCTTCCGCCCGATCATGATGACCACCATGGCGGCGATGCTCGGCGCCCTGCCGCTCGCCTTCGGCCGGGGCGACGGCGCCGAGACCCGCCAGCCGCTCGGCATCGCCATCGTCGGCGGCCTCGCCGTGAGCCAGGTGCTGACGCTCTATACGACGCCGGTCGTCTATACCTATCTCGACCGCTTCGGCGCCTGGTGCCGCCGCTGGTGGGCGAATTTCCATCCCGAGCGTCCGCCGGCGGCCCCGGCCGAGCCCGCCAAGGTCTGACCATGAAGCAACGTCCCATCGCCATCGCAACCGCCGCCGCGCTGCTGGCCGGCTGCGCGGTCGGCCCCGACTATCATCGCCCCGCGGCTCCGGTGCCTGCGCGTTTCAAGGAAGCCGAGGGCTGGAAGCCGGCCGAGCCGCGCGAGGCGGCGAGCGGCTCGAACTGGTGGTCGGTGTACGAGGACCCGACGCTCGATGAGCTCGAGCAGCAGATCGACGTCTCGAACCAGACGCTCAAGGCCTCGGAAGCCGCCTGGCGCGAGGCGGTGGCGCTCGTCGGCGAGGCGCGCGCCGGATTCTTCCCGGCGATCGGCGTGTCCGCGACCGGCAGCCGCTCGGGCGGCCCGGGCGCGGGCGCGGCCAACGTCGGCGCCGGTGCCGCCGCCGCGCCGCAGTCGCAACCCAAGAACCAGTTCGAGCTCGCCGGCACCGGCTCCTGGGACATCGACATCTGGGGCAAGATCCGCCGCACGCTCGAGGCCAACGTGGCGAATGCCCGGGCGAGCGAGGCCGACCTCGCCGCCGCGCGGCTCTCGGCGCAGGCGACCCTCGCCTCCGACTACATCGCGCTGCGAGTCAGCGACGAGCAGCAGCAGCTGCTCGATGAGACGGTCGCGGCCTACAAGCGCTCGCTGCAGATCACCGAGAACCAGTACAAGGTCGGCGTCGCCGCCAAGACCGACGTGATCACCGCCGAGACGCAGCTCGAAGGCGCCGAGTCGCAGCAGATCGCGGTCGGCGTCACCCGCGCGACGCTCGAGCACGCCATCGCGGTGCTGATCGGCAAGCCGCCGGGCGACTTCACGCTCCCGCCCGCGAAGCTCGGCACGCTGGTACCGGTGGTGCCGCTGGTCGTGCCCTCGGCGCTGCTCGAGCGGCGGCCCGACATCGCCGGCGCCGAGCGGCGCATGGCCGCCGCCAACGCCCAGGTCGGCATCGCGATCGCCGCGTACTTCCCCGACCTGACGCTGAGCGGCTCGTACGGCTTCGCGAGCAGCGTCACCTCGCATCTGGTCAGGGAGCCGAACAACGTCTGGTCCTTCGGCGGCAACGCCGCCGACACGCTGCTCGACTTCGGCCTGCGCCCCGCGCAGGTGCGCCAGGCGCGCGCCGCCTACGACGCCGCCGTCGCCACCTATCGCCAGACGGTGCTCTCAGCCTTCGCGCAGGTGGAGGATGAGCTCGCGACGCTGCGCATCCTCGAGCAGCAGGTGAAGGTGCAGGAGCAGACCGTCAAGGACGCGAATCTCGCCCTGCAGCTCACGCTCAACCAGTACAAGGCCGGCACCGTCGCCTACACCGCGGTCATCACCGCGCAGACCGTGGCGCTCGCGGATGCGCAGACGCTGCTCGCGATCCGCCAGAACCGCCTGGTCGCGAGCGTCAACCTGATCGAGGCGCTCGGCGGCGGCTGGGACGCGAGCTCGCTCGGCACCAAGCGCGGCACCGCCGCGCAGCTCGCCGCGCGTCCCTAAGCCGGGTTCTCCAGGCTGAAGGCCTGGGCGTGATCGTCGTAGGCGAACACCTCGGCGTAACGGCCCCAGCTGATGATGGTGCGCAGCGTCTGCTCCGCGGCCTCCTCGGCCATGTAGTCCTCGAGCTCGTCGAAGAAGCGGCTCTTGGGCGCGGTATGCGTGGCGCGCTCGTCGAGCACCCGGCGGATGTGCGCCGCGAGCGGCACATAGGTGATGAGGTGGCGCGCGAAGAGCTTCTTGCGCTCGTCGGTCTCGCCGCGCGCGAACTCCAGTCCGGCCTCGGTGAGGCGGATGTCGCCGCCTTCGACTTCGGCGAGGCGCAGCAGCTGCAGCGCCTCGGCCGCCGGAAACAGCTCATCCACCTCGAGGTGTTGCGACTCGGCGATCACCGGCAGGTCCGCCTTGCCGTTGTAGGGCGGCGCGCTCACCTCCTCGATCAGGCCGGTGAGCACGTTGGACGAGACGTGCGTCAGCACCGTCCCGATGCCGGTTCCGGGGAAGCGCTCCTTGGGGCCGGTGCGCACTTCACCGCGGGGCCGCGCGGTCATCTCGATGTACACCCGGTCGACGAGGGCCCGGAAGCGCGGATCCTGAGTGTGCCGCGGTTGCGGCAGATCCACCCGGAGCTCGCCGATGACCCGCCCCGGGTTGCTGGAGAAGATCAGCAGGCGGTCGCACATCTGCACCGCCTCCTCGATGTTGTGGGTCACCAGCAGCACCGCCTTGATCGGCAGCTGTCCCTCGCCCCAGAGGTTGAGGAAGTCGGCGCGCAGCGTCTCGGCGGTCAGCACGTCGAGCGCCGAGAAAGGCTCGTCCATCAGGATGATGTTGGGATGCACGACGAGCGCGCGGGCGAAGCCGACGCGCTGACGCATGCCGCCGGAGAGCTCGCGCGGATAGGCCGACTCGAAGCCGTCGAGACCGATGAGATCGATGGCCTGCAGCGAGCGCCTGCGCATCTCGTCCTCGGCGACGCCCTGCGCTTCGAGCCCGAGCTGCACGTTCTCGAGCACCGTGAGCCACGGGAACAGCGCAAAGCTCTGGAACACCATGGCGATGCCGGAGGCGGGGCCGACCACGGGGTGGCCGAGATAGTTGACGACGCCGCCGCTCGGCAGGTCGAGACCGGCGATCTGCCGCAGCAGCGTCGACTTCCCCGAGCCCGAGCGGCCGAGGAGGCCCACGATCTCCCCGGGGCGCAGCTGCAGGTTCACCTGCTCGAGCACGACCAGCTGATCCCCGTCGGGCTTGCGGAACGACTTGCACACGCCCTGCACGTCGAGCAGCGGCGCAAGATTCAGGGCGGGAGCGGTGGCATTCACGGACATCTCCTCACGGCGCGTCGGTCCTCAACTGATGCGGAACTTGCGCTCGGCGCGCGCGTACAGCGGCCGCCAGAACACCCGGTTGAGTACCACGACGAACAGACTCAGGACCACGATGCCCAGCACCTCCCGCTGGAAGTCCCCGGCATCGGTGGCATCGTAGATATAGGCGCCGAGACCATGCGCGGTGAGCTTGTCCCTGCCCCAGGTTGCGACCTCGGCGACGATGCTCGCGTTCCACGAGCCGCCGGAGGCCGTGATGGCGCCGGTGACGTAGAACGGGAACACCGCCGGCAGCGCCACGCGGCGCCACCACAGCCACCCCCGCACGCCGAGATTCTCACTCGCATAGCGCAGGTCCGGCGCGATCGCCGAGGCCCCGACGATCACATTGAAGAGGATGTACCACTGGGTACCGAGGATCATGAGGGGGCTCAGCCAGACGTCCGGGCTCAGGTGGTAGAGCACGATCGCGGAGAACAGGAAGGGGTAGAACAGGTTCGCCGGAAAGGCCGCGAGGAACTGCGCGATCGGCTGCGCGATGCTCGCGACCCGCGGCCGCAGGCCGATCCAGACACCGATCGGCACCCAGATGACGCTCGCGAGCGCGATCAGCACCGCCACCCGTATCAGGGTGAAGCTGCCGTACAGGAGCACGCGCCCGATCTCGGCGGGGCGCACTTCGCTCAGCACGAATTGCGTCGTCTTCGCGAGCGCCGCCAACCCGGTCAGGATCAGCACGCCGTACCACAGGTAATCCACCCAGCGCCCCTCCCAGACCCGCGGGCGCTGCGGCCGCGCGGCGCCCCAGGGCGCGACCGGCTTGACGCCGAAGCGCAGCATCGCCGCGAAGGCCGACCCGACGTAGCGCAGCAGGTGCGAGCGCCGCATCATGGTGAGGGCCCAGGAGGGACTCCCGGTGAATCCCGCCTCCTGCTCCAGACGGAACCAGTCGGCGCTCGCGATCAACGGCCGGAACAGCAGCTGGTCGAACGCCACGATCACGATCAGCATGGCGAAAATCGCCCAGGCGATCGCCATCAGGTCCTTCTGCTGCATGGCGAGCACGATGTAGGAACCCACGCCCGGCAGCGTGACGGTGGTCTTGCCGACGGTGATGGCCTCGGAGACGGTCACGAAGAACCAGCCGCCGGCCATCGACATCATCATGTTCCAGATGAGCGAGGGCATGGCGAAGGGCACCTCGAGACGCCAGAAGCGCACCCACGGCGAGAGCTGGAAGTTGCGCGCCGCCTCGACCATCTCGTCCGGGATGCTGCGCAGCGAGTGGTAGAAGCTGAACGCCATGTTCCACGCCTGGCTCGTGAAGATGAGGAACACGGCGGCGAGCTCCGCGCCCGCCACGCGCCCGGGCGTGAGATGCAGGAAAAAGAGGATGGTGATCGAGAAGCCGTAGATCGGTACCGACTGCAGGAAGTCGAGCAGCGGCACCAGCACGATCTCCGCCCGGTGGCTCTTGGCAGCCAGCGTCGCGTAGGTGAAGGTGAAGAGGAGCGAGGCCGCCATCGCCACCAACATGCGCAGCGCCGTGCGCGCCGAATAGCCGACGAGTGCGCTCGGATGCAGTGAGATCGGCGTCGACTCGAGCCCCGCCAGCGAGCCCGACAGTCCGTGTGCCGCCTGCGCGCAGTAGATGAAGACGGCGACCACCAGCACGAACGCGAGCACGTCCCAGCCGCCCGGGATGTAGCGGGTCCGCCGCAAAACCGCGATGGGCAGCCGGTCGAGACGCATCCGGCGAGTTTGCCCGAACGAGTTGACGATTGGCACCGCAACCTCAGGGCGCGACGGTGCGGTAGCGCGGCGACTGAAGTACGATACCGGCCCATGAGAACAGCCCTCACACTCGCGGCGGCCGCTGCCGCCACCGCCCTGGGTCTCGGCGTCCCCGCCGCGGCGCAGGACACCCAGAGCCCCGGCGTCAAGGAGACCATCAAGGCCGACGCCAAAACCGTCGGCCACGCGGTCGCCGACAGCGCCCGCAAGGTCGGGCACGCCGTCGCCGATACCTCCCGCAAGGTCGGCCACGAGGTCGCAGAGAAGACCGCGCCGGCGCGCGCGGCCATCCGGGAGGACTCGAAGAAGGCCGGCACCGCCGTCGCCCATGGCGCGAAGAAGGTCAAGGCGGCCGTCACCCCGAAGAGCGACCCGCCGCAGCCCTCGAGCCCGCCCAAGTCCGGCAGCTGACGCCGCCACCGCGGTTGCGATCGATGCGCGCGCCCGTCGGCCTGCGGCTCGACTACCTGTCCGCGGCCGAGTACCAGTCGGCCCCGTGGGCGGAGGTGCTCGGCGTCGCCACCTTCAGCGGCCCGCCCGGCACGGCGGCCGGCAACGCTGAGATTCCGGTCGCCGAGGTCAACACCCCGCTGCTGCCCGGCGGCCCCAGCGTCTACGAGGTCTGGCGCGCGGGCGAGCCGGCCGAGTCCGGCAGCCGCAACCGCGTGCGCTTCCGCCGCAGCGAGCATCTGCTCTTCGGCTGCATCGCGCTCGCGGAGTCGGAGATCGCCGGCGCCCCCGGCGCACCCCCGGCGCTGCACGTGGCGACGGTCGAGGTGTACCGCGAGATCTGCGCGACGCTCGATGCGCTCGGTTATCCGCACCTGCTGCGGGTGTGGAACTACCTGCCGGACATCAACCGCGATCTCGACGGCACCGAGCGCTACCGCCTCTTCAACCGCGCCCGCCAGGATGCGTTGAGCGGCTGCGGACGTGCCATCAGCGGCAGTGTCCCCGCGGCCTCGGCGCTCGGAGCGGCGAGCGGCAGCCCCCTGGTGGTGTACTTCCTCGCCGGCCGCACCGCTCCGACCTTCATCGAGAACCCCCGCCAGACGAGCGCCTACCGCTACCCGCGCCAGTACGGCAGCCACCGTCCGGTCTTCTCGCGCGCGACGCTGCTGCATCAGGGCGGCGGGCTGACGCTGTTCATCTCCGGCACCGCCAGCATCGTCGGCCATCGCTCGATCCACGTGGGCGACACCGCGGCCCAGACCCGCGAGACGCTCACCAACATCGCGGCGCTCATCGAGGAAGCCAACCGCGTCGATGCGGCGGCGCGTTTCTCCCTGGGCTGCCTCGCCCTCAAGGTGTACGTACGCCGCCCCGCCGATGTCCCGGTCATCCGCGCACAGCTCGCGGCGGCGCCGGAGAGCCCCGCCCGCGTGATCTACCTGCAGGCCGACATCTGCCGCCAGGACCTCCTGGTCGAGATCGAGGCGACCGGAACGTGCCCGCTCAGGGCCGCCGCGTGAGAGGCTGGCGCAGCGCACCGGCGCTGCGCGGCCCCGCGGCTGGCGCCCTGTGCGCCGGCGCGCTGCTCGCCCTGGGCGCAGGGGCGCCGCGGCCGGCGCTGCCCGAGCCGCTGCCGCTGTGGGAGTTCGGCATGGGCGCCGGCGTGCTCGTCTTCAACGACTACCGCGGAGCGAGCACCACGCATGTGTACCCCGTGCCGCTGCCGTATTTCGTGTACCGCGGCAAGTTCATCGAGTCCGACCACACCGGCCTGCGCGGCAGGCTCTTCGACGAGGATCGCATCGAGCTGCACCTGAGCGTCAACGGCACGACTCCGGTGAAGAACGACTCCGCGCGCGCCGGAATGCCGGACCTGCGCCCCACGCTCGAGGTCGGCCCCTCGCTGACCGCGCACCTGTGGCGCTCCTCCGGGCGGGCGCTGCAGCTCGACCTGGAGCTGCCCGCGCGCGAGGCCTTCACCGTCGAAGCGTCCCCGCATTCCATCGGCTGGTTCTGCGCGCCGCACCTCAATCTCGACGTGGCACCGCAGCGCGGGCCGCGCGGCTGGAAGCTCGGGCTGCTCGCCGGCCCGCTGTTCGCGCAGCGCCGTTACGACGCCTACTTCTACAGCGTGGCACCGCAGTACGCCGCGCCCGGCCGGCCCGCGTACGCGGCGCCGGGAGGCTACGCGGGCACGCAGGCGCTCGTCTCGCTCACGCGGCGCTACAGCGCCTACTGGGTGGGTGCCTACCTGCGCCACGACTCCCTCGCCGCGGCATCCTTCGCCGCGAGCCCGCTGGTCACGCGCGACAGCTACTGGACGGGCGGGATCGGCTTCGCCTGGATGATCGGCCAGTCGCGGCAGCTGGTGGAGAGCCGCGAGTGAGCCGCTCGGCGACGCATCTGGTGCTGATCCCAAGCTACAACCCGGGGCCGCGCCTGGCGCAGACCGTGCACGCGGCGCGCGCGCACTGGGACCCGGTCTGGGTGGTGGTCGACGGCAGCACCGACGGCTCGGCGGCGCTGCTCGCCGACCTCGCGCGCGCCGATCCCGGACTCAAGGTGCTCCACCGCGCCCGCAACGGCGGCAAGGGTGCGGCGCTCCTCGAGGGCCTCGAGGCGGCGCACGCCGCCGGCTACACCCACGTGCTCACCATGGACTCCGACGGCCAGCACCCCGCCGAGTGCATCGCGCCCTTCATGGCTGCCTCGCTCGCCGAGCCCGCCGCGATGATACTCGGCGCACCGGTGTTCGATGCGAGCGCGCCGCGCATCCGCCTGCGCGGCCGGCGCATCGCCAACTGGTGGACCAACCTCGAGACGCTCTGGGCCGGTGTCGCCGATACGCTCTTCGGCTTTCGCGTCTACCCGATCGCCCCGCTGCTCGCCGTGATGCACCGCAGCCGCTGGATGCGCCGCTTCGACTTCGACGCCGAGGCGGTGGTGCGCCTGAGCTGGCGCGGCGTGCCGGCACGCAACCTCCCGGCGCCCTGCCGTTACTTCAGCGCGGCCGAGGGCGGTGTCTCGCACTTTCGCTACTGGCGCGACAACCTGCTCCTCACCTGGATGTATACGCGGCTCTTTGGCGGCTTCCTCGTGCGGCTGCCGCGGCTCGTAGCCCGCCGTATCGCACGCTGAGGGCGCCGCGCCGGCTTCTTCCCGGCGGGGGTGTCCCCGGTGTTTGCCCCGCGAGCCGCCCTTGTATAATCCGCCGCCATGTCAGACAACCTCTCACAGCTACGCCAGCCGGCCGGCTCCGCCGGCCTCGCCGACCTCACCCGCGAGCTCGCGGCACTGATCGTCGAGGCGCTCAACCTCGAGGTGACCCCCGCGGACATCGGCCCCGACCAGCCGCTCTACGGCGAGGGTCTGGGACTCGACTCGATCGACATCCTCGAGATCGCGCTGGTGGTGTCGAAGCAGTACGGCGTGCAGCTGCGTGCCGACAGCGAGGACAACCAGCGCATCTTCGCCTCGCTCCGCCAGCTCGCCGAATACGTCAACACACACAGGACGAAGTAGTCCCCTGGCCCGGCTGCCGCTGATCGCGCACGCTTCGGCCGACGCGGTGCTCGCCTACCGCGCCGGCGAGCCGATCCTCGCCGGACAGTTCCTCGGCGATGTGGCGCGCCTCGGCGCCGCGCTCCCCGCCTCCGGCCACGTACTCAACGTCTGCGCCGACCGCTACCGCTTCACCGTGGGATTCGCCGCCGCCCTGGTGCGGGGCCTCGTCACGCTGCTGCCGCCGACCCGCACGCCCGCGGTCATCGCGCAGCTCAAAGCGTTCGCGCCCGATACCGTCTGCCTCACCGACGAGGCGGCCTGCGACATCGCGCTGCCGCGGGTGAGCTACCCCGAGGCGCCGCGCGCCGCCGGCGCGCCGGCCGCGACCGCCGTACCGCTCATCGACCCCGAGCGGCGCGCCGCCTGGGTATTCACCTCGGGTTCGACCGGCACGCCCGTGCCGCACGAGAAGACCTTCGGGCGGATGATCGACTGCATGCGGGTCGAGGCGACGCGGCTCGATCTCGGGACGGAGCGCTCGTGGGCCCTGGTGGCGACGGTACCGCCCCAGCACATGTACGGCCTCGAGGCGAGCGTGCTGCTGCCGCTCGCGAGCGGCCATGCGCTCAGCGCCGCACACCCCTTCTACCCGGCCGACATCTGCGCGGCACTCGCCGCCGTCCCGCGGCCGCGCGCGCTCATCTCGACGCCGATCCACCTGCGGGCACTGCTCGCCTCGGGACTCGAGCTGCCCGCGATCGACCTCGTCGTCTGCGCCACCGCGCCGCTCGCCGCCGAGCTCGCCGCCGAGGTCGAGCAGCGCTGCCGCACCCGGCTGCTCGAGATCTACGGCTCGACCGAGACTGGCTCGATCGCGGTACGCCGGCCGACCCTGACCGCCGAGTGGTGGCTGTGGCCGGACGTCACGCTCGAGTCGCGCGGCGAGGAGAGCTTCGCGGCCGGCGGCCACATCGACCGGCCGACGCGCCTCTACGACCTGATCGAGCCGACGGGCCCCGATCGCTTCCTGCTGCACGGGCGCGTGGCCGAGCTCGTCAACATCGCCGGCAAGCGGAGCTCCCTCGCCTACCTCAACCACCAGCTGAACTCCATCCCGGGCGTCCTCGACGGCGCCTTCTTCCAGGGCGCCGCGGGCGAGGCCGGCGAGGTGGCGCGCCTCGGGGCGTGTGTCGTGGCGCCGGGGCTCGACCCGGCGGCGATCGCCGCGGAGCTGCGCCGCCGCATCGACCCCGTCTTCCTGCCGCGTCCGCTGCTGCTGGTGGCGAGCCTGCCGCGCACCAGCACCGGCAAGCTCCCACAGGAGGCGCTGCGCGCGCTCGCGGCGCGGGCCCGCCAGAGCAGCGCGGCCTGAAGGCCCTCATGAGAACGACCACCACGCTCGAGATCGACGCCGCGCATCCCGCGCTCGCCGGTCACTTCCCCGGAGCCCCGATCCTGCCGGGGGTGGTACTGCTCGATGAGACGGTCCGTGCCGTCGAGCGCGCCGGGGCGCGCGGCCCCACCCGCTGGACCGTCGGCGCGGCCAAGTTCCTCAAGCCGGTGCATCCCGGGGAGGTGCTCACGCTCGAGCACGAGCGGCTGGCGAACGGCTCGATCCGCTTCGCGCTCTCGAGCGCCGGGCGCGCGGTCGCGCAGGGCGTGTTGCGGCCCGCACCGCAGGAGGCGCTCGCCGCCGCCGGGCCCGCGCCGGCCGCACATGCGGGCGCGGCCGGGGCTGCCCCTGCCGCGCCGCGCACCAGCGCGACGCACTGGGCACGCGCCCGCGAGCGCGGCAATGCGCTGACCTTCTCGATCATGGCCTTCCTGTCCCTGAAGCTCGGGCGGCGCGTGGCGCGGGGCCTCCTCTACGGCATCGCCGCCTACTTCCTGGTGTTCGCGCCCACCGCGCGCCGTCACGGCCGTGAGTACCTGCGGCGCGCTCTCGGTCGCGAGCCGCGGGTGCGCGATTCCTTCCGCCAGATCTTCGCCTTCGCCTCGACCGTCCTCGATCGGCTCTACCTCCTCAAGGAGCGCTTCGAGCTCTTCGCCGTCACCACCGAGGGCGAGACGCTGATGCGGGCGGCGGCGGCGCGCGGCACCGGCGCCTTCCTGCTCGGCGCGCATCTCGGGAGCTTCGAGGTCATGAGCGCCGTGGGGCGCAAGCAGCCGGGCCTGCGCGTCGCGATGGCGATGTACCAGGACACCGCGAGCCGCCTGACCCTCTTGACCCGCGGCGGCGATCCGGCGCGCGCGCCCGAGATCATTCCGCTCGGGCACCTCGGAGCCATGCTGCGCATCCGCGACTGCCTCGACGCCGGCGGCTTCGTCGGCATGCTCGCCGACCGCACCATCGGCGAGGCGCCGGCGCAACGCGTCAGCTTTCTCGGGCGCCCGGCGCTGCTGCCGTCCGGCCCGATGCGCGCGGCGGCGGCGCTGCGCCGGCCGGTGTACTTCATGACGGGCCTGTATCGCGGCGCCAACCGCTATCACGTGGTGTTCCGCGAGATCGCCGACTTCTCCACCCTCGCCCGCGGCGAGCGCGAGGCGCGCATCGAGGCGGCGATCCACCGCTACGCGGCGCTGCTCGAGGAGTACTGCCGCTCGGATCCCTACAACTGGTTCAACTTCTACGACTTCTGGCACGAGGAGACGGGCGCGCGCGCGGCGGGAGCCGCCGCGTGAGGGCATGGGGCAGGCGCTGCGCGGCGGCCGCGGGGCTGCTGGCCGGCCTCGCGCCCGCGCTCGCGGCGACGGCGGCGCCGGACGCGCTCGATGCGCTGATGCGCACGCTGGCCGCGCGCCGCCACGGTCACGTCGCCTACACCGAGGTGCAGCATCTGGCGGTGCTCGATGGCCCGCTGCGCTCCTCGGGCGAGCTGCTGTACGAGGCGCCCGACCGCCTCGAGCAGCGCGTCCTCGAGCCGCGCCCCGAGACGCTGGTGCTCGCGCACGGCCTGCTGAGCGCCACCCGCGGCGGGCACACCCGCGTGCTCGAGCTCGCCGCCGCCCCGCAGCTCGCCCCCCTCATCGAGAGCCTGCGGGCGACGCTCGCCGGGGACCGCGCGGCGCTCGAGCGCCTGTTCAGCCTCGAGCTCGCGGGCGACCCGGGCCACTGGACGCTCACCCTCACCCCGCGCGACCCGGCGGCCGCGCGCACCGTCGCCTCGGTGCGCATCGCCGGTGAGGGGGCGCAGCTGCGCACCGTGGAGATCGTCGCAGCCGACGGCGACCGCTCGCTCCTCACGCTCGGCGCGGAGCTGCCGCCGTGACCCGCGCCGGGCGCATCGCCTCGGGGGCGTTCCTCGCCCTCGCGGCGTGCGCGACCGCGATCGTCGTGCGCGCCCACTACACCGCGGACCTCTCGGCCTTCCTGCCGCGCGCGCCGAGCGCGCGCGAGCGGCTGCTCGTCGAGCAGCTGCGCACCGGTCTTGCCGCGCGCCTCATCATGGTGGCGGTCACGGGCGGTGAGGCGCACGCGCGCGCGCAGCTCACCGCCGCCCTCGCCGGGCGGCTGCGCGCCGATCCGCAGTTCCTCGCCGTGAACGACGGCGACGCCTCGGGTGAGGCGGCGCTCGTCGCCTTCGCCGCGGCGCATCGCTATCTCTTGAGCGATGCGGTGACGGCGCAGCGCTTCACGGCCTCGGGCCTGCACGAGGCGATCGGCGCCACGCTCGCGCTCCTCGCCTCCCCCGAGGGTCTCCTCGTCAAGCCGCTCTTCACGCGCGACCCCACCGGCGAGACGCTCAACGTCCTCGATGCGCTCGCCAGTGAGCGCCTCCCGACCCGCGAGGGCGTGTGGAGCTCGCGCGACGGGCGCCGCGCGCTCCTCATCGCCGAGACCCGCGCGGCGGGCTCCGACACCGATGCGCAGCAGCGGGCGGCGGATGCCATCCGCCGCGCCTTTGCCGAGCTCGCCGCGGCCCGGCCCGCGCCCTCAGGCACCCTCACCCTCGCCCTGAGCGGCCCGGGCGTGTTCGCGGTCAGCGCGCGCGCCCTGATCCGCGACTCGGTGATGCGCCTCTCGGTGCTCGGGGCGCTCGCGATCGGAGCGCTGCTGCTCTTCGCCTACCGCTCGGTCGCGGCGCTCCTCCTCACCTTCGTGCCGGTCGCGAGCGGCGCGCTGGCCGGCGTCGCGGCCGTGGCGCTCGCCTTCGGCACCGTGCACGGCATCACGCTCGGCTTCGGCATCACGCTCATCGGCGAGGCGGTCGACTACTCGATCTATCTGTTCATCCAGTCGCCGGCGGGCAGCCCCGCGGGCGACTGGCGGCACTCGGTCTGGCCGACCATTCGTCTCGGTATGCTGACCTCGGTGTGCGGCTTCGCGGCGCTCGTGCCCTCGGGCTTTCAGGGGCTCGCGCAGCTCGGCGTCTTCTCGATCGCCGGTCTCATCGCGGCGGCGCTGGTGACGCGCTTCGTGCTCCCGGAATGGCGCCCGCCGGCGCTCGCGCTGCGCGATCTGAGCTCCCTCGGACACACGGTCCGGGCGCTGCTCGTGCGGCTGACGGGGGCGCGCCTCGCGCTCGCGCTCATCGCCCTCGGCGCCGCGCTCGTCCTCTTCCTCGATCGCCACACCCTGCTCAGCCGCGAGCTCGCGGACTTGAGCCCGATCCCGGCGGCGGCGCAGGCGCTCGACGCGCGCCTGCGCGCCGACCTCGGCGCTCCCGATGCGCGCTACCTCGTCATCGTGCCGGGGCCCGATGCCGGCGCCGCCCTCGATGCGGCGCAGGCGGTGGCGCGCGCGCTCACGCGCCTCACGGCCGCGGGGGTCATCGGCGGCTTCGAGTCCCCGACGCGTTACCTGCCCGGGCCCGCGGTGCAGCGGGCGCGCCAGGCGAGCCTGCCGGCGCCGGATGCGCTCGCCGCGCGCCTGCCGCAGGCTCTCGAGGGTTTCCCGGTGACGGCCGCGCGCCTCGGGCCGTTCCTCGCGGACGTGGCGGCGGCGCGCAGCGCCCCCCCGGTGACCGCCGCGGATCTCGCCGGCACGCCGCTCGCGGCCGCCACCGACGCGCTCCTCGCCGGCGGCGGCGCCACGACGAGCGCGTTCCTGCCGATCACCCCGCCGGGCGAGGGCGAGCTGCCGGCGGCGGCGCTCGAGGCGCTGCGCACCGCGGTCGCGGCGGCCTGCCCCGCGGCGCACCTGCTCGACCTCAAGGCCGAGGCGGATGCGCTCTATGCGCACTACCTCGCGCAGGCGGTCCGCCTCTCGCTCGCCGGGCTCGCCGCCCTGGTGCTGCTGCTCGCCCTCGCC
The DNA here is from genome assembly GCA_035523985.1 of Steroidobacteraceae bacterium. GTDB lineage: Bacteria > Pseudomonadota > Gammaproteobacteria > Steroidobacterales > Steroidobacteraceae > 13-2-20CM-66-19. The sequence continues at coordinate 1,194 of DATKPR010000080.1, read as the reverse complement.
TGCTCGCCGGCGCGCGCGCTGCGCATGGTCGCACCGCTCGCGCTCGCCGTGCTCACCGTGGCCGCGGGACTCGCGCTCGCGGGCGAGCGGCTCGGGATCCTGCATGTCGTCGGCATGCTGCTCATCGTCGCGGTGGGCTCGAACTACGCCCTGTTCTTCGATCGCCTCGGCGCGCGTGCGGCCGCGGTGCCGCGCACCCTCGCCTCGCTCCTCATCGCCAACCTCGCCACCGTCATGGGCTTCGGGGTGCTCGCCTTCTCCGCCGTGCCGGTGCTGGCGGCGCTCGGACGCACGGTGGCGCCCGGCGCGCTGCTGGCGCTGCTCTACGCGGCGCTGCTCGCACCGCTGCCGCCGCCCCCGCCCGCCACGCCCGCGGCAGCGGCCGCATGAGCCGCGTGCGCTACGAATGGGCCCGCACCGGGCAGGCGGCACGGCGGCGGGTCCTGCTGCTGCCGCCGGCCTACGCGCACGCGGAGGATTTCGTGAGCGCGGGGTTCGTGGCGGCCGTGCGCGAGCGCGCCCTCGACCTCGATGTCGTCCTGGTCGAGCCACAGTTCGAGTCGGTCACCGACCGCGCCATCCTCGGGGAGCTCGAGGCGCTCCTGCAGGCGGCGCGCCGCGAGGGCTGCACGGAGCTGTGGCTCGGCGGCATCTCCCTCGGCGCCTACCTCGCGCTCGGCTGCGCCGAGCGGGCGCCGCACGCGCTCGAGGGGCTGTGCCTCATCGCCCCCTATCTCGGCAGCCATCTCATCACGGGTGAGATCGAGCGCGCCGGGGGAGTCGCCGCCTGGGAGCCGGGCACGGTCGCGGCGGGGGATGAGGAGCGGCGCATCTGGCGCTTCCTCAAGCACCACGCCCACGGCCCGCCGCCGATACACTTAGGATTGGGGCGCGAGGACCGCTACCGGGCGCGCCACGAGACCCTCGCCAGCGCGCTCGGCGCCGGGCGGGTCGCGTGGGTGCCGGGCGGCCACGAGTGGCCCGTGTGGCGAAGACTCTGGGAGGATTTCCTCGATGTCCGCATGGCGCCCGGGAGCGCGTGATGCGCCGCCAGGCGGCGCCTACCGGCCGTCGGCGCTGATCCGCGGCTCGGTCGCGCTGCACCTCGCGGCCGTCGCCGCCCTCGCGCTGCGGCCGCAGCTGTGGCCCTGGGCGCTCGGCGCGGTGCTCGCCGATCACCTGACGCTCACCGCG
>DATKPR010000079.1:0-30739 GCA_035523985.1 Steroidobacteraceae bacterium | reverse complement strand
TCCTCATCGGCACCACCGGGCTCGATGCCACGCTCGAGCCGGCACTCACCGCGGCGGCGCGCGACATCGCGCTGCTGGTCGCGGCGAATACCAGCGTCGCGGTCGCGGTGCTCACGGAGCTCGTGCGCGAGAGCGCGCGGGCACTGCCCGCGAGCTTCGACATCGACGTGATCGAGACGCATCACCGCAGCAAGCAGGACGCCCCTTCGGGCACCGCGCTCGCGCTCGGCCGGGCGGCCGCCGCGGCCCGCGGCCTGCCGGTGCCGGCGGTGGGCGCCGCGGGCCCGAGCGGCGTTGCCGGAGGACGTCCCGAGGGGCAGGTCGGCATGGCCAGCCTGCGCGCCGGGGATGTGGTCGGCGAGCACACGGTGCTCTTCAGCGGCCCCGGGGAGCAGCTGGCGATGACCCACCGCGCGTACGACCGGGGAATCTTCGCCCGGGGCGCCCTGACCGCTGCGCTCTGGCTCGTGGCTCAGCCCCCCGGACGTTACGGCATGCGGGATTTTATTGGTTATAAAACATCGGTTTAAGAACGTATTCGCGACGTGGGTTGAGGTGCCGGGGCACCGCGCCGCCGGGAATCTCCCGTGGACACACGCGGGGCCGAACCCGTAAAATTTCCGCCTAATCCGTGTACGGGTTAGTCCATGCAAGGCGGGAGGATGTTCGATGAGAACTCCTCCCGCTTTGTGTATGTGCGTCAAGGGGAAGTGAACTGGTGAGCGTACCTGCGGTGCTCGCACTGGCCGACGGAACGATCTTCCGCGGACAGTCGATCGGAGCCAAAGGCAACACCACGGGCGAAGTCGTTTTCAACACCGCCCTCACCGGTTATCAGGAAATCCTCACCGACCCTTCCTACGCGCGTCAGATCGTGACGCTCACCTGTCCGCACATCGGCAACACCGGTACCACGCCCGAGGATCTCGAGGCTGCGCAGATCTACGCCGCGGGGCTCATCATCCGCGACCTGCCCGCGGTGTGGAGCAACTGGCGCGGGGAGGAGTCGCTGCCGCAGTTTCTCGAGCGCGGCAAGGTGGTCGCGATCGCCGGCATCGACACCCGCAAGCTGACGCGCGCGCTGCGCGAGAAGGGCGCGCAGGCCGGCTGCATCATGACCGGCGAGAAGGCCGACCAGGCCGCCGCGGTCAAGCTGGCGCGCAAGTTCCCGGGCCTCAAGGGCATGGATCTCGCCAAGGTGGTGAGCGTCAAACGCTCCTACCAGTGGAACGACGGTACCGTGTGGCCCGACCCGGCGCGCGCGCCGATCCGCTCCTCGCAGCGCCTGCACGTGGTGGCCTACGACTTCGGCATCAAGCGCAATATCCTCAGGCTGCTCGCCGATTTCGGCTGCCGCATGACGGTGGTGCCGGCGCAGACCTCCGCCGAGGAAGTGCTGGCGCTCGAGCCCGACGGCGTGTTCCTCTCCAACGGTCCGGGCGATCCCGAGCCCTGCAACTACGCGATCGCCGCGACCCGCAAGTTCCTCGAGACCGATGTGCCGGTGTTCGGCATTTGCCTCGGGCACCAGATCCTGGGGTTAGCCGCCGGCGCGAAGACCGTGAAAATGAAATTCGGCCATCACGGCGCGAATCATCCGGTGCAGGACCTCGAGTCGGGGCGCGTGTTCATCACCAGCCAGAATCACGGCTTCGCGGTGGACGAGTCGACGCTGCCGGCGGGCGTCAAGGCGACGCATCGGTCGCTGTTCGACGGCTCGCTGCAGGGCATCACCTTCGCCGACCGTCCCGCCTTCGGCTTCCAGGGACACCCGGAGGCGAGCCCGGGACCGCACGACATGCGCGCGCTGTTCGAACGCTTCAATCACCTCATGCTGCGGCGGCTGCAGGCGCAGCTGAAGCTCGCCGAGGACACGCTGCGCCGCCAGCAGGCGGGCGGTCGATGAGCAGCCGGCAAAAGCCGCGCCTTTTGCCGGCGGCCGACGCAGTAATGTCCGCCGAAATCGCCGCAGGCGATTTAGGCCAATGAACTAGATGCCCAAGCGCACCGACATCGAGAGCATCCTGATCATCGGCGCCGGCCCGATCGTCATCGGCCAGGCGTGCGAGTTCGACTATTCGGGGGCGCAGGCCTGCAAGGCGCTGCGCGAGGAGGGCTACCGGATCATCCTGGTGAACTCCAACCCCGCGACCATCATGACCGACCCGGAGATGGCGGACGCCATCTACATCGAGCCGGTCAACGCGCGCACCGTCGCGCGCATCATCGAGAAGGAGCGCCCGGATGCGCTGCTGCCCACCATGGGCGGACAGACCGCGCTCAATACCGCGCTCGACCTGGTGCGCGAGGGTGTGCTGGAGAAATTCGAGGTCGAGCTGATCGCCGCCTCGCGCGCGGCGATCGACATGGCGGAGGACCGCGAGCTCTTCCGCAACGCCATGCGCGAGATCGGCCTTGAGACGCCGCGCTCGCAGATCGCCAGGAGCCTCGATGAGGCGCTCGCGATCGCCGGCGAGATCGGCTACCCGGTGGTGGTGCGCCCCTCGTTCACGCTCGGCGGCTCGGGCGGCGGCATCGGCTACAACCGCGAGGAGCTCGAAGACATCGTGGCGCGCGGCCTCGATGCCTCCCCGACCGGGGAGGTGCTGCTGGAAGAGTCGGTGATCGGCTGGAAAGAGTTCGAGATGGAGGTGGTGCGCGACCACAAGGACAACTGCATCATCGTCTGCTCCATCGAGAATCTCGACCCGATGGGCGTGCACACCGGCGACTCGATCACCATCGCCCCGGCACTCACCCTCACCGACAAGGAATACCAGCGCATGCGCGACGCCTCGATCGCCGTGCTGCGCAAGATCGGCGTCGACACCGGCGGCTCGAACGTGCAATTCGCGGTCAGCCCCAGGGACGGTCGGCTGCTGGTCATCGAGATGAACCCGCGCGTCTCGCGCTCTTCGGCGCTCGCCTCCAAGGCGACGGGCTTTCCGATCGCCAAGATCGCCGCCAAGCTCGCCGTCGGCTACACGCTCGATGAGCTGAAGAACGACATCACCGGCGGGGCGACGCCGGCCTCGTTCGAGCCGAGCATCGACTACGTGGTGGTGAAGATCCCGCGCTTCACTTTCGAGAAATTCCCCGCCGCCAACGACCGGCTCACGACGCAGATGAAGTCCGTCGGCGAGGTGATGGCGATCGGCCGCACCTTCCAGGAATCGCTGCAGAAGGCGCTGCGCGGACTCGAGACCGGGCTCGACGGACTCACCCCGCAGCTGACGCTGCCGCTCACCGACGAGACCGCGGCGAAGCTCGCGCACGAGCTGCGCGCTCCGGGAGCGAACCGGCTGCTGTACGTGGCGGACGCCTTCCGCGCCGGCTGGCCGCGCGCGCGCATCGCCGAGCTCACCTATATCGATCCGTGGTTCCTCGCGCAGCTCGAGGAGCTGGTCGAGGAGGAGGCCGAGGTGCGCGCCCACGGCTTCGGCGCGCTCAGCGCCGAGCGGCTGCGCGGGCTCAAGCGCCGCGGCTTCTCCGATGCGCGGCTCGCGAAGCTCCTCGACATGCCGGAGAAGGCGCTCCGCGACAAGCGCCACGAGCTGAAAGTGGTGCCGGTCTACAAGCGCGTCGACACCTGCGCCGCCGAGTTCGCCACCTCCACCGCCTACCTCTACTCGACCTACGAGGAGGAGTGCGAGGCCAACCCCACCGGACGGCGCAAGATCATGATCCTCGGCGGCGGCCCGAACCGCATCGGCCAGGGGATCGAGTTCGACTACTGCTGCGTGCATGCCGCGCTGCAGCTGCGCGAGGACGGCTTCGAGACCATCATGGTCAACTGCAATCCCGAGACCGTCTCCACCGACTACGACACGTCCGACCGCCTCTACTTCGAGCCCCTCACCCTCGAGGACGTGCTCGAGGTCATGGCGGTGGAGAAGCCCGAAGGGGTGATCGTGCAGTTCGGCGGACAGACGCCGCTGAAGCTCTCGCGCGCGCTCGAGGCGGCCGGCGCCCCCATCATCGGCACCACGCCCGACTCCATCGACGTGGCCGAGGACCGCGAGCGCTTCCAGGCGCTGGTGCGCAAGCTCGGCTTGAAACAGCCGGCCAATGCCACGGCGCGTACCGAGGACCAGGCGGTGCAGCTCGCCCGCGAGGTCGGCTTCCCGCTCGTGGTGCGGCCCTCCTACGTGCTCGGCGGCCGCGCCATGGAGATCGTATTCAACGAGGAGGACCTGCGCACCTACACGAGCAACGCGGTGCAGGTCTCGAACGACAGCCCGGTGCTGCTCGATCGCTTCCTCGACGTCGCCATCGAGGTGGACGTGGATGCGGTGTGCGACGGCGAGGACGTCCTGATCGGCGGCATCATGGAGCACGTCGAGCAGGCCGGGGTGCACTCGGGCGACTCGGGCTGCTCGCTGCCGCCGGTGAGTCTCACGCGCGAGATGCAGGCGGACCTGCGCGAGGAGACGAGGAAGCTCGCCCGGGCGCTCAACGTGATCGGGCTCATGAACATCCAGTTCGCGATCCAGGCCGGCGTCATCTACGTGCTCGAGGTGAACCCGCGCGCCTCGCGCACCGTACCGTTCGTCTCCAAGGCCACGGGGCTGCCGCTCGCCAAGATCGCCGCGCGCGTCATGACGGGCAGGAAGCTCAAGCAGCTGGTCGGCGCGGTCGAGCGCGTGCCGCACTACTTCTCGGTGAAGGAGGCGGTGTTCCCCTTCAACAAGTTCCCCGAGTCCGACCCGATCCTGGGGCCGGAGATGAAGTCCACGGGCGAGGTGATGGGCACCGGGCGCACCTTCGGAGAGGCCTACGCCAAGGCGCAGAGCGCCTCGGGCGTGACGCTGCCGCGCAAGGGCGTATGCTTCATCAGCGTGCGCGAGCGCGACAAGCCAGGCGCGGTCGATCTGGCGAAAAAGCTCATCGAGCGCGGCTTCGAGATCCTCGCCACCGAGGGCACCGCCCGCGCGCTCACCGAGGCCGGCGTCGCCGCCAGGCGCGTCAACAAGGTGCGCGAGGGCCGCCCGCACGTCGTCGACATGATCAAGAACGACGAGATCGATCTCATCGTCAACACCACCGAGGGCAAGCTCGCCATCCGCGAGTCCAATTCGATCCGCCGCGAGGCCGTGCACCGGCGGGTGACCTACTACACGACGCTCGCCGCCGGGCTCGCCACCGTCGAAGCGCTCGATCATCTCGATGAGGTCGAGGTCAACCGCCTGCAGGACCTGCACCTCGAGGCGAGCGAGGCATGAAACGCTCCCCCATCACGCTGCGCGGCGCCGAGGCGCTGCGCGCCGAGTTGAAGCGCCTCAAGAGCGAGGCACGGCCCGCGATCATCCGGCAGATCGCCGAGGCGCGCGGCCACGGCGACCTCTCCGAGAACGCCGAATATCACGCGGCGCGCGAGCAGCAGGGATTCATCGAGGGACGCATTTCCGAGATCGAGCGCAAGCTCGGCAACGCCGAAGTGATCGATCCCTCGACGGTGCCGAACACCGGCAAGGTGGTGTTCGCGGCGACCGTCGAGCTCGAGGACCAGGCCGGCGGCGCGCGCGTCGTCTACCAGATCGTCGGCGAGGACGAGGCGGATATCCGCGCCGGACGCATCTCCGTCACCTCACCGATCGCCCGCGCGCTCATCGGCAAAGCCGAGGGCGAAGTGGTGGAAGTCACCGCCCCGGGCGGGCTGCGCTCCTACGAGATCGTGACGGTGCGCTTCAGCTAGTCCGGTATCAGGATGCGCGGCAGCTCGGGGTGCGGCCGGTAGAGCACCGCGACGTTGCCGATGCGATGCACGAGGGCGCTCGCGGTGCGTGCGGCGAGCGCGGCGAAGAGCGCATCGCGCGCCGCGCGGTCGCCCCCGGGGGCCTTCACCTTGATGAGCTCGTGGTCGGCGAGGGCGCGGACCGTCTCGCGCGCCACCGCGTCCGTGAGCCCGGCGGCGCCCAGGCGCACCACGGGCTTGAGTGGATGGGCGAGGCCGCGCAGGTGCCGGCGCTGGCGTTCGGAGAGCTCGGGCGGGGCGGCGTCGGGGCCTTGCTTCATGCCCGCATTGTAGAAGGAGTGGCGCGGCGCATGCCTAAGCGCTCGAAGAGCAGCGACCGGTGGCTGAAGGAGCACTTCAGCGACCCCTACGTGAAGCGCGCCCGCAGCGAGGGCTGGCGCTCGCGGGCCGCCTTCAAGCTCGAGGAGATCGACCGGCGCGAGAAGCTCCTCAAGCCAGGGGCGGTCTGTCTCGACCTCGGGGCCGCACCGGGGGGCTGGAGCCAGTACGCCCGCACCCGGGTGGGTCCCCGCGGGCGGGTCGTCGCGACCGATATCCTGCCGATGGACGCCCTCGCCGGGGTCGAGTTCGTCCAGGGCGACTTTCGCGAGGAGGAGGTCTTTGCCCGCGTCCTGGCGCTCCTTCCCGAGGGCCGGGTCGACCTGGTGCTGTCCGACATGGCTCCCGCCATGAGCGGCATCGACGTCACGGATCAGGCCCGCTCCATGCACCTGGCTGAGCTCGCCCTCGATATGGCGGGCCGCGTCTTGAAGCCGGGTGGGGATGCCCTGATCAAGGTGTTCCAGGGAAGCGGCTTCGAGCAGTTGGTGAAGGCTGCCCGGGGCGAATTCTCCCGGGTGAAGCTGGTCAAACCCCCGGCCTCCCGGGCCCGCAGCCCCGAGATGTACTTGCTGGCCATGAGGTATCGCTTGGTGTAGGTTCGGCCTCGAGGCCCGGGTGCCGGTTCGGGATTTCGAGGCGCCCCCAAATAAGGACGGAAGCCTTTGAACGATTTGACAAAGAATATCCTGCTCTGGGTCGTCATCGTGATCGTGCTGCTGCTGGTCTTCAGCCGCTACATGCCGACCACGGGCCAGCCGCAGCAGATCCTCTACTCGACCTTCCTCGATGACGTGAAGGACGGCCGCGTCGATGAGGTCAAGCTCCAGGGCGACATGATCTTCGGCAAGCTCAAGGACAAGTCGGAGTTCAAGACCTACAACCCCGAGACCGATTACACCGCTCTCATCGGCTCGCTGATGAAGGCGGACGTGAAGATCGAGGGTGAGCCGCCCAAGCCGCCGAATTACATGGGTCAGCTGCTGCTGCAGCTGGCTCCCGCGCTGCTGCTGATCGTGGTGTTCGTCTACATGCTGCGGCAGATGCAGGGTGCCTCCGGCGGCCGCGGCGCCATGTCCTTCGGCAAGAGCCGCGCACGGCTCCTCGGCGAGGACCAGGTGAGCGTCACCTTCGCGGACGTGGCCGGCGTCGATGAGGCCAAGCAGGAGGTCGGCGAGATCGTCGACTTCCTCAAGGACCCCGGCAAGTTCCAGAAGCTCGGCGGCAAGATCCCCAAGGGCGTCCTCATGGTCGGCTCGCCCGGCACCGGCAAGACGCTGCTGGCGCGCGCCATCGCCGGCGAGGCCAAGGTGCCGTTCTTCACCATCTCCGGCTCCGACTTCGTCGAGATGTTCGTCGGCGTCGGCGCCTCGCGCGTGCGCGACATGTTCGAGCAGGCCAAGAAGCACGCGCCCTGCATCATCTTCATCGACGAGATCGACGCGGTCGGCCGCCACCGCGGCGCGGGCCTCGGCGGCGGTCACGACGAGCGCGAGCAGACCCTCAACCAGCTGCTGGTCGAGATGGACGGCTTCGAGGGGAACGAGGGCATCATCGTCATCGCCGCCACCAACCGGCCGGACGTGCTCGACCCGGCGCTCCTGCGCCCGGGCCGCTTCGACCGCCAGGTGGTCGTGCCGCTGCCCGACGTGCGCGGCCGCGAGCAGATCCTGCGCGTGCACATGCGGCGCGTGCCGCTCGCGGATGACGTGAAGCCGGCGCTCATCGCGCGCGGCACGCCCGGCTTCTCGGGCGCCGATCTCGCCAACCTGGTGAACGAGGCGGCCCTGTTCGCCGCGCGCGCTAACAAGAGAATCGTCAGCATGGACGAATTCGAGCGCGCCAAGGACAAGATCTACATGGGTGCCGAGCGGCGCTCGATGGTCATGTCCGATCACGAGAAGAAGATGACCGCCTATCACGAGGCGGGACATGCGATCGTCGGCTTCAGCGTGCCGAGCCACGACCCGGTCTACAAAGTGACCATCATCCCGCGCGGCCGGGCGCTCGGCCTCACCTGGTACCTGCCGGAGACCGACCGCTACAGCACCAGCCGCCGCGAGCTCGAGAGCCGCATCACCTCGCTCTTCGGCGGCCGCTGCGCCGAGGAGCTGATCTTCGGCGCCGACGGCGTCACCACCGGCGCTTCGAACGACATCGAGCGCGCTACCGAGCTCGCGCGCAACATGGTCACCAAATGGGGCCTGTCGGACAGGCTCGGGCCGCTCACCTACTCGGAGGAGACCGGGGAAGTGTTCCTCGGCCGCAGCGTCACCCAGCACAAGCAGGTGTCGGATGTGACCGCGCACGCGATCGACGAGGAAGTGAAGCGCGTGATCGAGAGCAACTACATCCGCGCCAAGGGTATCCTCGAGACCAACCTCGACAAGCTGCACACCATGGCCGAGGCGCTCATCAAGTACGAGACCATCGACGAGGAGCAGCTGAAGGACATCATGGCGGGCAGGACGCCGCGGCCGCCCAAGGACTGGGACGACACGCTGTCCAACAAGCCGCCGCAGTCCCCGGCGCCGGCGGGCGGCCCGATTCCGGCGGGCCAGCACTGAGGCAGCGAGGGCTGCGTCGCGGCGGCCTGCGCGCGCGTCCCGGCGGGACATGAGCACTCCCGGGAGCGTGCTGCGCTGCCAGGACACCGTGGTGGACCTGCGCCAGCCGCTCGTCATGGGCGTGCTCAACGTCACGCCCGATTCCTTCTCCGACGGCGGCCGCTTCCTCGATACCGGGGCGGCGGTGCGCCACGGCCTCGAGCTCGCGCGCCAGGGCGCCGCCTTCATCGACGTGGGCGGCGAGTCGACGCGCCCCGGCGCAGCCCCGGTCGACGCCGGGGAGGAGCTGCGGCGCGTGATCCCGGTGATCGAGCGGCTGCGCGGCGCCAGCGCCGCGGTGATCTCGGTCGACACCAGCAAGCCTGAGGTGATGCGCGCGGCGGCCGCGGCCGGCGCCGGCCTCATCAACGACGTGCGGGCGCTGCGCGAGCCGGGCGCGCTGGCGGCGGCCCGCGACAGCGGCTGCGCCGTGTGCCTGATGCACATGCAGGGCGAGCCGCGCACCATGCAGCTCGAGCCCCGCTACGCCGACGTGGTCGGCGAGGTGGGCGCCTTTCTCGGCGAGCGGCTTGCGGCCTGCCGCGCCGCGGGGATCGACGGGGAGCGCCTGGCGATCGACCCGGGATTCGGCTTCGGCAAGACTCTGGAGCACAATCTGACGCTGTTGCGTCGCCTCGGCGAGCTCACCGCCGCCGGAGTGCCGCTCACCGTCGGGGTGTCGCGCAAATCCATGGTGGGCGCACTCACCGGGCGCCCGCCGGGCGAGCGCGCGCTCGGGAGCGTGGTGCTCGCGGTGATGGCGGCGCTGGCGGGGGCGCGCATCGTGCGCGCCCACGACGTCGCCGCGACCGTCGAGGCGCTCAAAGTCGTGACGGCAGTGAGAGGACACTAGATGGGCCGCAGGTATTTCGGGACCGACGGAGTTCGCGGGCGGGTGGGCGAGCACCCGATGACCGTCGACTTTGCGCTCCAGCTGGCGAGCGCCGCCGCGCGCGTGCTGGCGCCGCAGGGCGGCACCGTGCTGATCGGCAAGGACACGCGCCTCTCGGGCTATATGTTCGAGTCGGCGCTCGAGGCCGGGTTCGTGGCGGCCGGCGTCAACGCCATGCTCATCGGCCCGTTGCCGACACCCGGCATCGCTTACCTGACGCGGCGCTTCAAATGCGATTTCGGCGTGGTGATCAGCGCCTCGCACAACCTCTACGACGACAACGGCATCAAGTTCTTCGACGCCTCCGGAGGCAAGCTCTCGGACGAGCTCGAGGAGCGCATCGAGAGCGAGCTGGCGCAGCCGCCGCAGACGCGCACTTCGCGCAACCTCGGCCGCGCCACCCGCGTCGACCGCTCGCGCACCACCTACCAGGAGTTCTGCGCCTCGACGATGCCGGCGGGCGTCGACCTGAAGGGGCTGAAGATCGTCATCGACTGCGCCAACGGCGCCGCCTACAAGGTGGCACCACGCATCCTCGCCGACCTCGGCGCCGAGATCGTGCCGATCGGCTGCTCACCCAACGGGCGCAACATCAACGACGGCTGCGGCTCGACCGCGCCGGATCTGCTGCAACTCACCGTGCCGGGCGTGCGCGCCAACGTCGGCATTGCGCTCGATGGCGACGGCGATCGGCTGGTGATGGTCGATCACCTCGGGCGCATCGTCGACGGCGATCAGCTGCTGTACGTCATCGCGCGGGCGCTGCACCAGGCCGGCACGCTGCGCGGCCCGGTGGTGGGCACGGTGATGAGCAACTTCGGACTCGAGGCCGGCCTGCGCGCGAGCGGCATCGAATTCCGCCGCGCCGCGGTCGGCGACCGCTACGTGCTCGCCATGCTGCGCGAGGCGTCCGGCATGCTCGGCGGCGAGACCTCGGGCCACATCCTGTGCCTCGACAAGACCACCACCGGCGATGGCATCGTCTGCGCCCTGCAGGTGCTCGCGGTCATGCAGCAGTCCGGGCGGCCGCTCGCCGAGCTTGCCTCCGGCATGCAGAAGTACCCGCAGGTGCTGCTGAACGTGAAGGTGGCCAGGCGCTTCGATCCGGCGAGCGTGCCCGCGGTGCAGGAAGCCATGGCGCGCATCGAGCGCACCATGGCGGGGGAGGGCCGCGTGGTGCTGCGCGCCTCGGGCACCGAGCCGGTGATTCGCGTCATGGTCGAGGGCCGGGACGAGGGCGCCACGCGCGCCGCGGCCACCGAGCTCGCCGACCTGGTCAGGGCCGCCGCCGCGGGCTGAGCCGGCGCGGGGAACGCCGTTCCGGGGCGCCGTTGCGCCACCCCCCCTGCATCGCTATCATCCCGCGCCCTTGAGCGCTGACCCCCCTGATTTGAGAGCGAGTCCAGGAAATTGAATTCCGCGCGCCGTCCGATCGTTGCCGGGAACTGGAAGATGCACGGCACGCGTGCCGACAACGCACGCCTGGTCGAGGAGCTGCTGGCCCACGCCCCGGCCTCGGCCGCGGCCGACTGCATCGTCTGTCCGCCGCTCGTCTACCTGCAGGAGGTCGGACGGCTGCTGCGCGATTCGCTCTTCATCCTCGGCGCCCAGGACGTGTGCGCCGATAACCAGGGGGCGTTCACCGGGGAAGTCTCGGCCGCGATGCTGAAGGATGTCGGTTGCCAGTACGTCATCGTCGGCCACTCGGAGCGCCGGCTGCTCTATCGCGAGAGCGATCAGCTGGTGGCGCGCAAGTTCGCGGCCGCCCACTCCAGGGGACTGATTCCGATCCTGTGCGTCGGCGAGCAGCTCGCCGACCGCGAGGCGGGCCGTACGCACGAAGTCGTGGCCCGGCAGCTCGAGGTGGTGCTCGAGCTGTGCGGTGCCGGGACCCTCGAGCGCGGGGTGATCGCCTATGAGCCCGTATGGGCCATCGGCACGGGCCGCAACGCCACGCCCGATCAGGCGCAGGACGCCCACGCCTTCATCCGCGCCCGGATCGCGGGACGGGATGCTAGAATTGCGGCCGCTACGCGCATTCTTTACGGCGGCAGCGTCAAGGCCGGCAATGCGGCCGAGCTGTTCAACATGCCGGACGTCGACGGCGGCCTGATCGGTGGCGCCTCGCTCAAGGCGGATGAGTTTCTGACGATCCTGGCCGCGGCGCGGCCGGGCTGAAGTGGTATCGAGATGCTACGAAATCTTCTGACCATCGTGCAGGTGCTGTCCTCGCTCGCCATCATCGGCCTCGTGCTGCTGCAGAAGGGCAAGGGCGCGGAGGCGGGCGCGGGCTTCGGCTCGGGCGCCTCGGGCACCGTGTTCGGCGCACGCGGCGCGACGACGGCACTGTCGCGCGCCACGGCGATCTTTGCCGCGATTTTCATGATCAACAGTCTCGCGCTGGCCTACCTCGGTACGGCCGCCAGCAAAGAGACGCAGAAGACCATCCTCGAGGAGGCTGCGGAGAACGGTAAGGCGGCGCCCCGGGCACCGGGGGCGGGCACGGCGCAGCCGGCCGCACCGGCGGCCTCGCAGCCGGCCCCGGCCGTGGCACCCGCGACGGCGCCCGCCGCGGCTCCGGTCCCGGCGCCCTCGTCCGCGCCGGCGCCTGCGCAGCCGCCGAAGTAGGGCGCCGCAGCCGCGAGCGCCATCTCAATGTTGCCGACGTGGTGGAATTGGTAGACACACTAGCTTGAGGGGCTAGCGCCGCAAGGTGTGGGAGTTCGAATCTCCCCGTCGGCACCAATCGAATCGATCGGGCTGAAACTGCCCCGCGCGGGGCGGACGCCTCAGCCCTTGCGTTGCGCCTCGGCGATGAGCGAACGCCACATGCGCGTGTCGTGCAATGCCCTGATCTCGGGCGCGAGGTGATCGAGCAGTCCGGCCGCCTCGGCGAGCAGTGCCGCGCGCTGCGCGCGGTCGGCGAGCGCCTGCGCATACAGGGCGCCGGCGGCCTCGAAGGGTACCCACTGGTCGCCGTGATTCCGCGCCATCAGCGCGCGCTCGAATTTCACCACCGGCGCAACGGTCGCCGCGGCCGCGGCCGTGTGCCCCTGGCGGGCCTGGGCCATCGCGACCCAGGTGAGCAGCTGATTGAGCTCGCGGCGATCGCCCATGGCGTCGGCGCCCAACTGCCGGCGCGCCTCGACGGCCAGAGTCATCGCCTGCTCCGAGCCGGGAAAGTCACCTGCCAGATAGCGCGCGGAGCCGGCGAGCTCATAAGCGAAATGCAGGATGTTCGTCTTGGCGAGGCGCTCCGGGCCGCCACGCGTCACCGCCGCCTCGAGCTCATGGGTCGCGCCGGTGGCGAGGCGCTCGGTGGCCGCGAGGTCATCGCGCTCGAACGCCGCGAACGCCTGCTCCATCGAGTAACCGCTCTGCATGAGCACCACGGCAATGCTGTCCCCGGGCTTGCCCGCGCTGAACTTCTCGAGGAGCCGCTGCCCGTTTGCCAGCGCGGCCTGGGCCCCCGCGGCATCGCCCACCATGGCGCGCGCGTACACCTGGCCGCCGACGACCCCCGTCTCGGTCAGCTCGAACTGCGTGCCGCCGCCGGCCGCGCGGCCGGCGAGCTCGACCTGTCTGTCGGCGTGGGGGAGCGCCTCGCGCAGCCGTCCGGCCGACCAGTAGGCGCCATACAGCTGGCCTTCGGAGACCGCCAGGTTGTTGATGGAGACGATGTTGGCGGGATCGAGATTGAGGAGGGCAACCGACACCTGCTCCTGGCGCAGACTGTCGCGCAACGCCTGCTGCGGAGCGAGCTCGTCCTGGTCCACGCTGACCAGGACGCCCGTGATGACCTCTTCGGCGTGCAGCGCGAGGCGATGGCCCGGCTGCCGTGCCAGCACGCCCGCGGCAACCTGCATGCAGTCGTCGCTGATACGGTGGGCCTCCCCGTAGCGCCCGAGGCTCTCGAGCGCGGTCACCATCCAGGCGCCGGCCTCCGCGTAGTACGCGCTCATGTCGAGGTCGCCGAGCTCGCGCGCACCGAGGCGCTCGGCAACCGCCATCACCTGGCGCTCGGTACCGACGGCGTCCTCGTGGCGGTCCGCGGCGGTCTGCTCGAAGCCGATGCGGGAGCCGATCTGCACGTAGGCGCGGCGCACCGCCACGGACGCATCGGGCCGCGCCGCCAGCGGCTGCAGCAGCTCGAAGCCGCGCCAGTTGGTCGGCAGCGCCTCCGGATCGTTGCGGGCCTCGAGGATACGGCCCTCGGCTGCATCCGCGAGCGCGAGCGCGATGGCGGTGGCTTCGGATGTGTCGCCGCCGTCGCGCAGCTTGCCAAGAAGCCCAAGGGCCTCCCCGGCATTGCGGGCCGCGACGTCGAGCTGACCGACCGCGCGCATGGCGCGCGAGTGCATGACGAGCGCCAGTGCCCCATTGCGCACCGTCTCGGTGCCGCGCAGCGTCGCCGGCAGGCCGTGGAAATAGTCGATCTGGCGCTGCGAGAACTCCGCCAGCACGTCGAGCCGCCCGAAGCTCTCGAGCTCGCGCCCGAAGTCGTCCGACAGGTAACCGAGCAGATGCTCGGCCTGGCCGCGCGCCTGCTCGGCGAGTGCCCGGGTGTCCTGCGCCTCGCGCTCGGCGCGATGGGCGCGCTGGCTGTTCAGCCAGGCGAACACCGCGGCCACGACCGCGACGGCAGCGAGCACGGTGCAACCGGCCGCGATCTGCCGGGCACGCACCGCGGCGCGCCGCGCGGCCTGCTCGCGCGCATGCTGCTCCGCCAGCAGCCGCTCGGTCGCCTCGCGCGCCTCGCGCTCCTGGCGCCGGTCGCGGCTCGCCTTGACGACGCTGCACAGCACGTCGTGGGTGAGCTCGACGCGGCGCACGTCGAGGCGCTCCTCGATGCGCAGCAGCCGGCGGTTGACCAGCAGCGCGAGCGTGCCGGGGGCGGCGCCGGCTTCGGTGAAGCGCTTGACCAGGTTTTCCTCGGCCACGCTCTCGCGGAAGCCCGAGTCGGTCAGCAGATCGTCCTCGATGATGCGGCGCACCGCGGCCGGCTGATCGGCGAGCGCCCGCTCGTAAAAGCTCTCGAGTATGGTCGCGTGCGACCCGGCGAGCAGGTCGAGCGAGATCTCGTTGCGCCCCTGCGCGAGACGCGCGTCGTTCAACTCGCGGCAGATGAGGCTCAGCAGCGAGGGCTCGACCACGGCGTTGGCGAGCTCGGCGCCGCCGGCGACGAAGCGCACGATCGCCTCGGCGACCTCCTGGGTCACGAGTCCCTTGCCCGGCTGCACGACCGCGGCGAGCGCCTGGGTGCCCGTCATGGGCGCAAGCCGCAGGCGGTTCTGCGAGATGCTGGGGATCTCCTTCTTCAGGCCCTCGAGCGGGGCGAGGTAGTCCTCGCGCAGCGCGATGAGGATGCGGTAGTCGCTGCGCGCGAAATCGAAGCGCGCCGCGGCCGTCTCGTCGGCGTCGAAGCGGCTCTCGAGCTCCTTCGGCGGGCGGTTCTCGACCAGATCGGCGAGCTCGGAGACGAAGCGCGCCGCGCGGGCACGCCCGAACTCATCGCTCTGCGCCAGCGTGAAGATCTCCTCGAACTGGTCGAAGATGAGCAGCGGGATGAGCGTCGCCCCGGACTGGTCGCGCAGCACGTCGTCGCGATGGTGCAGGTATTCCCACAACGACTCGCCCTCGACCGCGACGCCGGCCTGGGTCCACTCCCCGGACAGGCGCGCGTTCACCTTGATGGCGGCCTTGATCTGCTCGGCGGGCTCGGGCGCCTCGCGCGAGTAGTCGATGCGTACGTAGATCGGACAGTAGCCCTGGCCGCGCAGCCGCGGCACGATGCCGGCGCGCAGGATCGAGGTCTTGCCGAGACCCGACTGGCCGAAGAGCACCGTGAGCAGCTTCCGCTGCACGCGCCGCGCGAGCTCGGCGACCTCCTCGTCGCGCCCGAAGAAGTAGCGGCGCGTCTCCTCGGTGAAGGAGGCGAGGCCGAGCCAGGGGTTGCGCTCATCGACCGTGGCGGCGGCGGCCGCGGGCTCCGCGGCGCCGGGCTTGACGACCGCCGCGCTCATCGGCCGCGCGCCTGCATGAAGTCGCCGAGCCGCTGCACGAACTCCGGCGGCAGCCGCCCGCCGGCGAGCTCGGTGAAGTGCAGCGCCTTGAACTTGTCGGGCACCAGGGCCTCCGCGGCGGTGGTCGCATCGATGCTCACCGGCAGGATGAAGACCGCCCCGTCGGCCATGTTGCGTGCCCGGTCGATGGCATAGCTCCACTCGCGGCGGAAGTAGCCTTCGAGGCGGCGCTGGGTGGTCGCCGAGACCACCGGGATGAAATACGAGCAGCGCGCGATGTTGTTGCGGATCTTGCGGTCGTAGTCGTCGCCGGCTTCCAGGCGGTCGAGGTCGAACCAGGTGGCGATGCCGGCGGCATCGAGCCCCGCCTTGAGCTGCTGTACCGCGGGCAGGTCCTCGCGCGCGTAGCTGATGAACACGGCGTTGTCGGGCATCTCGCGCGCCGGGGGCAGAAAACGGGTCGGCCCGGCGCCGGCCGCGCCCCTGGGCCTGTGCCGCGCCTGCCAGCGGCGCGAAAGCTCCTCGACGAAGCGCTCGGCGC
Source organism: Steroidobacteraceae bacterium (assembly GCA_035523985.1). Taxonomy (GTDB): domain Bacteria; phylum Pseudomonadota; class Gammaproteobacteria; order Steroidobacterales; family Steroidobacteraceae; genus 13-2-20CM-66-19. Next base: position 14,604 of record DATKPR010000079.1, on the reverse strand, counting down.
CGACATAGATGCGGGTGCGCACGCTCACCTGCTGCAGGAAGGAGATCAGGCGGTCGTCCTCGCTCGAGTGATCGTCGGCCAGCACCTCGCCCACGTCGCGCGGGTCGGACAGGCGCTGGCGCTTCGCCATGCGCAGGAACAGCCGCGCCAGCCAGTTGGTGAAATTGCTGCCGATGAACAGCAGGTGGTTGTGCTCGAGCTCGTGGAACAGCTTCTCCGGCACCAGGTGCTCGCTCTGCAGCGCGCAGATGAATTCCAGCAGATCCTCGTCCGAGATCACGTAGGTCGGCGAGGCGGCGAGCTTGCCGAACAGGTGGTAGACCACCGGCCGCGCCAGCCGGTCGCGCTCGGTGGCGAGGTCCACGACCCGGTTCGGCGAATAGGCGAGCACCTCGGTCCCCGGGGCGCCCGCGAAGCGCTCGAGATTGACGGCGGACTCGAGCAGGGAGTCGGGGGTGGTCGAGACGAACAGGTCGAAGTCCGTGATCGCGGCGAGGTGCCGCAGCGTCGCCGGAGGGGCGAAGTCGGCCTCCCGGATGACGCTGCGCAGCCGCACATAGGCCTCTTCGCGCCGCCCATGCTGCGCGAGAAACACGCACGCCACGTCATTGAGGGTATAGGGACGCGGCAGGGTGGCGGTATTGACGTTGAGCCGTGCGGCGAGCCGCTCGGCGGCCCAGTCGAACAGCAGCCGCGGGCCGCGGTCGGTCGACACCATCAGGAGCTCGGGGCCGACGATCGGAATGACGCGCCGCTCCTCGATGAAGCTCAGCAGGTCGTCCCAGGCGTCCTCGTCGAGGGAGCTGGCGGCGAGCGCCGCAGCGGCCGAGTCACTCATGTGTCGCGGCCCCGCGGTGCCGGACGCATGCCTTGGCTTTCAAGTCGGCATTACCCCTCGAGCGCGCCGGGCGCGCAACGTTTCTTGTTGTGGTGTAAACGAGTGTGCCGCAACGCCTGCGGCACTGCAATTTGAGTGCCGGTTGGGCGAGCGCCTTTGGTACAATGCCGCGGCTTCGGGGGCAGGTCACGACGATCTGCCTTTTTTACGGGCGTCGCGCATGCTGCTGAATTACCTGCCGATCCTCATCTTCCTGGTGGTCGCCGCCGCGCTGGCCGTGGTCCTGCTCACGCTCGGCACGGGCCTCGGCCGCTACTTCGCGCGCTTCCACGACGACCGCGCCAAGCTCTCGCCCTACGAATGCGGCTTCGAGGCCTTCGAGGACAGCCGCATGAAGTTCGACGTGCGCTACTACCTGGTGGCGATCCTCTTCATCGTCTTCGACCTCGAGATCGCGTTCCTGTTTCCGTGGGCGGTGGCACTCGGCAGGATCGGGATCGCGGGCCTCCTCGCCATGGGTATCTTCCTCGCCATCCTCGTGGTGGGATTCATCTACGAATGGCGCAAGGGGGCGCTCGAGTGGGACTAGAGGTCGCCGAAGGCCCGGAGACGTTCGCGCAGCGCGGCTTCATCACCACGCGGCTCGATGAGCTCGTGAACTGGGCGCGCACCGGCTCGCTGTGGCCGATGACCTTCGGGCTCGCCTGCTGTGCCGTCGAGATGATGCACGCGGGCGCCTCGCGCTACGACCTGGACCGCTTCGGCGTGGTATTCAGGCCGAGCCCGCGGCAGTCGGACGTCATGATCGTGGCCGGGACGCTCGTCAACAAGATGGCCCCGGCGCTGCGCAAGGTGTACGACCAGATGGCCGAGCCCCGCTGGGTGATCTCCATGGGCTCGTGCGCCAACGGCGGCGGCTACTACCACTACTCCTACTCGGTGGTGCGCGGCTGCGACCGCATCGTGCCGGTCGACGTGTACGTGCCGGGCTGCCCGCCGACCGCCGAGGCGCTGGTCTACGGCATCGTGCAGCTGCAGAAGAAAATCGCCCGTACCAGCACCATCGCCAGATGAATGAAGGGAAGGGACGCGTGAGCGAGTCGGTCGAGGCACTCGCGGGGAAGGTCGACGCGCAGCTCAAGACGAGCGTGCGCCGCGTGCCGGCGCCCGCCCATGAGCTCGCCTACGAGACCGAGGCGGACTCGCTGCTGGCGGTCTGCCGCACGCTGCGCGATGCGCCGGAGCTGCGCTTCCAGATGCTGATGGACGTCGCGGGCGTCGACTACCTGCATTTCGGCCGCGACGACTGGGAGACCGAGAGCGCCACGCGCCTGGGGTTCAGCCGTGCGCGCTTCGCGCAGGAGGGGCCGCCGGATGCGGACGCGCCCGGGCGTTTCGCGGTGGTCTATCAGCTGCTGTCGATCGCCCACAACCAGCGGCTGCGCCTCACGGTGCGCTGCCCCGATACGGCCGAGCCGGCGCTCGACTCGGTGATCGACGTCTGGGCGAGTGCCAACTGGTTCGAGCGCGAGGCCTTCGACCTCTTCGGCATCGTGTTCCGCGGACACCCGGACCTGCGCCGCATCCTCACCGACTACGGCTTCATCGGCCACCCCTTCCGCAAGGACTTTCCGCTCATCGGCAACGTCGAAGTGCAGTACGACCCCGACAAGCGGCGCGTGGTGTACCGTCCGGTGAGCATCGTGCCGCGGGTGCTGGTGCCCAAGGTCATCCGCCACGACCACCGCTACGAGCCCGCGCTCCGTGACCCGCAGGTGCCGCGCTGATGGCCGCCACGCCGCTCAACGAGATCCGCAACTACACCATGAACTTCGGGCCGCAGCACCCGGCGGCTCACGGCGTGCTGCGCCTGGTGCTGGAGATGGACGGGGAGGTCATCCAGAAGGCCGATCCGCACATCGGGCTGCTGCACCGCGGCACCGAGAAACTGGCGGAGTCGAAGCCCTTCAACCAGTCGATCGGCTACATGGACCGCCTCGACTACGTCTCGATGATGTGCAACGAGCACGCCTATGTGCTCGCCATCGAGCGGCTGCTCGGCATCGAGCCGCCCGAGCGCGCCCAGTACATCCGCGTCATGTTCGACGAGATCACGCGCATCCTGAACCACCTGATGTGGCTCGGTGCCCACGGGCTCGACATCGGCGCCATGACGGTGTTCCTGCTGTGCTTCAAGCAGCGCGAGGAGCTCATGGACGTGTACGAGGCGGTCTCGGGCACGCGCATGCACGCGACCTATTACCGCCCGGGCGGGGTGTACCGCGACCTGCCCGACTCGATGCCGAAGTACCAGGCGACCCGCTGGCACCCGGAGAAGGAAGCCGCGCGCATGAACGCGGCGCGCGGCGGCTCGATGCTCGACTTCATCCAGGCATTCACCGAGCAGTTCCCGGCGGCCATCGACGACTACGAGGCGCTGCTCACCGACAACCGCATCTGGAAGCAGCGCACCGTCAACATCGGCGTGGTGACGCCCGAGCGCGCCATGCAGCTCGGCTTTTCCGGTCCGATGCTGCGCGGCTCCGGGATCGCGTGGGACCTGCGCAAGAAGCAGCCCTACGAGGTCTATGACCGCATGGACTTCGACGTGCCGGTGGGCGTCAACGGCGACTGTTACGACCGCTACCTGGTGCGGGTCGAGGAGCTGCGCCAGTCGAACCGCATCGTGCGCCAGTGCATCGAGTGGCTGCGCGCGCACCCGGGACCGGTAATGATCGACGACCGCAAGGTGCGTCCGCCGAGCCGCGAGCACATGAAAGAGGACATGGAGTCCCTCATCCATCACTTCAAATTCTTCACCGAGGGCTACGAGGTGCCGGCCGGGGAGACTTACGCCGCCATCGAGGCCCCCAAGGGCGAGTTCGGCGTGTACCTGATCTCGGACGGTGCCAACAAGCCCTATCGCCTCAAGTGTCGCGCGCCGGGCTTCGCGCACCTGGCGGCGCTGGAAGAGATGTGCAAGGGGCACATGCTCGCGGACGTGGTGGCGGTCATCGGCACGCAGGACATCGTCTTCGGGGAGGTCGACCGGTGAGCAACGGGCGCAGCAACGTGGGGGTCGCCGGCACCGCGCTGATGAGCAAGCTGTCGCTGCTGAGCGAGGCGACGCGCCGCGAGATCGATCATTGGGTGGCCAAGTTTCCGCCGGGCCGGCAGCGCTCGGCGTGCATCGCCGCGCTGCGCGCGGCGCAGGAGCAGAACCAGGGACACCTGACGCCGGATCTCATGGACGCGGTGGCCGAGCACCTGAAGCTCCCGCCGATCCAGGTGTACGAGGTCGCGAGCTTCTACTCGATGTTCGAGACCCACCCCTGCGGACGGCATCACGTCAGCATCTGCACCAACATCTCCTGCATGCTGAACGGCGCCGAGGCGCTCGTGGCCCACGCCGAGAAGAAGCTCGGCATCAGGTTGAACGACAGCACCGCCGACGGGCGCATCTTCCTCAAGATGGAGGAAGAGTGCCTCGCGGCCTGCAACGGCGCGCCCATGGCCATGGTGGACCACGTGTTCCACGAGAATCTCACGCCCGAGAAGCTCGACAAGATCCTGGATGAGCTCAAGTGAGCGAACTCGAAGCCAAATACGCCGACAAGATGAATCTGCTGGTGTTCGAGCCGCTCAAGCTCGATCGTTCCTGGACGCTGGCCACCTACCGCTCGATCGGCGGCTACGACGTGTGGGAGCGGATCCTGGCGGAAAAGCCCGACCGCGGCACGATCATCGACCAGGTCAAGGCCTCGGGCCTGCGCGGCCGCGGCGGCGCGGGCTTCCCCACCGGCACCAAGTGGAGCTTCATGCCGCGCAACTCGCCGGTGCAGAAGTACCTGGTGTGCAACTCCGACGAGAGCGAGCCGGGCACCTGCCACGACCGCGACATCCTGCGCTTCAATCCGCACGCCCTCATCGAGGGGCTGGCGATCGCCGGCTACGCCACCAACTCCACCGTGGCCTACAACTACATCCGCGGCGAGTTCCTCGGCGAGCCCGCGCCGCGTTTCGAGGCGGCGCTGCGCGAAGCCTACGAGGCGGGCCTGCTTGGCAGGAACATCCGCGGCTCGGGGGTCGACTTCGATCTGCATGCCTTCATCGGCGCCGGCGCCTACATCTGCGGCGAGGAGACCGGACTCCTCGAGTCGCTCGAGGGCAAGCCCGGCAAGCCGCGCTTCAAGCCGCCGTTCCCGGCGAACTTCGGTCTCTACGGTGCGCCCACCACCATCAACAACACGCTGAGCTTCGCCTCGGTGCCGACGATCCTGCGCAAGGGGCCGGCGTGGTTCGCCGCCCTGGGGCCGGCCAACTCCGCCGGCACCATGATCTTCTCCTTTTCCGGGCACGTGGCGCGGCCGCGCAACCTCGAGCTGCCGCTGGGCACGCCGTTCGCGGACCTGCTGGCGCTGAACGGCGGCATGCAGGGCGGGCGCAAGTTGAAGGCGGTGATCCCGGGCGGCGTCTCGGTACCGGTGGTGCCGGGCGAGATCATGATGAAAACCAACATGGACTACGACTCGGTGAAGGCCGCGGGCTCGGCGCTCGGCACCGGCGCGGCCATCATCATGGACGAGACCACCTGCATGGTGCGGGTGCTGGAGCGCGTGTCGCGCTTCTACAAGTCCGAGTCCTGCGGCCAGTGCACGCCGTGCCGCGAGGGCACGGGCTGGATGAACCGGCTGCTGAAGCGAATGCTGGCCGGCGAGGCGCGGCGCGAGGACCTCGGGCTGCTGCTCGATGTCGCCAACCGCATCGAGGGCCACACCATCTGCGCCTTCGGGGATGCCGCGGCGTGGCCGGTGCAGAGCTTCCTCAGGCACTACCGCCACGAGTTCGAGTACATGATCGATCACGGCGGCAGGAGCCTCGTGAGCGAGCAATTGGGGGCGCGCGCGGCGTAGCTATGGCGGACGATCTGGTCAACATCGAAATCGACGGCGTACCGGTCAAGGCGCGCAAGGGCGAGATGATCATCCGTGTGACGGATGCGCACGGCGCCTATGTGCCGCGCTTCTGCTACCACGACAAGCTCTCGGTCGCCGCCAACTGCCGCATGTGCCTGGTGGAGGTGGAGAAGGCGCCCAAGCCCATGCCGGCGTGCGCCACGCCGGTGATGGAGGGCATGAAGATCTTCACCAAGTCGCCGCGCGCCATCGGCGCGCAGCGCGCCACCATGGAATTCCTGCTCATCAATCACCCGCTCGACTGCCCGATCTGCGACCAGGGCGGGGAATGCGAGCTGCAGGATCTGGCGGTCGGCTTCGGCCGCGACGCCTCGCGCTACGAGGAGCGCAAGCGCGTCGTGCTCGATGAGAACCTGGGGCCCCTGATCGGCACCGACATGACGCGCTGCATCCACTGCACGCGCTGCATCCGCTTCACCGAGGAGATCGCCGGCATCCAGGAGCTCGGCATGATCGGCCGCGGCGAGCACATGAAGGTGCGCACCTATATAGAGAGTGCCGTCAACCACGAGCTGGTCGGCAACGTCATCGACCTGTGCCCGGTCGGGGCGCTGGTCTCCAAGCCCTACCGCTTCAGCGCGCGCGCCTGGGAGATGAGCGCGCAGCCGCTGGTTTCCCCGCACGACCCCGTCGGTACCAACCTCTACGGCCACGTGCTGCGCGGACGGCTGATGCGCGTGGTGCCGCGCCAGAACGAGGCGATCAACGAGGTCTGGATTGCCGACCGCGATCGCTTCAGCTACGAGGGCATCTACAGCGCCGACCGCCTCGAGCAGCCGCTGGTGCGCCGCGGCGCGGAATGGGTCGAGACCGACTGGGAGAGCGCGCTGGCGCAGGTGGCGCAGGGCCTGAAGGCCCGCGGCGCCGACTGCGGCTTCCTGGTGAGCCCCTCCGCGACGCTGGAGGAGCTCTACCTCGCGGGCCGCCTGGCGCGCGGTCTCGGCACCCACAACATCGATCATCGGCTGCGGCAGCGCGACTTCCGCGACCAGGGTGCGGATCCTCTCTTCCCCGGCCTGGGTCTGCCGATCGCGGCTGTCGATGAGCTCACGGGTCTGCTCGTCGTCGGCTCGAACCTGCGGCGCGAGGTGCCGATGCTCGCCCACCGGGTGCGCAAGGCCGCGCGGCGCGGCGCCCAGGTGGCCCTGCTCAATCCGGCGCGCTTCCAGTACCAGTTCCCGGTCGCGGCCTATCTCACCTCCGCGCCTCGCACGCTGGTGGGTGATCTCGCGGCGCTGCTGGCCGCGGCCGCCGAGGCCGCGTCCAGGCCCGTGCCGGCGCATCTGGCCGCCGCCACCCAGGCGGCGCGCGTGAGCGATGAGCACCGCGCGCTGGCGCGTGCGCTCCTCAGCGGGGAAAAGCGCGCGCTGTGGCTCGGCGCGCTCGCCACGCGCCACCCGCAGTTCGCGGACCTGCGCGCGCTCGCCGCGGCGCTGGCCGCGGTGGCGGACGCCTCGCTCGGCGTGCTGGCCGAAGGCGGCAACGCGGCCGGGGCCTATCTCGCCGGCGCGGTGCCGCACCGCGAGGCGGGCGGCAGGGCCGCTGCGCAGCCCGGGCGCACCGCACGCGACATGCTGCAGCGGCCGCTCAAGGCCTGCGTGCTGCTCGGCGGCGTCGAGCCCTCGATCGATGCGCTCGATCCCGACAGCGCCGGGGTGTTCGCGCGCACCGAGCTGGTGGTGGCCATCACGCCGTTCGTGAGCGAGGAGGTCAAGCGCATCGCGCACGTGCTGCTGCCGATCGGCACCTTCGCCGAGACCTCGGGCACCTACGTCAACTGCGAAGGCCGCTGGCAGAGCCAGGGCGGGGTGGCGGTGCCGCTCGGTGCGGCGCGCCCCGGGTGGAAGGTGCTGCGCGTGCTCGGCAACCTGCTCGATCTGCCGGGCTTCGAATACCAGTCCTCCGAGGACGTGCGCGAGGAGCTGCGTGCGCTGTGCGCCGGCGTCACGGCGCACGGCTACCAGGGCACGCACGCGGTGACGCCGGCGGGAGCTGCCAGCGCGGCGGTGACGGCCGGCGAGGTGCGGGTGGTGGACCTGCCCATGTACCAGACCGATGCGCTGGTGCGCCGCGCGCCGTCGCTGCAGAAGACGCGTGAGGGCCGCGCCGCGGCCACGACCTACTGAGGGCGCGAGGAGCACGCGTGCCAAATCCCGCCAAACTGTGGCTCGCGCTGCCCGATTACGGGCGCTCCACCGTGTGGATCGTGGTGATCACGGTGGTGCTGATCGTCAGCGTGGCGCTGCTCACTCTGTGGGAGCGCAAGGTGATCGGCTGGATGCAGCTGCGCCGCGGACCGAACCGCGTGCGCATCTTCGGCTTGCTGCCGGGAGTCGGCCAGCCGTTCGCGGACGTGGTGAAGCTGCTGCTGAAGGAAGTGGTCATCCCGGCGAACGCCAACAAGGTGCTGTTCCGCATTGCGCCGCTGATCGCCCTCGTGCCGGCCTTCGCCGCCTGGGCGGTGATCCCGCTGTCGCCCGAGGTGGTGGTGTCGAAGGCCGACGCCGGGCTCCTCTACCTGCTGTCGCTCACCTCGATGGGCGTGTACGGCGTGATCGTGGCGGGCTGGGCGGCGAACTCTAAATACGCCTTCCTCGGCGCGATGCGCTCGGCCGCGCAGATGGTGGCCTACGAGATCGCCATGGGCTTTGCCCTCGTCGGGGTGCTGATGGCCGCCGGCAGCATGAATCTCGGCACCATCGTGCGCACCCAGGAGGGCGGCTTCCTCGGGTGGAACTGGTTCTGGCTGTTTCCGCTGCTGATGGTGTATTTCATCTCGGGCGTGGCCGAGACCAACCGCGCGCCCTTCGACGTCGCCGAGGGCGAGTCGGAGATCGTGGCCGGGTTTCACGTCGAGTACTCGGGGATCGCGTTCGCGCTGTTCTTCCTCGCCGAGTACGCCAACATGATCCTGATCTCGGCGCTCACCGCGGTGTTCTTCTTCGGCGGCTGGCAGGGGCCGTTCCAGGGCTATCCGCTCCTCGGCAATACCTTCCTCGGCCAGCCGAGCTTCTTCTGGTTCGGGCTCAAGATCTTTGTGTTCCTGTTCTTCTTCCTCTGGTTCCGCGCCACCTTTCCGCGCTACCGCTACGACCAGATCATGCGGCTCGGCTGGAAGGCGCTGATCCCGGTGACGCTGGTGTGGATCGCGGTCGAGATGCTGCTCGCGGCCTGCCGTATCGGCCCGTGGGCGCGCCCGTGGTACCACTAAGGAAATCGCTCGTGGCCATCAATCCGCTCAAGACCTTCCTGCTGCCCGAGCTCCTCAAGGGGCTGATGGTGACGGCGCGCACCTTCGTGCAGCCGAAGTACACGCTCAATTACCCCGAGGAGAAGACCCCCCAGTCGCCGCGCTTCCGCGGGCTGCACGCGCTGCGCCGCTACCCGAACGGCCAGGAGCGCTGCATCGCCTGCAAGCTGTGCGAAGCGGTGTGCCCGGCGGTGTGCATCACCATCGACTCGGACGTTTCCCCGGACGGCACGCGGCGCACCACGCGCTACGACATCGACCTCTTCAAATGCATCTATTGCGGCTTCTGCGAGGAAGCCTGTCCGGTGGACGCGATCGTGCTGACGCGCATCCACGAGTACCACATGGAGCGGCGCGGCGAGAACATCATGAGCAAGGACAAGCTGCTCGCGGTCGGCGAGCGCTACGAGGCGATGATCGCCGCCGACAAGGCCGCCGACGCCCCTTACCGGTGAGCGCGCAACGATGCTGATCCAGGTGCTGTTCCACATCTTCGCCGTCATCCTGCTGCTCGCGGCGCTCGGGGTGATCAGCGCGCGCAACCCGGTGTACTCGGCTCTCGCCCTGGTGATGTGCTTCGTCACCTCGGCGGCGATCTGGCTGCTGATCGAGGCGGAGTTCCTCGCGGTGGTGCTGGTGCTGGTGTACGTGGGCGCGGTGATGGTGCTGTTCCTGTTCGTGGTGATGATGCTCGACATCAACCTGGCGGAGCTGCGCAAGGGCTTCACGCGCTTCGCCTGGCTAGGCTGGCTCACCGCCGCCGCGGTGATCGTCGAGATCGCCGGGGTGGTCTGGGCGCGCGGCGGGCTCGGCGGCGCCATCGACGCGCAGCGCGGCGCGGCGCCGCTGCCGGCCGACTACAGCAACACGCTGGCGCTCGGCAGCGTGCTCTATACCCGTTACGCCTATCCGTTCGAGCTCGCGGCGGTGCTGCTGCTGGTGGCGATCGTGGCCGCCATCGCGCTTACCATGCGCCGCCGCAGCGGGCTCAAGCAGCAGGACATCGGCCGCCAGGTGGCGGTGCGGCGCGAGGACCGGGTGCGCCTCGTGAAGATGGACGCGGAGAAACGCCCGTGATCACCCTCGCGCAGCTCCTGATCCTCTCCGGGGTGCTGTTCTCGCTCGCCGTGGCCGGCATCTTCCTCAACCGCAAGAACGTCATCCTGCTGCTCATGTGCGTCGAGCTGCTGCTGCTCGCCGCCAACTTCAACTTCATCGCCTTCTCGCGCTACCTGAACGACATCAACGGACAGGTGTTCGTGTTTTTCATCCTGACGGTGGCGGCGGCCGAGTCGGCCATCGGGCTCGCCATCCTGGTGGTGCTGTTCCGCGAGCGGCGCAGCATCAACGTCGAAGACCTGAATACCCTCAAGGGCTGATGCGCGCCTCATGAACCCGAACCTGCTGCTCGCCATCCCGCTGCTGCCGCTCGCCGCCGCGATAGTCGCCGGCCTCGGCGGCAGGCTCATCGGCCGCGCCGGGGCGCACACGCTCACCTGTCTCGCGGTCGGGGCCTCCTGCGTGCTCTCGCTGCTGGTGCTCAAGCAGATGTGGTGGGACGGCGTGCCGGCCTACGACGCGCGGGTCTACACCTGGCTGGTGAGCGACTCGATGCACATGCAGGTCGGCTTCCTCGTCGACCGCCTCACCGCGCTCATGATCACGGTGGTGACCTTCGTGTCGCTGTGCGTGCACGTCTACACCATCGGCTACATGGCCGACGACCCGGGCTACACGCGCTTCTTCAGCTACATCTCGCTCTTTACCTTCTCGATGCTGATGCTGGTGATGTCGAACAACTTCATGCAGTTGTTCTTCGGCTGGGAGGCGGTCGGCCTCGTCTCCTACCTGCTGATCGGCTTCTGGTACACGCGCCCCACGGCCATCTTCGCCAATCTCAAGGCCTTCATCGTCAACCGTGTCGGCGACTTCGGCTTCGTGCTCGGCATCGCCGGGATCGCCTTCTACACCTACTCGCTCGACTACCGGGACGCCTTCGCGGCCGCGCCGCACATCGCGCAGCAGCTGCTGCCGCTCGGCGGCACCACCCACGTCAACGCGCTGACGCTCATCTGCATCTGCCTCTTCATCGGCGCCATGGGCAAGTCCGCGCAGATGCCGCTGCACGTGTGGCTGCCGGACTCGATGGAAGGTCCGACGCCGATCTCGGCACTCATCCACGCCGCCACCATGGTGACCGCGGGCATCTTCATGGTGGCGCGCATGTCGCCGCTGTTCGAGTACTCGGATACGGCGCTGACCTTCGTGATGCTGATCGGCGCGGCCACCGCCTTCCTCATGGGGCTGCTCGGCGTCGTCAACAACGACATCAAGCGGGTCATCGCCTACTCGACGCTCTCGCAGCTCGGCTACATGACGGTGGCGCTCGGGGTGTCGGCCTACGGCGCGGCGATCTTCCACCTGATGACCCACGCCTTCTTCAAGGCGCTGCTGTTCCTCGCCGCCGGCTCGGTCATCATCGGCATGCACCACGAGCAGGACATGCGCCGCATGGGCGGGCTTGCCCGGTACATGCCGATCACGGCGGTGACCTGCTGGATCGGCGCGCTGGCGCTCATCGGCACGCCGTTCTTCTCGGGCTTCTACTCGAAGGACGCGATCATCGAGGCGGTCGGGGAGTCGCACCGCGCCGGCGCCACGATCGCCTACTGGTGCGTGCTGCTCGGCGTGTTCGTCACCGCGCTCTACACCTTCCGCATGCTGTTCATGACCTTCCACGGGCCGGAGCGCTTCCGCGCGGCGGCGCACGGCCACGAGGACCATGGCCACGACGACCACGGCCACGGGGGCGACCCGCACGAGAGCCCGTGGGTGGTGACGCTGCCGCTGATCGCGCTCGCCATCCCCTCGGTGCTGATCGGCGCGCTCACGGTGGGGCAGGTGCTGTTCGGCGGCTACTTCGGGCACGCGATCTTCGTGCTGCCGGGGAACGATGTGACCGCCAGGGTCGGCGCGGACTTCACCGGCGCCGCTGCCTTCGCGCTGCACGGGCTCGTCTCGGCGCCGTTCTGGTTCGCGGCCGCCGGGGTCGCCACCGCGTGGCTGTTCTTCCTCAAGCGCCCCGAGCTCGCCGACGAGGCGGCACGGCGCCTGCGGGTGCTCTACCGGATTCTGTGCGACAAGTACTACTTCGACTGGTTCAACGAGAAGGTGCTGGCGGCGCTCGCCCGCGGACTCGGCCAGGGCCTGTGGAAGGGCGGTGACCAGGGACTCATCGACGGCGCCATGGTGAACGGCACGGCGGACAGCGTCGGCTGGCTCGGCGGCGTATTGCGCCGCGTGCAGAGCGGCTACCTCTACTCCTACGCCTTCTGGATGGTCATCGGCCTCGCGGTGCTGCTCGGCTGGTACCTCACGCACCCATAGAAAGCCGCACGCGCATGCCGCACCTGCTCTCCATCCTCATCTGGCTGCCGATCGGCGCGGGCCTCGGCGTGCTCGCGCTCGGCGACCGGCGCATCGGCGCGGGCCGCTGGCTCGCGCTCGCCGCCGCCCTCGCGACGCTGGCGCTCACGGTGCCGCTGTGGAGCGGCTTCGACACCACCACCGCGGCGCTGCAATTCGTCGAGAAGCTGCCGTGGATCCCCCGCTTCGAGGCGTACTACGCGCTCGGGGTCGACGGTATCTCGCTGCCGCTCATCGTGCTCACCGCCTTCATGACCGTGCCGGTGGTGATCGCCGCCTGGACGGTGATCGAGTCGCGCCCGGCGCAGTACTACGCCGCCTTCCTCATCATGGAAGGCCTCATGATCGGGGTGTTCTCGGCGAGCGATGCGCTGCTCTTCTACTTCTTCTGGGAAGCCATGCTGATCCCGATGTTCCTCATCATCGGCATCTGGGGTGGGCCGCGCCGCGTGTACGCCACCATCAAGTTCTTCCTCTACACCTTCCTCGGCTCGGTGTTCATGCTGGCGGCGCTCATCTACATGTACGTGAAGCAGGGCGACTACGCGATCGCGAGCTTCCAGGGGCTGCCGCTCACCCTCATCGAGCAGCGCTGGATCTTCCTCGCCTTCCTGCTGGCTTTCGCCGTCAAGGTGCCGATGTTCCCGGTGCACACCTGGCTGCCGGACGCGCACGTCGAGGCGCCCACCGGCGGCTCGGTGATCCTCGCGGCCATCATGCTGAAGATGGGCGGCTACGGCTTTCTGCGCTTCTCGCTGCCCATCGCCCCGGATGCCAGCCGCGAGCTCGACCTGCTGGTGATCGCTCTGTCGCTCGTGGCGGTCATCTACATCGGCTTCGTGGCGCTGGTGCAGCAGGACATGAAGAAGCTGATCGCCTACTCCTCGATCGCGCACATGGGCTTCGTGACGCTCGGTGCCTTCGTGATCTACGAGATCGTGCGCGCCACCGGCTCCACCCGCGGCGCCGGCATGGGTCTCGATGGCGCCATGGTGCAGATGATCTCGCACGGACTGATCTCCGGGGCGCTGTTCCTGTGCGTCGGCGTGCTCTACGACCGAGTGCACAGCCGCCAGATCGCCGATTACGGCGGCGTGATCAACACCATGCCGGTGTTCGCCGCCTTCATGGTGCTGTTCGCGCTCGCCAACACGGGGCTGCCCGGCACCTCGGGCTTCGTCGGGGAGTTCCTGGTGATCATCGCCAGCTTCCGTGCCAGCTTCTGGTACGCGGCGCTCGCGGCGCTGACGCTGATCCTGGGTGCCTGCTATACGCTGTGGCTGGTGAAGCGGGTGGTGTTCGGCGAGGTCGCGAACCCGAAGGTCGCCGCGCTCGAGGACCTGAATGCCCGCGAGCTCGTGGTGCTGGCCTCCCTCGCCCTGGCGGTACTCGCCGTCGGCGTGTGGCCGGCGCCGCTCCTCAAGGTCATGCAGCCGACCATCCACCACCTGCTCGCCCAGGCGATCGCCACCAAGATCTAGAGCCGCGCAGCCCATGCCAGCCACTTCCATGAGCCTCGAGAGCCTCGCACCGGCGGTCGCCGAGATCTGGCTGGTGTTCGCCATCTGCGCCGTGCTGCTCACGGAGGTGTTCGCCGGCGAGCGCCGCCGCGGGCTCACCCCGACGCTGACCCTGCTCGCGCTGGCGCTCGGTGCCGCCCTCACGGTGCAGTACGGCGAGGTCGGTTCGCGGCAGCTGCTGTTCTCGGGGCTGTACGTGGCGGATCAGCTCGGCTGGGCGCTGAAGCTCGCCGGCTTCCTGGTGGTCGCGGTGGCGCTGCTGTACTCGCGCAGCTACCTCGAGAACCGCGGCATCCTGCGCGGCGAGTACTACGTGCTGTCGCTGACGGCGCTGCTCGGGATCTTCGTGCTGGTGTCCGCCAACAGCCTGCTGACGCTCTACCTCGGGGTGGAGCTGCTGGCGCTCTCGGTGTACTCCATGGTGGCCTTCGATCGCGACTCGGGAGTCTCGGCCGAGTCGGCCATGAAATACTTCGTGCTGGGCGCGATCGCCTCGGGGGCGCTGCTCTACGGCATGTCGCTGATCTACGGCCTCGCCGGCACGCTCAGCCTCCCGGAGATCGCCGCGCGGCTGCACGGGCCCGCCAGCCCCGG
>DATKPR010000078.1:0-3367 GCA_035523985.1 Steroidobacteraceae bacterium | reverse complement strand
TCGAATGAGGGCAGCCGCCCGGGCGAGCCGCCGAGGGACTGCTGCACCAGCTCCACCGGGATGATCGGGGTCTGCGACAGCGCGACGTTCTGCCGCACCACGTTCTGCAGCTGGCGGATGTTGCCCGGCCAGTCGGCGGTGGCGAGCAGCTCCACCGCCTCGGGCGCGTAGATCTTGCGCACGCCGCTCTCGCGGGCGATCTGCGCGAGGAAATGCGCCACCAGCATCGGGATGTCCTCGCGGCGGCGGCTGAGCGGGGGCATCTCGATGTGCACCACGTTGAGCCGGTAATAGAGGTCCTCGCGGAACTGGCCCGCGGCCATGAGCTGCTGCAGATCGCGGTGCGTTGCGGAGATCACCCGCACGTTCACCGGCACCGGATCGGTGCTGCCGACGGGCCGGACCGCGTTCTCCTGCAGCACGCGCAGCAGCTTCACCTGCAGCCGCATCGGCATGTCGCCGATCTCGTCCAGCATGAGTGTGCCGCCGTCGGCGGCCATGAAGAGTCCGTCGTGGGCGCGCGTCGCGCCGGTGAAGGAGCCCTTCTCGTGGCCGAAGAGCTCGGACTCGAGCAGGTTCTCCGCCATGGCGCTGCAGTTGATGGCGACGAACGGCTTGTTGCGGCGCGGACTGCCGCGATGGATGGCGCGCGCCAGCAGCTCCTTGCCGGTGCCGCTCTCGCCGGTGATGAGCACGCGCGCATCGGTCCCGGCGACCATGTGCGCCTGCGCGAGCTTCTCCTCCATGAGGGCGCTGCGCGTCACGATCTCCGAGCGCCAGTCCTCATCCGAGGACCCGAATCCCGAGATGCGCAGTGCCTTCTGCACCTGATCGAGCAGCTCCTGCTTGTCGACCGGCTTGGTGAGGAAGCCGAAGGCGCCCATCTGCGTCGCCTGCACCGCATCGGGAATGGTGCCGTGGGCGGTGAGGATGATCACCTTCAGTCCCGGCCAGCGGTTCTGCAGCTCCTTCAGGAGGCCGATGCCGTCCATCTGATCCATGCGCAGGTCCGTAATCACGAGGTCGGGGCGGAAGCGGCTGGCCGCCGCGAGCGCCTGGGCGGCGCTCTCGACCGCTTCGACGTCGTAGCTCTCGGCACGCAACCGGATGGTGAGCAGCCGCAGCAGTCCCGGGTCGTCGTCCACCACGAGAATGCGCGCTTTGCGTTTGCCGGTCTGGTTCAAGTCGGGCTCCTGATCTTAAGGGTGCGGCGTGGTGGTGCCGGGCTTGCGCTCGTTGAGCGAGCGCTCGATGTTGGCGATCGCATCGAGCTTGGCGCGCGCTTCCTCGAGCTCCTTGCGCAGCCGGACGTTCTCCTCGATCTCGGCCTGCAGACGGCGGTTGGCGCTCGCCGTGCGCGCCTGGTCCTCGCGCGCCGCATCGGTCTGCAGCCTGCGATTTTCCGCGACCAGCGTCAAATGGTCGTCAATTTGCGAAAGCTCGAGGAAGGCGAGGGCGCGCTCGGCGGGCAGCAGCGTCTCCGGATGCGCCGCGAGCTCGCGCAGCAGCCGCTGGGCGCGCGGCTGATCGGTGGCCGGGTGCCCCGGGGTCGCGAGGATGAGCGCGAGCCTGAGCTCCCGGCTCGGCGTCGGCGCCGTGTCGTACTCGTTCTGCGCGCGCGCCACGATCTCGGCCTGGTCCGAGGCGGCGCCCCGCACCAGGCGCTGCAGGAGCAGCAGGTACTCCGACAGCACCGCCGCGGAGGTCGACACCGGCTGCGTCGGCGCGGGCGCCGGGGCCGTGCGCGCGCGCGACAGGAACGCGCTGTCGCAGCCGGCGACGGCGCACAGCACCAGGGCGGCGCTTAACGCGACGCGCAGGCGGTCAGGCGGCGTGCGCATGAGTCTTGGACTTCGCGACCGCGGTGGCCGGCTCGTCGCCGGCGGTGGCGCGCATCGGCATGGTGATGCGGAAGTGCGCGCCGGGAAACTCGCCGTCGACGATCTCCACCGTGCCGCTGTGCGCCGAGACGAATTCGAGCACCACCGAGAGTCCGATGCCGGTGCCCTTGACCGCGGTGCTGCGTGCGGCGCGGCCGGTGTAGAAGGCCTCGAAGATATGCACGCGGTCCTCGGGCGGGATGCCCGGGCCCGCATCGGCCACATCGAGCACCAGCTGCGCGCCGGTGGAGCGCGCGCGCACGTGGATGCTGCCGCCCTTGGGCGAGTACTTGACGGCGTTGGAGATGAGATTCTCGAGGATCAGGCGGATCTTGCCGCGGTCGGCGACGAGGGTGATGTCCTCGATCCGCACCTCGAGACGCACGCGCTGCGAGAGCAGCGTCAGCTGCTGGTTCTCCAGCACCTGCTTGACGAGCGGCCGGAGGCGGAACTCGGTGGGCTCGAGGCCGACGCTGGAAGTCTGCCAGGCGCTGAAGGACAGGAGATTCTCGATCATGCGCTGCAGCTTGATACCGTTCTCGCGCAGGATCGCCGCGACCTCGCGCTGGTTCGAGTCGAGCTCGCCGACCGCTCCGTCCATGAGCAGCTCGGTGCCTTCGCGGATGTTGGCGAGCGGGGTCTTGAGCTCATGCGACATGTGGCGCAGGAAGCGGTTGCGCTCGTGCGCGAGCTCGAGGAGCCGCTGCCGCAGCCACTCGAGCTGGCGGCCGAGCCGCTCGAGGTCGTGGGGGCCGCCGACGGCGATGGTGTTGGTGAAGGTTCCCTGGCCGAGCTCGCTGATGGCGCGGTCGAGCTGGCGCAGCGGGCGGCCGACGCCGATCGTGAGCACCAGCACCGCCACCAGCATGAGGGGCACGAACAGCGCCGACTCCCACAGCAGCGTCTGCCGCGCGTGCAGCGTCTGCGCCTCGAGCGCCGCGACCTCGGTGTCGACCGTGGCATTGCTCTGCTGTGCCACCTGCTCGACCAGCACCGAGAGCCTGGCAAAGCGCGCCGAGAGATCCGCCGCAGTCGCCGCGCCGGTGCTGGCCGGGCTCGAGAGCACCACGAAGCGCGTCGCGGCCTGCAGCTCCCCGAGCGCATCGAGCGTGTGCTGCGTCTCGGCGGTCGCGTGGCGGCGCAGCTGATCGCGGGTCGCGGCCAGACGCTCGTCCTCGGAGCGATAGAGGTCGAGGAGCTTGGTGTCGTTGAGGACGTTGAAGAGCCGCGCGGTGCGCTCGAGGGAAGCGATCTCCGCGAACAGCGACTGGCTGGCGCGCGCGGCGGTGACGCCCTCGACGATGATGCGCTGGCCCGTATCGGCGAGCACGCGCATCTGTAACAGCGCGGTGAGAATCGCGGCCAGCAGCGGCACGGCCATCAGGCCTAAGCCGACAAGCATCAGGCCGCTCAAGGACTTGGGGCGAGCCCACCGCATGAGATCATTCTACCGGGCGGTCCAAATTACTGTCTGCGATTGGCGACAC
>DATKPR010000077.1:0-16563 GCA_035523985.1 Steroidobacteraceae bacterium | reverse complement strand
CCCGACAGGCACATCACCGAGAGCTCGACGCAGCCGTGCGCCACGATGAAGGTCGCGAGCGCGGCGCCCAGGCCGTGGCGCATCACGAAGGCGAACACCGCGCCGAGCATCAGGCCGTTCAGACCCAGGATGTAGAGCGTGCCCAGGCCGAAGAGGAATCCCGAGCAGTAAGCGAACAGGCTCACGACGATATTGTTGGTGAGGATCTGCACCGACAGCACCGAGGAGGGCACGATGTTGAGCAGCCCCTCGGTCCAGAGCTTGCCGCTCTCGACGCTCGCGATCAGATCGGGCGAGGCGAACAGCGCGATGAGCTCGGGGAAGCGGTCGACGAGCGCGTAGCCGGCGGCGGCGGCCAGCACGAACAGCGCCACCGCCCAGGCGAGGTAGGGCCGCAGCCAGTCCATCGAGGCCGGGATCCCGACGCGCAGGAGCCGCAGCAGCGTCGCCCCGAGCCGCCAGTCGCCGTGGTTGAGGGTGGCGTGCACGCCGGCGTAGACGCTCTCGAGGTACTCGCGCGCCCGCGAGCGCGGCAGCAGCGCGCGCGCCCGCGCCAGGTCGTGCGCCAGCAGGCGGTAGTCGTCGGCGACGCGCGCCGCAGCGGCGGCATCGTCCGAGCGGCCGCGGCTGAAGCGCCGGGCACGCGCCTCGGCCTCCTGCCAGAGCGGGGCGCGCCTGAGCAGCGCGTGGGCGAGCGCGCTCTCGCGGGCCGTGGCGCTCACGGCGCCGCACCCGCGGCGCGCGTCGCTTCGATGAGCGCGCGATGCAGCGCCGCCTCATCGAGCGAGCCGAGCTCCGCGGCGGCACGGCCGCAGCGCGCGAGCAGCCGCCGCGCCAGGGCGGCGCGCGCCGGCGGCGTGAGCAGCGGCCAGCGGGCCAGCAGCTCCGCGACCAGCTCGGCGGTGGCGAGGTCGGGCGCGCCCGCCGCGCCCGCCGCGCCCGCGGGTGCGAAGGCGAAGGCGAGGCTGCTGCGCTCGTAGACCAGCACCGTGCCCGCCGCCATGTCGCCGCAGCGCACGTGCTCGCGCGTCAGCGCCACCAGCACCAGGCCGAGGCCGTAGGCCACCGGCAGGCTGTCGATGAGGCGGAAGACGTTGCGCAGCAGCAGCGCGCCGGCCCCGGGAGCGGCGCCGTCGCGGGTCACGGCCCGCACCCCGGCGAGGCGCTTGCCGGGGGTGCTGCCGCGCATCGCGAGCTCGAGTACCGGGTGATAGAGGAAGTACAGCGCCAGGGCCGGTGAGAGCACGATGCCGAACCAGCGCGCTTCGTTCGCGCCCGGGGGCGCGACCGACAGTCCCTCCCCGCGCAGGTAGTTATAAAGGAGTGCCGCCGCGCCGTACCAGGCGAGTCCCAGCACCAGGCGGATGTGCCAGTCGGCCACGAAGGCGTAGGAGCGGGCGCCGATGCCGGCGATCGGCAGCGTGACGTCGATGCCCGTGGCGCTGTCGACGCTCAGCTGCTGCGCCGTCCCGCTCACGACTCCTCCGCCAGGAGGCGCGCCTGGTACTCCTGCTGCAGCGGCTGCACCAGCTCGTCGAGCTCGCCGTTCATCACCTGCGGCAGCTTGTAGAGGGTGAGCTCGATGCGGTGATCGGTCACGCGTCCCTGCGGGAAGTTGTAGGTGCGGATGCGCTCGGAGCGGTCGCCGCTGCCGACCTGCAGGCGGCGCGACTGCGCCTGCTCGCTGGCGCGCTTCTCCTCCTCGGCGGCGAGCAGCCGTGCCTTGAGCAGCGCCATGGCGCGCGCGCGGTTCTTGTGCTGCGAGCGCTCGTCCTGGCACTCCACCACGATGCCGCTCGGCAGGTGCGTGATGCGCACCGCCGAGTCGGTCTTGTTGACGTGCTGCCCGCCGGCGCCCGAGGAACGGTAGGTATCGATGCGCAGGTCCGCGGGTTTGAGCTCGATCTCGCCCACCTCGTCGGCCTCCGGCAGGATCGCCACCGTCACCGCCGAGGTGTGGATGCGCCCCTGGGCCTCGGTGGCCGGCACGCGCTGCACGCGGTGGGTGCCGGACTCGAACTTCAGCAGCGAGTACGCCCCCTTGCCGGCGATGCGGCTGATGATCTCCTTGTAGCCGCCGTGCTCGCCCGGGCTCTCGCTCAGCACCTCGACGCTGAAGCCCTTCGATTCGGCGTAGCGGGCGTACATGCGGTACAGGTCGCCGGCGAAGATCGCCGCCTCGTCGCCCCCTGTGCCGGCACGCACCTCGAGGAACAGGCTCTTGTCGTCGCGCGGATCCTTCGGCAGGAGCAGCTGCCGCAGCTCCTCCGCCGCGGTCTCGATCTGCCCGCGCACGCGCGCGAGCTCCTCGGCGCCGAGCGCGCGCATGCCCGGGTCGGGATCGGCCGCCAGGCCCTCGGCGGTCCTCAGGTCGCGCTCGAGGCCGCGGAAGCCCTGGTAGCGCTCGGCGACCGGCGCGAGGCGCGCGTATTCCATGGAGAGCTCGCGGAACTTTTGTGAGCCGCCGGCGACCTCATCGGTGGCGAGCACCCGGCCGACCTCCTCGAAGCGGTCGGAGAGCTTTTCGAGCCGTTGGCGGATGGAGTCCTTCAAGCGGCCGGAATTCTCCGGGATGGGCTCAGTTTGTGACAAGTTGCTCAATGCGCCGCCCCTGTGGAGGATCTATAGTGACTCAAATGTCTGCCAGCCACCGTTCCGCACGATCCCGCCGGGCCTCAGTCCCGCCCCTGCTCGCCGCCTTGCTCGCGGCGCTGCTCGCCGCCTGCGCTACCGTGCCGCCGCACGCGGCGCCGACGCCGCCCGCGGCCGATCCGAGCGCCCTCGTCCTCACCGCCGAAGTGGCCCTCAAGCGCGGCGACTGCCGTGCGGCCGCCGAGGCCTATGCCCAGGCGGCCGCCTCGGGCGATGCGCGCCTGGCGCAGCGCGCCAGCGAGGTGGCGGTGGGCTGCCAGCACCTGCCGGCGGCCTGGTCCGCGGTGACGCGCTGGCGCACGCTCGCGCCCGAGGACCGTGACGCCGACGCGCTCTACGCGCTCGTCGCGCTCAAGCTCTACCGCACCGCCGACGCACGCATCGCCGTGCGCGACTACTGCAAGAGCGTGCTCGCCGCGATCCCCCCGCCGCCGGCACAGTCGGATGCGCCGCGCCGCCCACGCCTGGTGCCCGATCCGGGCACGCGCGCCGTCGCCGACCTGGTGACGCTGCTGCTCGAGGATGCGGACGCCTCGGCGGTGCTCGCCGCCATGAGCGCGGTGCCCGAGCCGCTCGCGAGCTCGCCCCAGACGCTCGCGCTGTTCGGCGACCTGGCGCTCGCCGCCTACGACGGCAAGCGTGCCGAGGACTACGCGCAGCGCGCCTTGAGCCGCGATCCGGGGAATCTGCCGGCGCTGCGGGTGCTGGCGCGCGCCTACGTGCTGCGCGGCGACGCCGAGCATGCCATCGCCACGGCCCGCACCGCGGTCGGCGTCGATGCCGCGCGCGGCGGGCTCGAGCTCGCGCAGATCTACGCCTCCCTCGACCGGGTCGAGGAGGCGCATCAGCAGCTCGAGAGCCTGCGTGCCGGCAGCGGCATCCCGGCTGCCGAGATCGACCGCCAGCTCGCGTTGCTCGCGTTCCAGTCGGGCGACCTCAAGGAGGCGCAGCAGCGTTTCGCGGCCCTGCTCGCGAGCGGCGAGGGCAACGAGAACGCACAGCTCTACCTCGCCGATATCGCGGCCCGCGACGGCGACCCGGAGCGCGCCATCGCCGAGTACCGCCGGCTGTACGATTCCTCGGTGGCGCTGGCGGCGCGCGCGCGCGCCGCGGCGCTGCTGCTCGAGCGCACCAACCGCACCGACAGCTCCCGCATCGAGGCGCTGGCGCTCCTCGATGACTACGGCGCCGAGCATCCCGAGGACGAGCTGCAGCTGAGCCTCACCAAGGCGCACCTGCTCGCCGACCACGGCGACGCCGAGGCGGGCCTCGCGGTGCTCGCCGGCGAGCTCGAGCGTCATCCGGAGCATCCTTCGGTCGAGTACGACCGCGCCGTCATCCTCGATCAGGCCGGGCACGTGCACGAGTCGGTGAGCGCGCTCGAGCGGCTGCTGGCGCAGCGGCCCGACGATCCGGCCCTCGAGAACGCGCTCGGCTACACGCTCGCCGACCACTCGCTCGAGCTCACGCGGGCCGAGGCGCTGATCCGCCGCGCGCTCACCGTGATGCCGGACAACCCGGCCGCACTCGACAGTCTCGGCTGGGTGCACTTCCGCCGCGGCGAGGCGCGCGATGCCGCCGGCACGCTCGCACGCGCCTACTCGATCGATCACGACGCCGAGATCGCCGCCCACTGGGGCGAGGCGTTGTGGGTGAGCGGCGCGCAGGGCGAGGCGCGGCGGGTCTGGGCGGCGGCGCTCGCCCGCGAGCCCGACTCCAGACCCCTGAAGGCGACGCTCGCGCGGTTCATTCCCGATGCGAAATAGCCGCGCGTGGGGCTTCGGCCTCGCGGCGCTGGTGGTGCTGGACGGCTGCCGCACCGTGCCGCCGGCCGCGCCCGGTCCACCGTGGGCGATGCGCCGGCCGCAGCTGCAGGCGCGCGCGCACTTCGGGCTGCGTGGCCGCGTGGCGGTCGCGGCCGGGTCGCAGGGTTTCAACGCCAGGCTGCGCTGGGTCGAGGACGGAGCGCACGCGCAGGTCGCGCTCGAGGGGCCGCTCGGCGCCGGTGGCGTCGAGATCGATGCGACGGGCGAGGACCTTGAGATCGCGATGGCGAACGGCGCGCATCTCTCGAGCGATGCGGCGCGCGCCGAGCTCGCCGCGCGCTTAGGCTTCGACCCGCCGCTCACGAGCCTCCGGTACTGGATTCTCGGCGTGCCCGATCCCGCGAGCCCGGCCGACGAGACGCTCGATCCGCGCCAGCAGCGCCTCACGCATCTCACGCAGGACGGCTGGCGCATCGACTACGCGGACTACGTGGCGGTCGGAAGCGAATGGCTGCCGGGGCGCCTCACGCTCTCGCGCGCCGACGTGCGCGTGAAGCTGCTCGTGGACGACTGGCAGTCGTGAGCCGCGCGGCCGGCGCGGACGGCGAGACCCGCTGGCCGGCGCCGGCCAAGCTCAATCTCTTCCTGCACGTCACCGGCCGCCGCGCGGACGGCTACCACGAGCTGCAGACGCTCTTTCAGCTCATCGACCTCGCCGACTCCATCGCCATCCGGGTGCGCGCGGACGGGGCGATCGAGCGGCCCGAGGGTCCGCGGGACGTCGCCCCCGAGGCCGATCTCGCCGTGCGTGCCGCGCGGGCGCTCAAGGCGGCGACCCGCACGTCCCTCGGCGCGCAGCTGCGGGTCCTCAAGCGCATCCCGCTCGGCGGGGGGCTGGGGGGCGGCAGCTCCGACGCCGCGACCACGCTCGTGGCGCTGAACGCGCTCTGGGGGTGCGGCCTCGAGCCGGCCGCGCTTGCGGCGCTCGGACGCGCGCTGGGCGCAGATGTGCCTGTTTTCATTGAAGGTTTTTCAGCCTGGGCGGAGGGGATCGGAGACCGGCTGACCCCCGTCGAGCTGCCCGAGCGCTGGTATCTCGTGATCCACCCCGGGGTCGGGGTGAGCACCGCGGCGGTGTTCCAGAGCCCTGAATTGACACGAAATTCTCCCCTCATCACAATACGCGCCCTTTTTGAGTCGGGCGGGCGTAACGACTGCGAGAGCGTCGTGCGCCGGCTCTGCCCCGAGGTGGGCGAGGCGCTCGACTGGCTCGGTCGTTACGCGCCGGCACACCTCACGGGCACCGGCTCGTGCGTATTCGCGGCGTTTGCCGGTGCGCCTGAGGCCGAGCGCCTCGCGGCCCGGGTACCGGACCGCTGGACGAGCGTCGTGGCACGCGGGCTCAACGTCTCGCCGCTGCACGAACGGCTGCGGCAGGCGCAGGGGCAGGGCTGAGGAGGCGGTAAGATTCCCACGACGCTGCGCGCAGCGCGTGCGCGTGCTGGGGTGTCGCCAAGTGGTAAGGCAGCGGGTTTTGATCCCGCCATTCGGAGGTTCGAATCCTTCCACCCCAGCCAGTTTTTTGGGCGTAAGGAACGCATGACTACCAGCGACACACTGGCGCTGTTCGCCGGCAACGCCATCCCGGCGTTGGCGCACGACATTGCGCGCAGCCTGCAGACGCCGCTGGGGCGCGCCTACGTCGGGCGATTCAGCGACGGCGAGATCAACGTCGAGCTGATGGAGAACGTGCGCGGGCGCGACGTCTTCATCGTGCAGTCGACCTGTCCGCCGGCCAACGACACGCTGATGGAGCTCCTGGTGATGGTGGATGCCGCGCGGCGCGCCTCGGCCGCGCGCATCACGGCGGTGGTGCCTTATTTCGGCTACTCGCGCCAGGATCGCCGGCCGCGCGCCACGCGCGCCGCGATCACCGCGAAGCTGGTGGCGAACATGCTTTCGAGCGCCGGGGTGAACCGCCTGCTGACGATCGATCTGCACGCCGACCAGATCCAGGGATTCTTCGACATCCCGGTGGACAACGTGTACGCCTCGCCGGTGCTGCTCGGCGATGCCTGGAAGCAGGCGTACCGCAACGTGACCATCGTGTCGCCGGACGTGGGCGGGGTGGCGCGGGCGCGCGCTTTCGCCAAACGCCTCGACGATGCCGATCTCGCCATCATCGACAAGCGCCGGCCGCGGCCGAACGAGTCGAAGGTGATGAACATCATCGGCGAGGTCGAGGGCAAGACCTGCCTGCTGGTCGACGACATGGTCGACACGGCCGGCACGCTGTGCCAGGCGGCGCAGGCGCTGAAGGAGGAAGGCGCCGCGAAGGTGGTGGCCTATATCACCCACCCGGTGCTGTCGGGGACGGCGGTGGAGCGGATCTCGAAGTCGGCGCTCGATGAGCTGGTGGTGACCGACACGATCCCGCTCTCGGCCGAGGCGGGCAGGGCGGCGCGCATCCGCGTGCTGTCGGTCGCGGAGCTGCTGGCGGAGACCATCCGCCGCATCCTCGATGAGAGCTCGGTGAGCTCGTTGTACGTCGACTGAAGGTTTGACTGGTGTGCCGGTTTGGTCGCGAACCGGCACGGTGTATCTACTAACGGAGACTCGATTCATGCGTATTTCATTCACCGTCGGCGCGGAGCTGCGCGGGACGCAAGGCAAAGGTGCGAGCCGCCGCCTGCGTCACGCCGGCAAGGTCCCCGCCATCCTCTACGGCGCCCATCAGGACGCCCAGGCCCTGGTGCTCAACCAGCAGAATCTCCTCACCATGATCGCCGACGAGCGCTTCTACTCCTCGATCGTGCAGCTGAAGATCGGCGAGCGCGCCCAGGAGGCGATCGTCAAGGACGTGCAGATGCACCCGGCCAAGAACCTGGTGGTGCACGTCGACCTGCAGCGCGTGGTGGCGGACGAGAAGATCCGCATCCACCTGCCGATACACTTCAAGAACGAGAGCATCGCGCCGGGCGTCAAGAGCGAGGGCGGCGTCGTGTCGCACATGCGCACCGACGTCGAAGTCAGCTGCCTGCCGAAGGATCTGCCGGAGTTCCTCGAGCTCGATCTCTCGGGCATGGCGCTCAACGACACGCGCTTCCTCGGCGACATCCCGCTGCCGCCGGGCGTCTCGATCCCGGAGCTGACGCAGCGCAACGCGCCGGTGGTGTCGATCCACGCGCCGCGTGCCGAGGAGCCCGAGCCGGTCGCCGAGGCTGCCGCCGTGCCCGCCGAGGGTGCCGCCGCGGCCGCACCCGGAGCGCCGGGAGCGCCGGGGGCCGCGCCGGCCGCCGCTGCAGGTGCGCCGGGCGCACCGGCTGCCGCAGCGGATGCCAAGAAGGGCGAGGACAAGAAGGAGGCCGGCGGCAAGAAGGAGGGCGGCAAGAAGTAGCCGCCGCGCGCCGCACCGCGTGTCGCCGGCCGCCGTGGGAGCCCGCAACGCTCCGCGGCGGCCGGCGCTTTTAGGGCGCGCCCGATTCCATGGCAGGCGAAGCAATCAGACTCATCGTCGGGCTCGGCAATCCGGGCACCGAGTACGCGCGCACGCGCCACAACGCCGGCTTCCAGCTCGCCGACGAGCTCGCCGCGCGCTCCGGCGCGAGTTTCAGGAGCGAGCCGCGCCACCGCGGCGAGCTCGCGCGCGCGCACATCGGCGCCCACGACCTGTGGCTCCTCAAGCCGATGAACTACATGAATCACAGCGGCGATGCGGTGCAGAGCGTCGCCTCCTTTTATAAGGTGCCGGTGGAGGCGATCCTGGTGGCCTACGACGAGCTCGATTTCCCGGCCGGGGTGGTGCGCCTCAGGAAGGGCGGCGGCGCGGCCGGACATAACGGCCTGCGCGACGTGATCGCGCAGATGGGCGATGGCTTCTGGCGGCTGCGCATCGGCATCGGCCATCCGGGCGACCGTGCGCAGGTGCTCGACTACGTGCTGGGGCGCCCCGCGGGTGCGGAAGCGGAGCTGCTGCGCGCGGCGGTGGTCGCCGCCGCCGACAGCGTGCCGGTGCTGCTCGGCGAGGGCGCGCAGATCGCCATGAACCGGCTGCACGCGCGCGAGCCTTCGGCCAACGACCCGGACTGAAGCATGGCCATCCGCTGCGGCATCGTCGGTCTCCCCAACGTCGGCAAGTCGACGCTCTTCAACGCGCTCACGCGCGCGCAGATCGCCGCCGAGAATTATCCCTTCTGCACCATCGACCCGAACGTCGGCGTGGTGCCGGTGCCCGATCCGCGCCTCGACCAGCTCGCCGCCATCGCCCACCCGGAGAAGATCGTGCCGGCGACGGTGGAGTTCGTCGACATCGCGGGCCTGGTCGCCGGCGCCTCCCAGGGCGAGGGGCTGGGCAACCAGTTCCTGGCGCACATCCGCGAAGTGGATGCGATCGCGCACGTGGTGCGCTGTTTCGCCGGGGGCGACGTCATCCACGTCGCCGGCAAGGTCGACCCGCTCTCCGACATCGAGACCATCGACACCGAGCTCGCGCTCGCCGATCTCGCCACCGTCGAGAAGGCGCTCGAGCGGGCGGTCAAGGCGGGCAAGAGCGGCGACAAGGACGCGATCCGCCGCCGCACGCTGCTCGAGCGCGTGCGGGCGCAGCTCGATGCCGGCAAGCCGGTGCGCGCGCTCACGCTCACCGAGGAGGAGCGGCGCGAGCTGCGCGAGCTGTCGCTGCTCACCGCCAAGCCCGTCATGTACGTCGCCAACGTGGACGAGCACGGTTTCAGCGCCAACCCGCTGCTCGATGCGGTGAGCGCGCGCGCCGCCGCCGAGGGCGCGGTGGTCGTGGCGGTGTGCGCCGCCATCGAGGCGGAGATCGCGCAGCTCGCCGAAGACGAGCGCGCCGAGTTTCTCGCCGAGCTCGGGCTCAAGGAGCCGGGGCTCGACCGGGTGATCCGCGCCGCCTACACGCTCCTCGGGCTACAGACCTTCTTCACCGCGGGACCCAAGGAAGTGCGCGCCTGGACGGTGCGGGTCGGCGCCTCGGCGCCGCAGGCCGCCGGCGCGATTCACACCGACTTCGAGCGCGGCTTCATCCGCGCCGAGGTGATCGCGTTCGCCGACTACCTCGCCGGCAAGGGCGAGGCGGGCGCGCGCGATGCCGGGAAGCTGCGGCTCGAGGGCAAGGACTACCTGGTGCAGGAGGGCGACGTCATGCACTTCAGGTTCAACGTATAGCCGTCGCGGCGACCGTCACCGGCTCGCCCGAATCCACCGACACGCGGTTGCGCCCGGCGCGCTTGGCGGCGTAGAGCGCCGCATCGGCGCGCGCCAGCATGCTCTCGAGCGTGTCCTCCGCGCCGCCCACCGCGACGCCGATCGACAGCGTCACCGAGCCCGGCTGCTCCTTGCTGTCGGCGCGGCGGATGCGCCCGGCCGCCACCGCGGCGCGGATCTGCTCGGCGAGCGCGCGCGCGCCGGCGAGCGGGGTCTGCTGCAGCAGGATCGCGAACTCATCGCCCCCGGGGCGCGCGGCGATGTCGCGGCCCTTGATGTTCGACTGCAGCGTCTGGCCGATCGCCCGCAGGATCTTGTCCCCGAGCAGATGGCCGTGCCGGTCGTTGATCTCCTTGAAGTGGTCGATGTCGGCGAGCACCAGCGCGGAGTCCCTGAAAGGGCTGCCGTTCACGGCCAGCTCGCTCACCGCCACCTCCAGGCCGCGGCGATTCTTCAGCCCGGTGAGCGGATCGAGCAGCGCCTCGCTCTTGGCCTGCTCGAGCTGCCGCGTCAGCACCTCGACCTCGCGCGCGCGCGACTCGAGCCGCTGGTGCACCGCCTCGGTGGCCGACTGCATGCGGTTGGTCTCGCGCGCGAGCTCGGCGATGATGGCGTGGACGGTCTCGAGCGACACCGCGCCGGTGAGCCGCGAGCGCGTGTCGCGCAGCGCCGCCTCGAACTGGCCGCTGTCCTCGAGCGCCACGGCCGCGGTCTGCGCCGCCTCCTCGAGCACCTGGCGCAGCTTATGCTGCAGCCGCTCGAGCACCTCCATGTCGCGCGCCACCACGTAGCGCGCGTGCAGGTCGTAGACGTCGTCCTCGCCGAGGGGGAGCTTGCCGGCGAGCGATGCCTCGAGCACCGAGGACAGCGGCGGGTTGATGCCGGCGACGTGCTCGTACCACAGCGTGTAGCTGATCGGATGGAGCGCGGCGGACTGGCGCGCCATGAGCGGCAGCGCGAGCCGCAGCAGCTCGGCGCTCTGGTCTTTGTTTTCGCTGTAACGCATGGATCGGTCGTTTCTCTATTGGGAGGCGCCGGCCGGCGTCGTCATGGCCGGCTCCGCCTCGGTTTTTACGGCGTCCTGCTCCGCCTGGCGCGTCATGACGATGATGCTGATGCGGCGGTTGACGGGGTTGCGGGGATCCTGCTTGTCGAACAGCACCGAGGAGGCGAGGCCCACGACCCGGGCGGTCTTGTCGGTCGCGAGCCCGGCGGCCTCCAGCGCGCGGCGCGCGGCGTTGGCCCGGTCGGCCGACAGGTCCCAGTTGGTGCGGCCGCTGCCGTCAACATAGGGCGTCGCGTCGGTGTGCCCGGTGAGGCTCAGGTGATTCGGCACGCTGTTCAGGTATTTCGCGAGCTCGCCGAGGATCGCCACCGTGTAGGGCTTGAGGCGCGTGCTGCCCATGTCGAACATCGGCCGGTTCTGCTTGTCGACGATCTGGATGCGCAGGCCCTCGGGGGTGATGTCGAGCAGCAGCTGGTCCTTGAACGGCTCGAGCGCCTGGCTCTCGTCGATGGCCTTCTTCAGCTCGTCCATGAGCGACTCGAGCTGCTTGCGCTCGGCCGCCTGCACCGCCTTGCGCGCCGCGGCGATATCGTCGTCGGGCTTGGGCGCATCCTGTGCCGGGGCGACGCCCGGGCTCTGCTGGGTCTTGGGCGGCACGAGCGGCGCCACCGGCGCACCGATCCCCGGGCTCGGGCTCTGCATCATGCGCGGCGCGTCGAGTCCGCCGTGCAGGTTGATCGGGCTGGTGCTGGCGCCGCCCGGGCCCGCCATGCCGGGCGCGGCCTTGACGCTCTTGCCCTGCTCGAGACTCGGGTTCTTGAAGTAGTCGAAGATCGCCGCGCGCTGGTCCTTCGATACCGCGGTCACGAGCCACATCACCAGGAAGAACGCCATCATGGCCGTGACGAAGTCGGCGTAGGCGACCTTCCAGGCGCCGCCATGGTGGCCCGCCGCGCCGCGCTTGTAGCGCTTCACGATGACGATCGCGCGCTTGTCGGGCCGGGCGCTCATGCGCACTCACTTGGCGGCCGCGGCGGCCGGCCGGGCGGCGGCGGGCGCGGCGGCGGAGCCCGGCCGCGGCTTGCCTTTCAGGTGCGCCTCGAGATCGGCGAAGGTCGGGCGTACCTCGCTGAACAGCAGCTTGCGCGCGAACTCCACCGCGACCGGCGGCGCGTAGCCGCGCACGCTCGCGACCAGGGCCATCTTCACGACCTCGAAGGCCTTGGCCTCCTCCTGCGCGATGTGCTCCATCGCGGCCGCGATCGGGCCGACGAAACCGTAGGAGACGAGGATGCCGAGGAAGGTGCCGACCAGGGCGGCGCCGACGCGGTGGCCGATGGTGGCGGTGTCGGCGCCCTCGAGCGAGGCCATGGTGTTGACGATGCCGAGCACCGCCGCGACGATGCCGAAGCCGGGCAGGGCGTCGGCGACCTTCTGCACCGCGTGCGCCGGCTCATGGGCTTCCTTGTGGTGCGTCTCGAGCTCGTACTCGAGCAGGCTCTCGAGCTCCTGCGGATCGAGATTGCCGCCGACGATGAGGCGCAGGCAGTCGGTGATGAACTCCGTCATGTGGTGGTCGGCGAGCACGTGCGGGTACTTCTTGAAGAGCGCGCTGTCCTGCGGCGCCTCGACGTCGCGCTCGATCGCCATCACGCCTTCCTTGCGGATCTTGACGAGGATGTCGTAGAGCAGCTGCAGCAGCGTCACGTAGTCCTGGCGCTTGTAGCGCGGACCCTTGGGCAGGGAGATGGCGCCGGTGAACGCCGCCCTGACCACCTTCATCGGGTTCGAGATGAGGAACGCGCCGATCGCCGAGCCGACGATGATGACGATCTCGAACGGATGCCAGAGCGCGAGGATGTGGCCGCCTTCGGCGATGAATCCGCCGAGGATGCATCCGACCACGACCAGTGAACCGATCAGTTGCAGCATGTGACTTAATGTCGATCCGAACGCAGTGCCCGGCCGCCGGGGTCCATGCTGGATATCGACTGCGGGGCGGCGCTTCTTGAGTCCGGGCAGCGGTTTCGCGCGCCGCTGCGCACATTGACAAAGGAGTGGGCGGGCCTCAGTGTGCGCGTCGTTTTGCGCCGGGTATGGGCATGCGGGCGATAGTTTCGGCGGTCAGGGCCGCCGCCCTCGGCTGGCTGGGGGGGCGAGGCAGAGCGGATGAGACGGATGCGGTCGGGCAGGATCCCGCCCGCAACGCAGCCGCCCCACCGTCGCCGTCCGGCGACAGTCTGCGTGCCGCGCCGCTCGAGCGCCTGTGGGCGCGGGCCGCTCTCGAGAGCGCCCACGGCATCGCCCTGATCGACCCGGCGAGCGCCACCCTCAAGTCCGTGAATGCCGCCTACGCGCAGCTCATCGGCCGCGCGCCCGGGCAGCTCGAGGGGCAGCCGGCCAACAGCGCCTATCCCGCCGCGGCCCACGTCGAGCTGCTGGTCGCCGAGCATGCGGCGGATCTCAACGGCGCCGCCACGCTGCAAACCCGGCTGCAGCATCGCGACGGCACGCTCATCCCGGTCGAGGTGCAGCTGGTGGCGGTGCGCGGCGGCGGCGGCCCGGTGAGCTTTCGCATCCAGACCGTGACCGACCTGCGCGCGCGCCTTGCGGCCGAGGGCGCGCTGCGACTCAGTGCGGCGCCCCACACGGCGGCGGCGGGTTTCCGGCAGCTCGCCGATGCGGCACCGGTCGGCGTGCTGCTCATGGACGCCGACGGCGGCGTGAGCTACGCCAATCCCTGCTGGCTCGAGCTGACCGGGCTCCTCGCCGAGCAGGCGCACGGCGACGGCTGGTGGGATGCGGTGCATCCGGACGACCGCGAGCGGGTGAGCGATGCCTGGGAGCGGCTGGCGCGCGGCGGCACGCTCGACCTCGAGTTCCGCTACCGGCGTGCCGGCGGCGAGGTGCGCAGCGTGCATACGCGCGCCGCGGCGCTGCGCGGCGAGCGCGGCACGCTCGCCGGTTTCATCGGCGTCGACGTCGACATCACCGAGCAGCTGCGCCAGCGCGCCGCCGCGGATGCCTTCCACGGCCGCATCCGTGCGCTCGCCCAGGGGCTCGAGCGGCAGCGCGAGGAGGAGCGCGCCGCGCTCGCCCAGCGGCTGCATGCCACGGTGCGCCAGGACCTCACCACGCTCAAGGGCGAGCTCGAGTCGCTGCCGGCCGCGGGTGCGCTCGGCGGACTGGCGCAGCGCTGCCTCGAGGAGCTGCGGCACATCGCCTTCGAGCTCGCGCCTCCCGGAGTCGAGGAGCTGGGACTCGCCGACGCCATGCAGCGCTACGCCGACGACCTGAGCGCGCAGTCCGGACTCGGCATCGAGTTGAGCGATGCCGGCGCACTGCCGCAGCTCGGCCGGCGCCGCGCGCTCGCGCTCTACCGGACCTTCCAGGAAGCGCTCGCCAACGCCGTGCGCCACGCGCGCGCCAGCCGCGTCGAAGCGCACGTGTGGGTGCAGGAGGGCGCGGTGCATCTGCGGGTGAGCGACGACGGGGTCGGTATCGGCGACCGCGACCGCGGCAAGAGCGGCTGCTTCGGGCTGCTGCTCGCCTCCGAGCGGCTCGCGCAGCTCGGCGGGGCGCTCAGGGTATTCGGCGTTCCGGGCCGCGGCACCACGCTCGATGCCCGCATGCCGCTCGATCCGGAAAAGGGCCGGAGCGCCTCGGCCGCGCGCTGAGGGTGCCGCGGGCGGCGTCATGGGACGCCCTCAGGCGGTGCGGACCTGCGGGGCGATCGCCACCCAGGCCGCGCGGATCTCGCCGAGCAGGCTCATCACCTCGGTGATGCAGCCGACGTCGCTGCGCACGTTGGCGAGCAGCAGCCGCCGCGACATGTATTCATAGAGATCGCGCAGGTTGCGGGCCAGCGACCCGCCCCTGGCGAGGTCGAGGCTGCCGCGCAGCTCCGCGATGATGATGACGCAGCTGTGCAGCAGCTTCGCCTTGCCCGCCAGCTCGCCGCGCTCGATGCAGCCGCGCGCCTGAGTCATGCGATCGAGCGCCGCGTCGAGCAGCATCTGCACCAGCGCGTGCGGATCGGCATTCGCCACGGAGCCGTGGACCAGGGTGCTCCGGTACGCTGCCATCCTCGGGTTGTACGCGAATCCGCTCACGGGATGCCTCGGGCGTCTGCCGTCGATATCCCCTTAGCGGCGCCCGCGCGCCGAACTTGAGCCGCCTCAGGCGTTCGCCTTGCCCTGTACCTGCGGCAGCGTCGCGAACTGCTGGGAGAGGTAGGAGGAGGTGCTCTGCAGCGAGGACAGCAGCGCGTTGAGCGCCGAGTATTGCTGGGTGAGGCTCGCCGAGAGCGCCGCCATCTGCGTCTGCAGCTGGTTGCTCTGATCGGTGAGCGAATTCTCCCGGCTGGCGAGCGTATTGCCCTCGGCGGTGAGGGCGCCGTTGGTGCCGAGCGTGCTGGTGATATCGCTGTTGAGGCTCGCGGCGACGCCGCCGGTGCCGCTGAAGAGCTGGCTCACGGCGCTGAAGTTGCTGGAGAGCGCGGCGGACAGCGTGGCGCCGTTGACGCTGAGGGAGCCATCGGCGTTGGTGGTGATGCCGATGCTGGCGAGCGTGTTGTAGGTCGAGGAGCCGGTGTCGACGATGCTGTAGAGGGCCTGCTGGATCTGGCTCTGGATGCCCTCGAGTCCGGCGTCTCCCATCATGGGGCCGGCGGTGTTGGTCGAGGAATCGTAGCCGCCGAGCTGCGTGAGCGTGCTCTGCAGCGTGTTGTAGGCGGTGACGAAGCTCTGGATGTTGCCGGTGATCGTGGTGGTGTCGTTGGCGATCGACAGCGTGCCGGGCGTGGGCGTCGGCGGCGTGCCGCTCACCGGGCTCGTGCCGAGGAGGTTGAGCGTCACGCCGCTCATGGCGGTGCTCACCGAGTTGCTCGGGCTGGTGAAATCGACACCCGAGATCGCGAAGGCGGCGTCCTGTGCAGGCGCCTCCTCGATGTAGTTACCGGTGTTGCCGGTGCCGTAGGTGAAGGCGGCGAGTCCCGTGCCGCCGTCGGTCTCGGCAACCTGGATGGTGTTGGCCGCGCCGGTCTGCGAGGACGACAGCAGCAGATAGGCGCCGCTCGTGCCCTGCAGCACGGTGGCGGCGATGCCGGGATTGCCGGCGGCGGAGTTGATCGCCGCGGCCAGCCCCTGCGGCGTGTTGTTGGTGCCGTCGATGGTGACGCTGAAGCTCGTGCCGCCGAGGGACAGCTGCAGCGTGCCGGTGCCGATGGTGCTGCCGGTCACGGGATTCGACAGCAGCTGCTGCGCGCTGGCGAGCGCGGTCACCGACACGTTGTAGGTGCCGGTCGGCGCGCCGTTGCTGGCGGTCGCGGTGAAGACCGTGGGCGCGCTGCTGCTGGCGGTCTCGAGCTGGAACGCGCCCGGCGTGTCGAGCGCGCCCAGGGCGGACTGGAAGGTCGACAGCGCGCCCTTGAGCTGCGCCAGCGAGGAGATCTGCGCCGTCACCTGCTGGGTCTGGTTGCTGAGCAGCGTCTGCTGCGGCGCCTCGGAGGCGGCGACCAGCTGCGAGACCAGGCTCGAGACGTCGATGACCGAGCCGCCGGCGGCGCCGGAGGAGCCGCTGCTCGCCACCGAGACGACCGGCTGGGTCTGCGGGACCGAGCTCACCGGCGCGACCGTCGAGACGGGACTCGTCGAGTCGATCGTCGTGCTCATGGCGTGTCCTCAGCAGATCCCGGAAAAAGAGAGAGGGGCGGGCGAGCCGTTGCTCGCCCACCCCGCATTACCAGTACAAGCGACTGGTAGCTCACCACCTTAGGGCAGCTTCTGCAGGAGCGTCAGGATGTTCTGCGGGATGGTGTTGGCCTGCGCCACCATCGCGGTGCTCGCCTGCTGCAGGATCTGGGCCTTGGACAGCTGGGAAGTCGCCATCGCGTAGTCCGTATCCTGAATCTGGCTG
>DATKPR010000076.1:0-10939 GCA_035523985.1 Steroidobacteraceae bacterium | reverse complement strand
CTTGCGCCAGCGCGCCACGTCGCTCGCCTGGCGGCTGTCGCGCGGTGCGCCGTCGGGACTGAGCTCGTGCAGGAAGCAGGGCGCCGCGCCGCCGCTCGCCGCGTCATCGGGATCGCGCGTCTCGCTCACCGGCGCAGTATGAACCAGGAGTCGGCGCCGTGAGGTTACACTGGCGCCATGCGTGAGAGCGACCGCGTCTTTGCGGCCATCGAGACCGGGGGCAGCAAGATCCTGGCACGGATCCTCGACGCGGACGGCGCCGCGCTAGCCGCGGGCCGCTGGCCGACCACGACGCCTGAGCGCGCGCTCGGGGACCTCGGGGATTTCATCGCCGGCGCCATCCCGGCAGGGCGAACGCTCGGCGCCATCGGCATCGCCGCCTTCGGCCCGCTGGTGCGCGATGCGCGTGCGGGCGACTACGGGCGCATCCTCACCACGCCCAAGCCCGGGTGGTCCGGCGCCAACCTGCGCGCGCAGCTCGCCGCGCGCTTCGCGGTGCCGGTCGCGATCGACACCGACGTCAACGCCGCGGCGCGCGCCGAGTGGCGCCAGGGCGCGGGGCAGGGCGTGCGCTCACTCGCCTACGTGACCGTCGGCACCGGGATCGGCGCGGGGTTGCTGGTCGCGGGACGCCCGCTGGCGGGCGCGCTGCATCCGGAGATCGGCCACATCCGCCTGGTGCGGCGCGACGGCGACCGCGCGCCGAGCGCCTGTCCCTTTCACGCCGATTGCGCCGAGGGCCTCGCCTCGGGGCCGGCGATCGCGCGGCGGCTCGAGGCGCGGCGCGCGCTCGGCGACGATCCGGCGGTCCTCGCCCTCGTGGCGGCTTATCTCGGCGAGCTCGCCGCGACGCTGGTGCTGTGCTGGTCGCCCGAGCGCATCGTCTGGGGTGGCGGTGTCATGGGGACGGCGGGCCTCATCGCGCGGGTGCACGAGGCGCTCGGCCGCTCACTCGCCGGCTATGGGGTCGGGGAGGCCGCGGCGCGGGGCGATTTCTGCGTGCCGGCGGCGCTCGAGCATGCCGGGCTCGAGGGGGCGGCGCTGATGGCGAGGCTCGAGGCGGCGCCGGCGGTGAGTTAGCGCCACGGCGCCGAGCGATCGGGTGTGGCGGCGGCGCCGACCAGCGGCCGGCGGTTCCAGTCCACCACCGAATCGTTGTGCACGCGCTTGACGATCCACAGGAAGTAGACCGAGGCGGGGATCCCGAGCAGATCGAACGGCAGCGCCGCGCCGTGCACTTCGGTCGTGGCATAGAGCAGGTGCATGAACGCGCAGCTGAAGAACACTCCCGCGAGCGCCACGCCCGAGAGCGACCAGGCGCCGTCCGCGGCGTAGCGGCGCACCTGGCAGTCGGCGAGATACCAGCCGACCATGCCGTAGGTCACCACCACGAAGAGATTGGCGGCAAGCGTCACGCAGGCGACGTCGAACCCCAGGCCCGCAGCCGCGGCGCGCGCGCCGAGGCCGAGCGCCGTGCACATGAGCTGCGGCGGCGAAGACGGATCCGGATGCGCCAGCGTCCAGCCGGTGAGCCAGCCGACGAGGACCGCAAAGACCGCGATGACCGAGACCCCCCAGTGGCGCGACGCGCCGAACGGCCGGTCGCCGCGCCCGCCGAGTGCCGTCTCGAGGCGCAGCCCCACGAAGATGAGGCCGGCGGGCAAGCCGACGAGCGTGACCGCCACGAGCGGCCAGGAGGCCGCGCCGCCGTGCAGCGCGTGCCAGCCGTGCAGCAGGTGGTGCGGTCCGCAGCTCGCCGCCATCAGCGCGAAGCCGATACCGAAGCGCGACCAGCCGCGGTAGCGGCGCAGGCTGAAGGTCTCCCATGCGGAAAGCAGCCCGAGCCCCGTGTAGGCGAGCCCGATGAGCAGATTGCCGATGCCGATGACGAGCGCCATCAGCGGCCGCCCCCGGACTTGCCGCCCATCGGGGCACCGATGTGGTCGAGGAATTCGTCGATGAAGTAGCGGTGACCGCGGCGGCAGCGCGCATCGGAGGCGATTTCGGCGAGGCGCGTGCGCTCGCCACGCGGCTGCCACAGCACCCGCTCGAGCAGCGCCTGCGCCTCGGGCGCCGCCACCGCCGGCGAGAAGAGGTAGCCCTGCGCCACCGTGCAGCCCATGGCGAGCAGCGCCGCCGCCTGCTCGCGCCGTTCGACGCCCTCGGCGATCGGGTGTTTACCCATGGCGAAGGCGAGACTCATGATCGAGGAGACGATGGCGGTGTCGCCGGGCTCGGCTCCCAGGCCGTCGATGAAGTCGCGGTCGATCTTGAGCACCTCGGCCGGCAGATCGCGCAGCCGCGTGAGCGAGGCGTGCTGCGTGCCGAAGTCGTCGATCGCCACGTACACACCCATGCGGCGCACCTGCTCGAGCACCCGCACGGTGTCGGCGGTGGCGCCCGTGACCGCTTTCTCGGTGATCTCGAGGCACAGCGCCGTCGGATCGACGCCGGTTTCGGCGAGGATGCGCGCGAGCTGATCGGCGAAACCCGCGGCCCCGACCTCGCGGGGCGAGACGTTCACCGACATCGCGAGCCGCCGGCCGGGCGCGCGCTGCGTCCACTGTGCCAGCTGCCGGCAGGACTCGCGCAGCACCTGCCGCCCGATGTCGACGATGAGGCCGCACTCCTCGGCGACCGGGATGAAGTCATCCGGCGCGACGATGCCCGCGCTGGGATGGCGCCAGCGCACCAGTGCCTCGAAGCCGACGATGCGGCCGCTCCTGAGGCTCACCTGCGGCTGGTAGAGGACGTAGAGCTGCGCTTCGCGCAGCGCCAGGCGCAGGTCCGACTCGATCTGCACGTGCCGCTCGGCCTGGGCGTACAGCTCCTCGTTGAACAGCTGCAGCCGCGCCCGGCCGCGGCCCTTGGCCGCGTAGAGCGCGGTGTCGGCTTCGCGCAGTAGCTGCTCGGCGGATTTCTCTCCCGGCGCGCACAGGGCGACGCCGATGCTCGCCGACACCACCACCT
Source organism: Steroidobacteraceae bacterium (assembly GCA_035523985.1). Taxonomy (GTDB): domain Bacteria; phylum Pseudomonadota; class Gammaproteobacteria; order Steroidobacterales; family Steroidobacteraceae; genus 13-2-20CM-66-19. Next base: position 7,969 of record DATKPR010000076.1, on the reverse strand, counting down.
CGCGGCGCGCGATGCACAGCGGCTCCGCGGTCCTCCCGAGGATGCGTGTGGCGAGCTCGGTCTCGGAGCCGGCGGCGGCGCGCGGATGGAGGATGACGAGCTCATCGCCCCCGAAGCGGCTCGCGGTGTCGTACGGGCCGAGGCAGCCGACCACCCGGCGCGCCATCTCGCGCAGCACCTCATCGCCGCTGCCGTGGCCGAGCGAATCGTTCACGCGCTTGAAGTTGTCGAGGTCGACGAACAGGATCGCGACGCGCGCTCTCTCGGGGCTGCGCCGCGCGAGCTCGCGTTGCAGCCGCTCGAGCAGCACCTCGCGGGTGGGAAGCCCCGTCAGCGTGTCGTGCGTGGCCGCATGGCGCAGCCGGTCGATCACGCCGCGCAGGCGGTCGATCTCCGAGTGCTCGTCCTCGAGCAGCGCACTGACACGCGTTTGCATCGGGGGCCTTGCCTTTGATTCGCTTTCCGTTGCGATGGCTGCAGTCTGCGCATGCCATCACAGACGTGTGTGCATGGCGCAGAACTGCCTCCCATCTGGGCTTCGGGCGATGCCGAAGCGCGTCGCAATTTGACAGTTTGCCCGCGCGTGCCGCCGCGAGGCATCGGGGCTATCGGGTAGCGTCGGGCGGAGGACTGGGTATGGGGATTATTGTTATCAGCTGATTCAATCGCTTAGCGGGCGGTCGGCGCCGCGCTGGCTGCCGCTGCGGGGCCCGCGCCCTTCAGATAGCGGTCGAACCAGGCGACGGTGCGCTCGGTCGAGTCGATGCGGTTCTCGCGCTTCATGAAGCCATGCCCCTCGTCGGGATAATAGTGCGCCTCGACCGTCTTGCCGTCCTTCCTCAGCAGCTCGACGACCTGCACGGCTTCCTCCTTCGGCACGCGCGGATCGTTGTCGCCCTGCAGCACCAGCAGCGGCGCACGCACGTCGTGGATGTAGGCGAGCGGCGAGGTCGACTCGTACACCTTCTCGTCCTTCACCGGATCGCCGAGGAGGCTGCGCTCGTATTGCTGCAGCAGCGCATCCGAGTGCTGCAGCATCGTCTTCCAGTTGATGATGCCGAAGAGCTCGACACCCGCCGCCCACACCGTGGGCGTGCGCCCGAGCGCCATGAGCGTCATGAAGCCGCCGTAGGATCCGCCGGTGATACCGACACGCCGGGGATCGACGTAGCCGGTGGCCTCGAGGAAGCGCACGGCGTATACCTCGTCCTCGAGGTCGCCACCGCCCAGGTCCTGGTAGTTGGCCTTCTGGAAGGCGATGCCGTAGCCGGTGGAGCCGCGCACGTTGGGCGCAACGCAGATGTAGCCGCGCGACACCAGCGCTGCGACCGCCGGACTCCACAGGTCCTGTCTCTGTCCGGTCGGCCCGCCGTGCGGCAGCACCAGGGCGGGATTGCTGCCGTTGCGCTCGAGGTTGAACGGCACCCAGAGCAGGGCGCTGATGATCTTCCCGTCGAAGCTGCGGTAGTGGACGATCTGCGAGTCCGGCATCGGCGCCGTGGCGAGACTCGCGACGGCGGAGTAGGTGAGACGCCGCGATTGGCCCGCGCGCAGGTCGTAGATCCACAGGTCCGCCGGCCGCACCGAGCTCTGGTAGGAAAGCAGCAGCCGGTCGCCCGCGGGCGCGTAGGAGCTCGGGTTCGCCGGCAGGGCGGTGACGCCCGCGCCGAGGGCAATCCTGCGGGCGTGGAGCGTCGCGCGGTCCACGACGTAAGCGTCCACGACGCCGTCGGCATTCAGCGTGTAGGTGAAGGAGTCGCCCTGCGGCGAGAAATCGCCGGACATCGCTTCCCAGCGGGTGTCGGTGACCCAGGTGCGCTTGCCGCTCGCGACCTCGAGCAGCGCCACGTTCGCATAGCCGCCCTTCTCGTTGGAGGTGATGAGGAGCGTGCGGCCGTCGGGCGAGAGCGCGGTGGCCTGATAGAGCACCTTGCCCGTATGGGGGGTGAGATTGCGCGTGCCGCCGGTCGCGACATCCACCGCGTACACGTCCGAATCGGTGAAGCTGACCTCGAGGCGATTCGCATAGAGAGTCCGGCCGTCCGGGCTCCAGGCCACCGAGGACCAGGAGCGCTCGGGCGAGCGCTCGTGGGTGAGGGGGCTTACCTTGCGCGTGGCGAAGTCGAGCAGCGCGAGATCGTAGGACGGGGCGGAACGGCCCTTGACGTTCAGCGCCAGCGTGCGCCCGTCGGGCGACCAGCGCGGGGCTTCCTCGCGCACCTCGGGCGTGTCGGTGAGGTTGATGAGCTGCGCCCCGTCGCTCGACACCGCGTAGACATCCCAGAGCTCATCGCCCCCATGATCCTGCTGGAACGCCAGCCACTTGCCGTCGGGCGACCAGACCGGCTGCTGTTGCTGCTCGTTGGACTGCGTCAGCTGCACCGGCCAGCCTCCGGCGGCCGCGACCTTCCACAGGTTCATGCGGCCGGCCAGATCCGTGGTGAAGGCGACCTGCGTGCCATCGGGAGACCACGCCGCATCGCTCACGCGCCGGGTGACGTACAGGGCCTCGAATGGGATCGGGTGCGCAGCGGCGTTCGCTGCGGAGGCCACCGTGTGCGCATCGGTCAGGACCCGGTCATCGGGGCCGGAGGTCGCGGCCACAGCCTGCGCGGCGCCGAGGCCCATCAGGCAGCACCACGGGATGAGCAGAGCGCGTTGCATGGACTCCCCCCGGGGGATGCGGGATGCGGGGATTATAGGCCCTGTTTGAGGCGCAGCGGCGCATCGCGCGCCAGCGGCTGCGCCGGCGGCGCGCTGCCGCGGCGCGTCGGTGCCAGCGGCAGGAGGTTCAGGATCTCGTCGCGAAAGGCGGCGCCCGAGCGCACCACCGCTCCCGACAGGAGCGTGAAGTCGTAGCTGCCGCGGCTGGCACGCTGCGCGTAGTGGATGGAGCGGATGTTGACGAGCAGCGAGCGCGCGATGCGCAGGAACCCGCTGCCGGCGAGCGCGCCCGCCAGCCGCTTCACCGAGTCGCGGCTGATGTACTCGAGGCCGGCGCCGTGCAGCTTCACGTAGTTGCCGTGGGACTCCACGTACTCGATCTCATCGGAGCGCAGCACGTAGAGGCGCCGCTCGCGCTCGCCCACCAGCACGAGCACGGGGGCCGGCACGGCGAGCCACAGCTGCGCGGGCCGCGCGGCGCCCGCCGGCTCATCGAGGCGCGTCGCGCCGGCAGCGGCCCGGCGGGCGAGACGGATTGCATTCAGAGCGGGCACGGGAAAAACCTACGGATCGCCGCGGCCGCCAGCAAGAGCCAGTGGTGGGCGGCATTCGGGTACCAGTCCGGCCGGCGCTCGCTGGCACCCTCCGATCGGGGGCCACTGGCCCTTTCTGGGAACGGGGAGCCAATCCTAGTATCGGCAACGATGCAGACCTTCATGCGCCAGGGGCTGTTCGCGCTTATTGCCGCGCTGCCGGCGGCGAGCCAGGCCGATACCGCTCCCGCCAGGCCCGCCGAGTTCACCCACGACCGGGCCAGCGAGTGGGTGAACTCCCGGCCGCTCACGCTGGCTGAGCTCAGGGGCAAGGTGGTGGTGGTGGAGTTCTGGGCTTTCGAGTGCGACAACTGCATCAGATCGCGTCCCTGGGTGGAGCAGCTCGAGCGCGACGACGCGTCCAGGGGGCTGGTCGTCGTCGGCGTGCACACTCCGGAGCTGCCCGATGAGCACGATGCGCTGAAGGTGCGCGATGCCATCAGGGCCTTGCACATCCACGACCCGGTGATGGTCGACGAAGATGGCTCCTACTGGCGCGCCATGAAGATCCAGGTATGGCCGACGTGGTGCCTCATCGCCCGTGACGGCCTGCTCGTCAGCTGCGTTCCCGGCGAGATGGATCTGCACGATGCGCGCGCGACGCGCGTGCGCGCGGCGATCGACATGCTGCTCGCGGCGCCGGCAGGTTAGGCGGGCGATGCGCGCCACGGGAGTGGGTCGGACGGTCTTCGCCGTCACCCTGATCGTGGTGGGCGTCGCGGGGCTGATCGCGGGCGATTTCGTCGGCGTGTGGGACGGCGTGCCCCGGGGGTTTCCGGCACGCGCCGCGCTCGCCGCGGCCTGCGCGCTCGCCTCCCTCGCCTCCGGCGTCGGGCTCCTGTGGCAGCGCACGGCGCCCGCCACCGCGCGCGCCCTGCTGATCGCCTGGATCCTCTGGGCGCTCGCCTTCAAGGGGCGCTTCGTCCTCTCGCAGCCGCTCACCGAGGGCACCTACCAGAGCCTCGGCGAGAACGCGGTGCTGGTGGCGGGGGTGTGGGTGCTGTACGCGGCGCTCGCCGGCGATGCGGACCGGCGCCGCCTCGGCTTCGCCAGCGGCGAGCGGGGCGTGCGCATCGCACGGGTGCTCTATGCACTCGCCCTGATCGCCTTCGGCTTCTCTCACTTCGCCTATCTCGAGCTCACCGCTCCGCTGGTACCGCAGTGGCTGCCGTGGCACGTCGGCTGGGCGTATTTCACCGGTGCCGCCTATCTCGCCGCGGCGCTCGGGGTGCTGAGCGGCGTGGGGGCGCGGCTCGCGGCCGCGCTCTCGACATTGCAGATGGGCGGCTTCACGCTGCTCGTCTGGGTGCCCATGGCGCTCGCGGGTCCCCTGACGCCCTTTCGCCGCGGTGAATTCATCCTCTCGTGGACGCTCACGGCGGCTGGCTGGGTGGTCGCGGATTCCTATCGCGGCAGCCCGTGGCTCGCGCTGCGCAGACCTTAGCGGGCGGCACGCGCGCCGGGATCGGCCGCGACGCGGATGCCTTTACTTCGGCGCCCGTCCGGCTACCTTTGCCCCTGTGCGTGCCGCCCACACCCATGCATAAGCCGCTGCCCGGATCGACGTTCAATCCGGGAAGCCTGCCGCTCGACGGCCAGGGGGCTCTCTATACGCAGCTCACCCGGGCTCTGAAGCGCGCCATTCTTCAGGGCCGGCTCATCGCCGGTACACCGCTGCCGCCGACCCGCGCGCTGGCACGCACGCTCGGGCTGTCGCGCAACACGGTGATCGCCGCCTACGACGCGCTGTGCGCCGAGTCGCTCACCACGGCGCGCGGCCGCGCCGGAACCTATGTCCGTGGTCAGAGCGCGGCGGCACCGCCCCCGATTTGGGTCGCGGCCGTCGAGGCGCCCTCGCGCTACGCCGCCCGCGCGCGCACCCTGCCGGCGCCGACTCTCTCGCAGGACAGCCAGCGGCTGCCCCTGAACCTCAGGTACGGCCAGCCGCTGCTGTACCCGGAGCTCTTTCACTCGTGGCGGCGCAAGCTCGCGGCGGCCGCGCTGCGGGCCGCGCCCGGCTACCCGTGCACCAAGGAGGGACACCCGACGCTGCGGCACGCGCTCGCCGAGCACCTGGCCGAGCGGCGCGGGGTGGTCTGCGCCGCCGACGACATCGTCATCGTCACCGGCACGCAGCAGGCGATTACGCTCGCGGCCCGGGTGCTGATCGATGAAGGGGATACCACGGCCATCGAGGAGCCCCACTACCAGTACCTGCTGCACGCACTGCGCGCGCACGGCGCCCGCGTGGTCGGCGTCCGCACCGACAGCGAGGGGCTGGTCGTCGCCGAGGTGCCGCCGCGCGCGCGGCTGATCTGCGTCACGCCGTCGCACCAGTTCCCGTCGGGGGCGGTGATGTCGCCCGCGCGGCGCATCGAGCTGCTCGAATTCGCCGCCGGGCACGACAGCTGGATCCTGGAAGACGATTACGACAGCGAGCTGCGGCACGACGGACGCCCGCTGCCGGCGCTGCGCTCGCTCGATCTGTCGGGCCGGGTGATTTTCGCCGGGACCTTCTCGAAGACGCTGTTCCCGTCGCTGCGCCTGGGGTACATCGTGTGCCCGCGCGGGCTGCGCATGGATCTGGCGCGCGCCAAGCTGCTCGACGACCTGAGCTGTCCGGAGCTCGAGCAGGTGGCGCTCGCGGCGTTCATCCAGGGACGGCAGTTCGAGCGCCATCTCGGCCGGGTGGTGAAGGAGCTCGGGCAGCGCCGCGAGGCGCTGGTGCAGGGTCTCGGGCGCCACGCGGGCGAGGCCATCGAGGTGAGCGCGAGTCACGCCGGTACGCACCTGGTGGTGTGGCTGAAGGGGCTGCGTCCGCGCGAGCTGCAGCCGCTCATGGAGGCCGCCGCGGCGCGCGGCCTCGGGCTGCACCCGATACACCCGCATTACCTGCGCCCGCCGGCGCGTCCCGGGCTGCTCATGGGCTACGCGGGGCTCACGCCCGAGGAGCTCGGCGCGGCGGCGGAGGTGTTCGGGCGCTGCCTGCGCGAGATCACCGGCGCGCGCGCCCGTTAGTGCGGCGATCCCTCGAGCCGCAGATTCACCGTGCGGCTGCGCACGCAGCCGAGCCGCAGGTGTCCGCGCCAGTGCGGGCGGCGCCAGAACACCGCGTCCTCGCGCCGTACGATGTGGCCGCGGACATGATGCAGGCGCGGCCCGGTGCGCACCGGCGGCAGTGGCTCGCGGTCAGGGCGGCTCCCGGCGCCGGCGAACACCGGGCACGACACCTCGATGTGCGCGAGCAGGGGCGCGCGGCCGAGCCGCGCGCGCTTGAGGTTGATCCGCTCGGTGCTGACCGCCTGCCCGGTCAGCCCGGGCTTGAGCGCCATGAGGAGAAACAGCGCGAGCAGCACCGGGATGTCGAAGGCCACCGTGCCGAGCGAGCGCTCGAGCACGGTGCGGCGCTCGGCGGCCGACGAGATGACGCTGCTGTAGTAGCGCTGCCAGGCGGGATCGAGCCGGAAGCACGCGCACTCGAGCAGACCGTCGACCTCGGCACTGCGCGGGTCGCAGACCCGCACCGCGCCGCCGGCGAGCAGGACCCCGGCCTCGCAGGCGGCCGCGGTCTCGCGCTCGAGATCGATGAGCGTCTCGAGGGGCGCGAGGAGCGGGTTGGAGGGATCGGCCACCGGCAGCCAGAAGGTGCGCAGCGACCCGCGGCGGCCGCCGGGGTCGGCGCTCAGCAGCACGCCGTGGCGCAGGCACTCCGTGCCCGCGGCGCCCATGCACTCCGGCATGGTGCGCAGCAGGACCTCCCGCAGCGCCACGCCGCTCCACTCGATCCACAGCCGCTCGGCCGGCAGATGGATCAGATCGAGACAGCCGAAGACACCCGCACCTTCCGAGTAGGCGAGCTCGATGCAGCTGCGTACCAGCTGATCGCTGAGCACGTAGCGCAGCGGGCAGGCGGCGACCTCGCGGGCGTAGTCGCCCGGCCCGGTGAGCCGCCACAGCGCGCCGTCGAACTGCCTGACGATGAAGGGGGATGCGCACTGCGCGACGTGATCCAGCAATCGCAAGGCGGGTCCCCCTCTGCAGGCGCCGATCCGTGAAACGCTAGCGCGGGCGGCCGCGAGCGGCGGCACTATGTGACCAAGGTGCCGCCGGCGGGGACGAGGCTGATCGCTGCGTGGTCCGATCGCGCGCACCAAAAAAAAAACGGCGGACCCCTGCGGGTCCGCCGTTTTCAGTGGGATCGAAGTCTTTAGAACTTCGCCGTGAGCTCCATGAACACATACCGGCCCATCGCGTCGTACACGCCCGGGAAGGTATTGCCGTTGCAGTTCGCACCGTCGCCACCGAGGCTCGCGGTGGAGCAGTCGCCACCGACCGCCAGCGGCGGGTCCTTGTCGAACACGTTGTTCACGCCGATCTGCAGGCGGATGTTCTTGTAGACGTCGAAGGCACCCGTCAGATCGATGTAGTTGTAGGCCGCGAAGTGAGACAGCGGCGCATACGGGGCACCCGTGAGGAACGGGTTGCTGCTCGTCTGCTCGGAGTCGACCGAGCCGATGTAGCGCCACCGCAGCGTCAGGTCCAGGGCATCCCACGGCGTCGACCAGGTGGCGTTCAGCACATGACGCCAGTTCGGGCTGCCGGCACCGCAGACCGAGCCGAAGTAGCCCTTACAGTCGTAGGAGCCGCCACCGGCCACCGGGGTCGTCTTCAGGTTCATCAGGTCCGTGCCCTCGAGCCCGAAGAGCAGCGAT
>DATKPR010000075.1:0-5289 GCA_035523985.1 Steroidobacteraceae bacterium | reverse complement strand
CATGGTAGTTTTCCGCGCCGCCGCAGCCGGCTGCGCGAGCGCCGGCCGCGATAACGATCACAGGAACGACGACATGACCGAGCGCGTGGATCCCTATGCCCTGGCGATGCTCGCCGCGGTGCTGCTCGCGGGCGCCGCCCGCGCCGACGAAGCCGCGCCGCCGGAGGGGCCGCCGCAGGACTCCTCCATCCTCAAGCGTGTGGTGGTGACCGCCGCGCGGCTGCCGGAGCAGAACTACCGCGCTCCCACCGTCGACTCCCTCGGGCCGCTCGGCACCACGCCGGTGCTCGATACGCCGTACACCATCGGCATCCTCACCCACGACGTGATCGCGAACTCGCAGGCGGTGGATTTCAAGGACGTCTCCAAGTATCTGCCGCTGGTCGCCTACCAGGAGCAGCAGGGCCCGGACATCCTCAGACCGCAGACGCGCGGCATTCAGGGCGGCAATTTCCAGAACACCAAGATCGACGGGATGACGAGCTACATCACCGTCGCCATGGCGATGGAGCAGTTCCAGCAGATCGAGGTCGTCAACGGACTGTCTGCCGCGCTCTACGGTCCGGCCAACCCGGCCGGCATGTTCAACTTCATCTCCAAGCGCCCGACGGACTACGACCTGCGCGAGGTGACCGCGAGCTACACGAGCGACAGCGTGCTCACGGCCAAGGCCGACCTCGGCGGCCGCATCGACAGCGGCGGCATCTTCAGCTACCGGCTGAATGCGCTCTACGGCGATGGCGACGGCTATGTCGACGGCAGCCACCAGCGGCGCGCACTCGGGGACGTCGGCCTCGACATCCGCCCGTGGAGGAACGGCGTACTCGAGCTCAACTACAGCAGCTACTCCCTCGATGACACCGGCTACCCCGGCTGGTTCACCTACAACGAGAAGACCGCGCTGCCGCCGGCGCCCGATCCCGGGCGGGTCGGTTACGGGCAGTCGTACGCCGGCGTCGACCTCACGACGGAGATCGCGAGTGCGCGCCTCAAGCAGGACCTCGGCTCGGGCTGGCACCTGGTGGCGGGCATCCTCAGCCAGGATGCGGTGCGCAGCATCAATACTCCGGTCAACAACCTCACCGACAACGCGGGCGATTACACCTCCTCGTTCGCCAACGGCTTCGCGCCGCGCTTCGTGATTACGAGCGACGTCGCCTATCTCAACGACACCTTTACGGCCTTCGGGCTCGGCCACGACCTCACTCTGGGCACCGCCGGCTACAAGTCGCGTTCCTTCGCGGTGCTGAACGCGGCGTCGCCGGCGAGCGTGCTGCTCGGCACCGCCAGCATCGCCAATCCCGCCAGCTTTCCCGAGCCCGCCCAGGGGCCGCCCGATACGCTCGCCAATTACGACTCCTCCGATGCCTATCAGCAGGGCGTCAACGTCAACGACACGCTGCGCTTCAGCGAGCGCTGGCTGGCGCGGCTCGGCGTCAGCGAGGACTGGTTTCACACCGACAACTTCAACAAGCAGCGCGTCCAGACCACCGAGTACTCCGACAGCGGCGCGAGCCCCACGGCGAGCCTCATGTACAAGCCGCGCGCCGACATGACCGCGTACTTCACCTACGCGAGCGCGCTGCAGGCGGGCGACCTCGCGCCGGCGGGGACCGTCAACGCCGGACAGAGCCTGCCGCCCTACCGCAGTACCGAGTACGAGCTCGGCTACAAGGCTTCGCTCGCCACTATCGATCTCGGCATGGCGCTGTTCAGCATCGACCGTCCGTACGCCAACATCAACACCGCCGACAATACCTTCCAGATCAGCGGCGACCAGGTGAACAAGGGGCTGGAGATTTCGGCGGTAGGGCAGGTCGCCCAGGGCCTGATGCTCTACGGCGGCGTGACGCTGCTCGATGCGCGCATGGAGCACACGCCGCTCGCGACCACCAACGACAAGCTGTATGTCGGCGCACCCAAGGTGAAGGGCAACGTGCTGCTCGAGTACCAGATCGCGCAGCTTCCCGGGCTGGTGGCGACCTTCGACTACCAGTTTTCGGGCGACCGCGCCGGCGACGACACCAACACGCTCACCGTCGCCGGCTACAACCTCTTCGACGTCGGCGTGCGCTACGTCCGCGAGCGGGTGACCTGGCGGCTCGCGGTGGACAACCTCGCCGACCGCGCCTACTGGAGCACGGTCGCGCCGAGCAACCTGACCGGCGCCAACACCGGCAACCTCATCGGGCATCTCGGGGCGCCGCGCACCCTGCTGGCCTCGGTGACGCTCGACCTCTGAGGCGGCGCGGGCGCGCGTTTGCCGCGGTGCGCGCGGCGGCGCTAGAGTGCGCCGATGGAACCCATCACCCCGATTGCCCCGCCCGCAACCTCCGCGGCCGGTGCCGCCGCGGCCGCCGCCGAGCGGCGGGCGCCCGTGCCCGCCCCGCTCGGGGTGCATCTGCGCTACTCGTTCGAGCCCGGCGAGCAGCCGCCCGCCGCCCTCGGCAACCCGCTGATCGAGATGCTGGCCGCGGTCGCCGGCGGCGGCTCGATCCGCCATGCAGCGCGCACGCTCGGCACCTCCTATCGTTATGTGTGGGACGCGCTGCGCAAGTGGGAGCGGGTGCTCGGCGAGCCGCTGATCGGCTGGGCGCAGGGGCGGCGCGCGCGGCCCACCCCGTTCGCCTTGAAGCTGCTCTGGGCCGAGCGCCGCGTGCGCTCGCGCATGCAACCCGAGATCGAGACGCTGCGCGCCGATCTCGCGCGCGTGCTCGCCGATGCCCGCGACCAGCGCCAGCAGCTGCTCACCGTGCGCGCGAGCCATGACCTGGCGCTGCCGGTACTGCAGAAGCACATCGGGGCGAGCTCGGAGCTGCACCTGGATCTCGGATTCCAGGGGAGCGTCGATGCGCTGCGCGCTCTCAATGCGGGTGAATGCCAGGTGGCGGGCTTCCACGTGCCGGCGCTGCGCGGCGCGGCGCCGGTGTTCTCGCGGGCGCTCAAGCCGCTCCTCAAGCCCGGCGTGCACCGCCTGATCGGCTGCTCGCGCCGCATGCAGGGTCTGATGGTGCGCAAGGAGCACGCGGCGCTGGTGCGCACCTTCCCGGACCTGGTGGCGCCGCAGCTGCGCTTCGTGAACCGCCAGCCGGGATCCGGGACCCGCATGCTCATCGATCACCTGCTGTACGAGCACGGCATCGCCGCCGAGGCGCTCGCCGGCTATGCCGGGCACTGCGAGCAGTCGCACGTCGCGGTGGCGCTGTGCATCGCGAGCGGCGTGGCGGACGCGGGCGTCGGCGTCGAGGCGGCGGCACTGCAGTTCGGGCTGCATTTCGTGCCGCTGGTGGAGGAGAGCTATTTCCTCGCGTGCCTCGAGAGCGGCGTGGCGGATCCGGCGCTGACGCGGTTGCGCGAGATGCTCGCCGGGGCACGCTGGCGCGAGATCCTCGCCAACCTGCCCGGCTACCGGCCGGCGGCGGATGCCGGCAGCCTGCTCGCGGTGGAAGCGGGGCTGCCGTGGTGGCGGCGCTGCAAGGGGCACGCGCCGCACGGCTGAGCGCGTCGCGGGACCCGCGCGGTCGCGCGTATCCCGCAGGCACTACGGCCGCGGGCCGCCGCACACCGTCCTGTAATAGTCCTGCTGCGTGAGTGTCGCGGGCAGATCCCGCCGGGCGCAGAAGGTGGCGATGGTCGTCCTGCAGGTCGCGAGGTGTCCAGGGCTCGTATCCACGGTCACCTTCACGCCGTTCCTGCGGTTCTGCTCGTCCTCGGCCTGCTCTTTGGGCGTCGGCGGCAGCACACCTGCGCGCACGAGCGCGTAGCGGCAGCCGCTGGCGGTGAGCATCTGCCGGAAATTCTCTTCCCCGCCCAGCTTGCCGAGCGCCGCCTGGTTCTGCGACGCCTGCTGTGCGGCGGCGCTCCCTATGACCTGGATGATGGCAGCGGCACCCGCCGGATCCACCCAGGGGTGGAGCTCGCCTTTAGCCGTGACGCCCGTGGCGCCCACGGCGTAGCCGGACAGATCGATGGGGTTGCCGTTGCGGTCCTTGAATTGAACGTCCGAGCGGCACCTGAGGGTGGCATCGAGCTGGCAGACGCCGACGCTGCCGCTGCCGGAGCTGCTGCCGCAGTGCCACTGGCTGGCGATGCTCAGCATGCCTTTCCCGGCGCCGGCATCGGCGATGGAATAGTGCGCAGTGCGCTGCGGACACTGCCCGGCCATCGGGTTGGCGACCTGCTGCGTGAATTCCACCGTCCGGGCCTCGGCGGCTGTAGCGGCATGGCTCAGCCCGAGGAGGGCGAGTCCGGTCAGGGCGGCGGGTAAACGCATCGGAGTCCTCCGCGGCGCTCGAAGCTGGACAGCATGGGCGGCGGGTCACATGCTTCCCGTCAGCCGAGGGGGGAATTATGGACGGCGACATCGATTATTCGAAGTACGGGCGCGCCGAGCTGCTGGACGCCCTCTCCAGCATCGACCGCAATCTGTGGCCGCGCAACTACGCCAACCTGACACGCGAGCTCGCGAGCCGGCCGCCGCTGGCTGATGCGCCGGCGGCGCCCGCGCGTGCACGCGGGAGCGATGCGCTCAAGTCGGGGAATCCCGCGCTTTCGGCCTCGACCTTCGACGGACTCGCGGCCTCCGATGACCCGATGACGCTGGCGGGGACGCTCAACAAGACCGCCATGCTGCTCGCCCTCGTGCTGGCAGGCGCCGGCTGGGTGTGGAACGTCTACTTCACCTCGCGGCAGCTCGCCGACATCGGACCGCTCGTCCTGCTCGGCTCGCTGGCGGGCCTGGCGCTGGGGATCGTCACGATCTTCAACAAGCGGCTCGCCGGATACCTCGCTCCCGCCTATGCCGCGCTCGAGGGGCTCGCGGTCGGCGGCATCTCGGCGCTCTACGAGTCCCACCACCCGGGGATCGCGATCCAGGCCATCGGCCTCACGTTCGGCATTCTCCTCACGATGCTCGTGGTCTACCGCACCGGCCTGATCAAGGTCACCGCGCGTTTGCAGGCCGGCGTCGTCGGCGCCACGGGTGGGATCGCGCTGCTTTACCTCGCGGACCTGGTGCTCATGTATTTCGGCCACCCGGTGACCCTGATCCACGAGGGCGGTCCGTGGGGAATCGCCTTCAGTCTGTTCGTGATCTGCATCGCCGCGCTCAACCTCGTCATGGACTTCGACTTCATCGCCAAGGGCGTGGCGCAGCGCGCGCCGAAGTACATGGAGTGGTATGCGGCCTTCGGCCTGATCGTGACCCTGGTCTGGCTGTACCTGGAGATCCTGCGGCTGCTCGGCCGGCGGCGCTGAGCCGGCACGCGCGCCGGCGGGCGCGCCCCTAGT
>DATKPR010000074.1:0-2382 GCA_035523985.1 Steroidobacteraceae bacterium | reverse complement strand
GAAGCCGACCCGCTTGCCGAGATCGAGCGTCTCGGGCACGTCGATCTGCACATGGTCGATGAAGTTGCGGTTCCAGATCGGCTCGAAGAGTCCATTGGCGAAACGGAACGCCAGGATGTTCTGTGCGGGCTCCTTGCCGAGGAAGTGATCGATGCGGAAGATCTGCTGCTCGTCGAACACCTCGTGCAGGCGTGCGTTCAGCGCGACCGCACTCTTCAGATCGACGCCGAAAGGCTTCTCCATCACGATGCGCGCGCGCTCGACCAGGCCCGCCTCGCCGAGCATGCGCACCGCGGACAGCGCCGCGTTCGGCGGCACGCTCAAGTAGTGCAGGCGGCGCGTCTCGGCGCCATCGAAGGAGCTCTCGGCCTGCTCGACCGCCGCCTTGAGCGCGCCGGCGCCGGCGCTCAGGGAAACGTAGTCGAGGTTGGCGGCGAAGCGGCTCCAGGCCTCCTCGGTCACCTTGCGGGTCGCGTGCTCCTTGAGCGCCTGGCGCACGAAGTCCCGGAAGCTGTCCGCCGTCATCTCATCGAGCGACACGCCGACGATGCGGTAACCGGGAATGAAGCCGGCGCTCGACAGATGGAACAGCCCCGGCAGGAGCCGGCGCCGCGCCAGATCGCCGGTGGCGCCGATCAGCACGACCACGTGCGGATACTGCGGGCCGACGCCCGCGGGAATCTTCGCCATCGCGAGTCACCTCCGGGCAGATACCGGCGCCCAGGGTCAGGCGCGCCGCCGCGCGTCTCTAAGCTACGCGGCCCTCGCCCCCGGGATCAACACGAGCAGCGTGGCTGCCGTTGCCTCCCCGGGCGGGGTATTCTGCGAGGCAAATGCCACCCGAGCACCCGGCGAATCCCCCCTGCAGCCTGCGCCGCGCCCCCTGACCGCCGGGAAGTGTGAGGGGGTCCTCGCCATGCGCGTCGTCGGGAAACTCACGGTTTGCGGCCTGCTGGCGGCCGCACCCTTCGCGGGCGCGGCGGCCGCCGCCGGGGATGCGGCTCTGCGGCAGGTGATCGCGGACGAGTCCGCCATCGAGCTCGAGACCGATGCGCGGGACGGCCCGGGCTGGCCCGACGTGAGCCCGGCGGCGGATGAGCGGCGCACCGCCGCGTTGCGGGCCCTCGCGGCACGGCTCGCCGCGCTGCCGCCCTCGCCCGCGGGGAGCGAGCAGGCCCTGACGCGCCGGCTCCTCGAGTGGCGCCTCGGCGTGCGCATCGAGGCGGCGCGCTTCGATGAGGCGCGCATTCCCTTCGACAACGGCGACGGCTTCTTCAACACCGGCAACTACGCCGCCGAGACCACCGTCATCCACAGCGACGCGGATGCGGTCGCGTGGATTGCGCGGCTGCGCACGCTGCCGGCGTATCTCGATGCCGAGATCGGCAACCTCAGGCGCGGCATTGCCACACGGGTGGTGCAGCCGCAGCCGACAGCGAGCGCGGTGCTTGCGATTCTCAAGCTCGCCGCCGCGCAACCCGCCGCCGCGAGCCCGTTGCTCGCGCCGCTCGCACATCTGCCCGCGATCATCCCCGCCGGGCGCCAGGCGGCGCTGCGCGCCGAGGGCCTGGCGGCGATCGAGCAGTCGGTCAAGCCCGCGCAGGCGCGGCTCGCCGCCTTCTTCGAGCGCGACTACCTGCCGCACGCCCGTACGCAGCTCGGTGCCTCGACTCTCCCCGACGGCCGTGCCTGGTATGCCTTCGAGGTGCGCCGTTCGACGACCACGCAGATGACGCCCGATGAGGTGTTTGCGCTCGGCGAGCGCGAGGTGGCGCGGATCCACGGCGAGATGGAGGGCGCCATGCGCTCGAGCGGGTTCACCGGCTCGCTGCCCGAGTTCATCGCCATGCTGCGCACCGACCAGCGCTTCTACGCGCCCGATCTTGAGACCTACGTCGAGAAGGCGAGCGAGATCGGCAAGCGTATCGACGGGCTGCTGCCGCAGTGGTTCGGCCGGCTGCCGCGGCTCACCTGGACGATACGCGTGAAGCCGCCGGAGCTCGAGGCCTCATCGAGCGGCTACGATCCCGGCGACCCCGCGCGCGGCGCCCCGGGCACCGTCGTCGTCGGCGCGCACTCCTATCAGAGCCCGCTGTTCGGTCTGCCGGCGTGGATCCTGCACGAGGGCGTGCCGGGCCATCACCTGCAGATCGCACTCGCCCAGGAGCGCACCGACCTGCCGGCGTTCCGCCGCAAGGACGAGCCGACGGCCTTCGTCGAGGGCTGGGCGCTCTACGCCGAGCAGCTCGGCGAGGACATGGGCGTGTACCGCAACGCCTATGAGCGCTTCGGCCGGCTGTCCTTCGACATGTGGCGCGCCTGCCGCCTCGAGATGGACGTCGGCATCCACTGGAAGGGCTGGAGCCGGGAGCAGGCGGAGAG
>DATKPR010000073.1:0-12132 GCA_035523985.1 Steroidobacteraceae bacterium | reverse complement strand
GCCCGCCGCGGCGGACTTCCGCAGGCGCTGGGCGCAGATTGCCGGCGGCGCGGCGCTGGTGAGTGTCGCGAGCTACGCCTTCGCCGGGCAACGGTGGATTTATTTCGGCATCCTGCATTTCATCGCGGTCGCGCTGCTCGTGTGTCGGCTCGTGTTGCGGCGTGTGCAGTCGGCCGCGTGGATCGCCCTCGGCGGCGGCGTGGCGCTCGTCGCAGGCCTCGTATTCTCAACGCCGCTCATGGACCCGCCGCCGCTGGATGTGCTCGGCTTCGCGGCGCACAAGCCGGCCACGGAGGATTACGTTCCGCTGTTTCCGTGGATCGGAGTCGTCCTCCTGGGTCTGGCCGGCGGACTGTACTGGAGGTCGCGTGCATTCGCGCCCGTCGCGGCGCTCAGCCGCCTGCGGGCCGCGATTCCGCCGCCGGCTGAGCGCATGCTGGCGGGCATGGGACGCTGGAGTCTGACGATCTATCTGGTGCACCAGCCGCTCCTGATGGGCCTGTGCGCGCTGTTGGCGGCGGTTCGCGGCTAGATGGGCTGCGCCTGCTCGCGCAGCTTCGTGATGCGCGTGAGCGGCGGCGGATGCGAGTAATAGAACGCCGCGTAGACCGGGTCCGGCGTCAGCGTGCTGGCGTTGTCGCGGTGCAGCTTCACCAGCGCGCTGGCGAGCTCCGCGGCGCTCGCGTAGCGGCTCGCGAAAGCGTCGGCCTGGAACTCGTGACGGCGCGACCAGGCGCAGGACAGCGGCGTCAGGAAGAAAGTGAACGCCGGCACCACCAGCACGAAGAGCAGGAGCGCCGCATGCGTCGAGGGCGTCGGCACGCCGAGCGCGCGGTAGAACCCGCTTTGCGCCGCGAGCCAGCCGAGGAGCGCAAGACCGAGGAACACCGCCAGCACCGACAGCGCCAGCCGCTGGCGCACGTGCCTGAGACGGAAGTGGCCGAGCTCGTGCGCCAGCACCGCTTCCACCTCGGCAGCGCCGAGCCTCTCGAGCAGCGTGTCGAAGAACACGATGCGCTTGTGCCGCCCGATGCCGGTGAAGTAGGCGTTGCCGTGGCTCGAGCGCCGCGAGCTGTCGACCACGAACACGCCGCGCGCAGTGAAACCGCAGCGTCCGAGCAGCGCCTCGATGCGTGCCTTGAGCGCCTGATCCTGCAGCGGCGCGAAGCGGTTGAACAGCGGCGCAATGAAGGCCGGCCAGGCCCAGGCCATGACCAGCATGACGCCGAGCCACAGCCCCCACACCCACAGCCACCACCAACGCCCGGCGCGCTCCATCAGCAGCAGCGTCGCCGCGAGCAGCGGTGCACCGATCACGACCGTGAGCGCGAGGCCCTTGGCCAGGTCGCTGAGGAACAGCGGCACAGTGGTGCGGTTGAAACCGAAGCGCGCCTCCAGGCCGAAGGTGCGCCACAGCGCCAGCGGCAGGTTGACGAGGCGGATCACGAGCGCCACGCTGCCGATCACCGCCAGCCCGAGCCAGGGCTCGGCGAGGTGCGTCTTGCGCCACAGCGCATCGAGCAGCGCGATTCCGCCCCCGAGCGTGAGGGCGAGCGTCAGCACGGTGTCGATGAGGAGGCCGATACGCGCGAGGCGCACCTTCGCCACGGTGTAATCGGCGGCCTTGGCATGCTCGGCCGCCGAGATGCTCGCCGCGAAGGGCGGCGGCACTGCGCCGCGATGGCGGGTCACCGCCGCGGCCTGCCGCTGCGAAAGCCACCATTCGGTGGCGGCACCCGCGAGCACGGCGAGCAGGAACAGCGGCGTCAGCCAGCCCACGGCGGCCTCAGGCGGGCCGGCGCGCGGTTGCAGCCCCGCGATCGAGCAGCCACAGCACCAGGGTGCACAGGAATGCCGCGAGGCTCAGCAGCCCGAAGAACCACAACATCGGCTCATAGCCGCCGGGATTGGCGGCGCTCGCGCCGCTCGTGTCGTTGAGATAGCCGGCGATGAGATTGGCGCCGGCGAGGCCGGCGTTCTGCAGCGCGGTCATGAGCCCGTAGGCGGTGCCGAGATGCCCGGACGCCGTATAGCGCACCACCGTGGGCCACAGCACCGCCGGCAGGAAGGAGAAGCTCACGCCGAGCAGGGCGGTCGAGAGTCCGGCGCCGCCCGGCAGCGTCGCCAGTACCAGGAAACTCAGCGGCAGCAGCACCGAGGCCACCGCCAGGAGCGGCGCATTGCGCCCGATCCGATCGAGCAGGAAGCCGAACACCGGGGTCGCGAACACGGCGGCGAGAAATACATAGCTGTTGAGCGTGCTGGCCGCAGCGAGCGTCAGTCCGTGCGCCTGCTGCAGGTACTTGATGGCGAAGGTGCTGCGGAAGGGGAAGATGACCGAGTAGAAGGTCACGCAGATGCCGACCAGCAGCCAGTACTCGCTGCGGAAGGCGAGCAGATGCCGCCAGTCGAAGCGGTCCGGCGGCGGCGGCAAGGCGAGCGTGCCCCGCGGCGCCTCGCGGCGGTCGAGCCAGTAATAGATGAGTGCGCCGCCGAAGGAAAGGGCGGCGAAGCCGGCGGCAAGCCACAGCGGCGCCTGCCAGCCGTGCGCGTAGAGCGGGCTCGCGAAGGAGGGTGAACGGTCCGCGAGATACGAGCCCAGGCGTGCGAGCGACAGATTGAGCGCGAACAGCAGCGCGAAGGAACGTCCCGCGAACCACTGGGCCAGCGCCACCGTGGTGGCGACCGCGAGCGTCTCGGAGCCGATGCCGAACAGCAGCCGGCCGGCGGCCATCACGGGAAACAGCGCGCCGACCGCGGTGACCACCGCTCCCACGAGGCACAGGGCCGTCGTCAGCAGGACCATGAGCCGCGCCGAGAAACGATCGACCAGCACCCCGCCCACCACCACCAGGAAGATGTTGGGGAGGCTGTAGATGGCGTTGAGCGTGCCGATCTGGGTATCGCTGAAGTGCAGCTCGCGGGAGAGTTGCTCGGCGACCGGCGCGATCGAGTCGTAGCCGTAGTAGTTGCCGAGCATGACGCACGCCACGCCGGCGTACATGAGGGCCTGGACGGCGAAGGCGGGCGTGGCGGCGCGGGTTTGCATCCCGGCTGGCATTGTATCCAAGCGGCACGCTCAGCGCGCCACCCACCCCGACTCGAGCAACTGCGCATTGAATTCGCGCAGCACGCGCGGATCGGGCCGGGCGAGCCGGCGCGAGACGCCGGGCGCCGGTACGCGCGCCAGGATGTCGCGGATGACGTTGAGGCGTGCCTGCTGCTTGTCGTCGGCCCGCACCACCATCCAGGGCGAGTGCTCGCTGTGAGTGCGCAGCAGCATGCGGTCGCGGGCGCGGCTGTAGTCGTGCCAGTGCCGCTGCGCCGCTTCATCCACCGGGGAGAGCTTCCACTGCCTGAGCGGATCGCGGCGCCGCGCGCGCAGGCGCCGCGCCTGCTCGGCGCGGCTGATGTCGAGGTAGTACTTGAGCAGATGGATGCCGGAGCGCACCAGCATGCCCTCGAAGCCCGGGGCCGCCTCGAGGAACTCCTCGCTCTCGGCGCGGGTGCAGAACCTCATCACCAGCTCGACGCCGGCGCGGTTGTACCAGCTGCGGTTGAAGAGCACGATTTCCTGCGCCGCGGGCAGTTGCGCCGCGAAGCGCTGAAAGTACCATTCGGTCTGCTCGCGGTCGCTCGGCCTGCCGGGGGCCACCACCCGCGCTTCGCGGGGACTCAGGTGCTCGGCGATGCGTTTGATGGTGCCGTCCTTGCCGGCGGCGTCGCGTCCCTCGAGGATCACCAGCACCTTGCGTCCGCCGGCGATGACGTGCCGGTGCAGCTTCACCAGCTCGATCTGCAGCCGCCGCAACTCGCGCGCGTAATGGCGCTTGCCGAGCGGCGGGGCGGCGGACAGGGCGGGTTTCTTTGCGGCCATGTATCGGTCTCCGTGGCCGCGCTGCGCGGCACCCGGCAGGCATTATTCGCCGTGGGCACGGGGCCGGCCATACTCTTGTGGGTGGCGCGCGCTTGGTACAGTCTAGGCGCAACATCCGGGGAGTCAGCCATGACCAAGTCGAAGACCGGGCCGCAGGTAGTGGTGACGAAGAACGGGCCCTATCTCGTGAGCGGGGCGGTGCCGCTGTCGCGACAGACCATCGTGGCGGACGCCGAGGGCGGCTCGGAGCAGTGGCGCGAGACGCATCCCTACCCGGCGCAAGGGGAGAGCTACGCGCTGTGCCGCTGCGGGCGCTCGGCCAACAAGCCCTTCTGCGACGGCAGCCACCAGAAGGTCAGGTTCGACGGCACGGAGACCGCGAGCCGCCAGCCCTACCGCGAGCAGGCGCAGCTCACGGAAGGACCGCAGCTGGCGCTCTCGGACGCCGAGTCGCTGTGCGCCTTCGCGCGCTTCTGCGATCCACACGGCCAGGTGTGGAGCCAGGTCGAGCGCACCGACGAGGCCGAGGTGCGTGCCACCTTCGTGAGACAGGTCAACAACTGTCCCTCGGGGCGCCTGGTCGCCTGGGATCGCGCCACCGGCAAGCCCGTCGAGCATGCGCTGCCGGTATCGATCGGCGTCATCGAGGATCCGCCCGAGGGAGTGAGCGGGCCGCTGTGGCTGCGGGGCGGGATCCCGGTCACCGCCGCCGACGGCTTCGCCTACGAGGTGCGCAATCGCGTGACGCTGTGCCGTTGCGGCGCCTCCAAACACAAGCCCTTCTGCGACGGCTCGCATGCCAGCGTGAAATTCCGCGACCCGGGTGCGAGCGGCCAGGGAGCGCCGTGAGCATCTACGACCGGGATCTCGAGCGCAACGCGGCCAATTACGTACCGCTCTCGCCGGTGAGCTTCGTCGAGCGCACCGCCGAGGTGTTCGCAGATCTTCCGGCCGTGGTGCACGGTGAGCGCCGTTACAGCTGGGCGCAGACCCGCGAGCGCACGGCGCGTCTGGCGGCGGCGCTGCGCGCCCGCGGCGTGGCACGCGGCTCGACGGTGAGCGCCATGCTCACCAACACACCGGAGATGATCGAGGCGCATTACGCGGTTCCCGCGCTCGATGCGGTTCTCAACACCCTCAACACGCGGCTCGATGCGCCGCTGCTCGCCTGGCAGATGCAGCACTGCGAGACCGCCGTACTGCTCACCGACCGGGAGTACTCGGGCGTCATGGGCGCGGCGCTCGGGATCCTGCGTGACGAGTACGGCCGTACGCCGCTCGTGATCGACGTATGCGACGCGCAGTACAGCGGCGCGGGCGAGCGGCTCGGCGCCTGCGAGTACGAGGCGCTGCTCGCGGCGCATGCGCCGCTCGCTCACCTGCAGGGTCCCGCGGACGAGTGGGATGCGATCGCGGTGTCCTACACCTCGGGCACGACCGGCAACCCCAAGGGAGTCGTCACGCACCACCGCGGCGCGTACCTGAACGCGGTGTGCAACGCCGTCTCATGGGCCATGCCGCAGTTTCCGCGGTACCTGTGGACGCTGCCGCTCTTTCACTGCAACGGCTGGTGCTTCGCCTGGACGGTGGCGCTGCTCGCGGGCACGCACGTGTGCCTGCGCAGGGTCGACGCCCGGGCGATCCTCGATGCCATGCGCGCCCATGGCGTGGATCACTATTGCGGCGCCCCGATCGTGCACAACCTGCTGATCAACGCCGATCCGGCCTGGCGGGCGGGCATCACACAGCGGGTGCGGGCCATGGTCGCGGGCGCTGCGCCGCCCGCGGCGATGATCGAGGGCATGCAGCGCATCGGTTTCGACCTGACACACGTCTACGGCCTGACCGAGACCTACGGGCCGGCGGCGCTCGCGGCGCGCCACCCGGCCTGGAGCGGGGCGAGCCTCGCCGAGCAGGTGCGGCTCAACGCCCGTCAGGGGGTGCGCTACGCGCTGCAGGAGGGTATGACGGTCATCGACCCAGGGACGATGGACGCCGTGCGCCCGGGCGCTGAGGCGCTCGGCGAGGTCATGTTCCGCGGCAACATCGTGATGAAGGGCTATCTGAAGAACCCCGAGGCCACCGCCCAGGCCTTCGCCGGCGGCTGGTTCCATACCGGCGACCTCGGCGTGCTGGACAGCGATCACTACGTCAAGATCCGCGATCGCAGCAAGGATGTGATCATCTCGGGCGGGGAGAACATCAGCTCCCTCGAAGTGGAGGACGCGCTGTACCGCCATCCCGCGGTGCTGGCCTGCGCGGTGGTGGCCTGCCCCGATCCGAAGTGGGGCGAGTCGCCGCTCGCCTACGTCGAGTTGCGCAGCGGCGCCACGGCGAGCGCACAGGAGCTGATCGTCCATTGCCGGGATCTCCTGGCCGGCTACAAGGTGCCGCGCGAGGTGCGTTTCGAGGAGATTCCCAAGACCGCGACCGGCAAGATCCAGAAGTTCCTGCTGCGCGAGCGGGCGCGATCCTCGAGCGCCATCGAATAATGGCCATGGAGAACGCAGGCAGGCACCTCGGGATGCGCGCCGTGGGGGCGGCGGGCGATCCCCTCAGGGGGGCGGGTTGAGCGGCGCGCGCGACGCGCTCGTGGTCGGCGGCGGGCTGGCGGGGCTCGCGAGCGCCTATGCGCTGCACGAGGCCGGCTACCGGGTCGAGGTGCTCGAGCGGCGCGAGGACGTGGCGCTCGAGACGAGCTTCGCGAACGGCGGGATCCTGACACCCTCGATGCCCGATCCGTGGAATGCGCCCGGCGTCCACTGGCGGCTGCTGCGCTGGCTCGGGCGTGAGGATGCACCGATGCTGCTGCGCCCGGGCGCCATCCCGGGCTATTTCGGCTGGGGACTGAAGTTCCTCGCCGGCTCCTCGCCCGATGCCTTCAACGCCTCGATGCGCGCCAACTACCGGCTGTGCGCCTACAGTCTCGAGCGGCTGCGTGCCTGGCGCGCCGCGCTCGATCTCGAGTACGCGCACAGTACCCACGGCACCCTTGAGGTCTATCGCGACCCGCGCTCGTTCGCCCAGGCGGTGCACGAGCTCGAGACGCTTGCGCCGCTCGGGCTCGAGGGCACGCCCCTCGATCCCGCCGGTACGGCGCGGCTCGAGCCGCTGCTCGGGGAGGTCCAGGGGGACCTGGCCGGCGCCATTCACTTCCCGGCGGACGAGAGCGGCGATGCCTGGCTCTTCTGCCGCGCCCTGCGTGAGCGCCTGGTGGCGCGCGGCGTCACGCTGCGACTCGACACCCGGGTGAGCGGCGTGCGCATCGCCGGCGGCCGCGCCACCGGCGTCGAAACCTCAGGCGGCTTCCTGCCCGCCTCGCAGGTGGTGCTGGCCGCGGGGCCCTGGTCGCGGGAGCTGCTCGCCGCCTGCGGGGTGCGCGTTGCGGTGCGCCCGGTGAAGGGTTACTCGCTCTCGATCCCGATCGATCCGGCCTCAGGTCCCCGGCATGCGCTCTCGGATGATTCGCTGCATGCCGTGATGACGCCGCTCGGCGCGACGCTGCGCCTCGCGGGGACCGCCGAGTTCAGCGGCTGGGACATGACGCTGCGGCCCAAGCGCGTCGAGGCATTGTGGCGGCTGCTCGCGGCCCTGAGTCCCACGCTCGCACGGCAGGTCGAGCGCACGACGGCGCGGCCCTGGTGCGGCCTGCGCCCGATGTCGGCGGACGGCCGACCCTACGTCGGGGCGAGCGCGGTCGCCGGTCTCTACGTCAACACCGGTCACGGTCACCTCGGCTGGACGCAGGCGGCGGGCTCGGCATCGCTGCTCGCCCAGCTCATGACGGGCGCGCCGACCGCCATCGACCCGCGCCCTTTCGCGCTGGCGCGCGCCGAACGGCGCGCCTGGCGCCGCGAGATTCAACCCGTGGAGCAACCTTCATGACCGGTCCTCGCCCACTCGCTCGCGGTCTCGCCGCCGCCGCTCTCGCGCTCGGCTGCGCGACGGCGCTCGCGGCCGCCCCGTCCGCCGCCGTCGCGGCGCCGCCGGACTACGACGTTGTGATCCGCGGCGGCACGGTGGTCGACGGCAGCGGAGGCGCGCGCTTCGTCGGCGACGTGGCGCTGCGGGGGGATCGCATCGTCTACGTCGGTCCGCATGCCCCGGGGCGCGCCGCCGAGGAGTACTCCGCACGCGGCAAGGCGGTGGCCCCGGGCTTCGTCAACATGCTGGCGCACCCGGAGGAATCCCTCCTCATCGACGGCCGGGCCCTGAGCGACCTGCGCCAGGGGGTGACGCTCGAGGTGCTGGGCGAGGACTCGATGGGGCCGCTGTCGCCCGAGATGAAGCGCCTGGGTCAGGCGCGCCAGGGCGACATCAAGTATCCGATCGACTGGACCACGCTCGGGGAATACCTCACGCGGCTGGAGAAGCGCGGCATCGCGCCCAACGTCGCTTCTTACGTGGGCGCGGGCACCGTGCGCACCTACGTGCTCGGCGAGCGCGACGTGCAGCCGACCCCCGCGCAGCTCGAGCAGATGCGCGCGCTCGTGCACCAGGCCATGGAGGAGGGCGCCCTCGGCGTCACCACCGCCCTCATCTACGCCCCGAACGACTACGCGAAGACGCCGGAGCTCAGCGCGCTCGCCGCAGAGTCGGCGCGTTGCGGCGGGCTCTACAGCGCGCACATGAGGAGCGAAGGCGACCGGCTGCTGGAAGCCGTGCAGGAGACGGTCGACATCGCCCGCGCATCGGGCGGTCCCGCCGAGATCTATCACCTGAAGCAGGCGGGCCGGCGCAACTGGGGCAAGCTCGATGCGCTCGTGCAGGCGGTCGAGGCGGCGCGGGCCGCCGGGGTGCGCATCACCGCCGACATGTACGTCTACACGGCGGGCGCCACGGGTCTCGATGCCGCCATGCCGCCCTGGGTGCAGGACGGAGGGCTCGAGGCCTGGATCGCCCGCCTCAAGGACCCCGAAACGCGCCGGCGCGTGCTCGCCGACATGCGCGATCCGCAGCCGCAGTGGGAGAACCTGATGGCAGCGGCGGGTCCGCAGGGAACGCTGCTGCTCGGCTTCAAGAACCCCGGGTTGAAGCCCCTGACCGGCAAGACGCTCGCCGCGGTCGCCAGGGCACGCGGCGTCAGCGCCCAGGACGCCGCGATCGATCTGGTCATCGAGGACGGCTCGCGCGTCGAGGTGGCCTACTTCCTCATGTCCGAGGACAACATCAGACGCGAGGTGGCGCTCCCCTGGGTGAGCTTCGACTCGGACGCGGACGCACCGGCCCCCGAAGGGGTGTTCCTCAAGTCGAGCCGCCACCCGCGTACCTATGGCAACTTCGCCCGCGTGCTCGCGCATTTCGTGCGCGAGGAAAAGGTGCTCACCCTCGAGCAGGCGGTTCACAAGCTCGCCGGACTGCCGGCGGCGACGCTTTCCCTGAGCGACCGCGGACTTCTCAAGACGGGTGACTTCGCCGACGTCGTGGTATTCGATCCGGCGAAGGTCCAGGACCATGCGACCTACGAGCGCCCGCAGCAGCTCGCCACCGGGGTGGAGGACGTCTGGATCAACGGCGTACGGGCCCTGCGCCATGAGGTGGCGACCGGAGCGGCGAGCGGCCGGGCGGTGCGCGGGCGCGCCTGGACGGGTAGCGGCGGAGGCGGCTGCCGCGCCAGGGCCGCCGACTGGACCTGGTCTCCCTGAAGGGGGCTTAGGCGTCGGCGAACGGGTGCGCGAGGTCCATGCGCGTCGTCACCGGCGGCATGGGGTACTTGAGCCCGCTCGCGCAGTTGAAGAGGATGACGCGATCGGTGGGCGCGATGCGCCCCGCGCGTGCCGCCGCCAGATACGCCGCATAGGTCGCGGCCCCCTCGGGACTCAGCAGCAGCCCGTCCCTCGCGGCGACCTCGCGCCGTGCGCTCTCGATCGCCGCATCCTCGACCGCGAGGGCGAAGCCCTTAGTCTCGCGGATGGCTCTCAGGATCAGGAAATCGCCGATGGCCGCCGGCACGCGGATGCCGGAGGCGATCGTGTGGGCGTTCGGCCACGGGGTTGCGCTCTCGGCGCCCGCCTCGAAGGCGCGCACGATCGGCGCGCAGCCCGTCGACTGCACCGCGACGAGGCGCGGCATCGGGCCCTCGATCCAGCCGAGCGCGGCGAGCTCGGCCCACGCCTTCCACATGCCGATGAGGCCGGTGCCGCCGCCGGTCGGATAGAACACCACCTCGGGCAGACGCCAGCGAAACTGCGCGGCGAGCTCGAGTCCCATGGTCTTCTTGCCCTCGATACGGTACGGCTCCTTGAGCGTCGAGACGTCGAACCAGCCATAGCGCTCCTTGCCGAGGCCGACGAGGCGCGCGCAATCGTTGATGAGACCGTTGACGCGCCACACGCGCGCGCCCTGCAGCGCGATCTCGCTCAAATTGATCTCGGGCGTGTCGTCGGGACAGAAGCAGAACGCTTCCATCCCGGCGCGCGCGGCGTAGGCGGCCATGGCGGCGCCGGCGTTGCCGTTGGTCGGGATCGCGACGCGCCGCACGCCGAAGGCGCCGGCCATCGAGACCGCCAGGCACAGCCCGCGTGCTTTGAAGGAGCCGGTCGGCAGCCGCCCCTCGTCCTTCACCGTCGGCGGCACGAATCCGGCGGGCCGTTCGCTGCGCAGCAGATCGATGAGCGGCGTCTCGGCCTCACCGAGGCTCAAGGCCTGCGCAGGGTCGCGCACCGGGAGCAGCTCGTGCCAGCGCCAGAGGCTCGCCGGGCGCGACTCGACCTCGCCGCGCGTCACCTCGCGCTTGAGCGCCTCAAGGTCGTAGCGGGCCAGCAGCGGCTTGCCGGCGCGCGACAGCCCCTGGAGCACGCCGATGTCGTGGCGCTCTGCCGTCGCACTGCATTCGAGATGGGTGGCGTAGGAATAGCGCATGTGTGATACAAAAGCTCAATGACAGGGGGGCCGACCGCCGCGGCGCCACCGCAGCTGGTGCGCGCCATCGGCCGCTGGAGCATGGTAGCACTGGCGGTCAACAGCATCCTCGGCAGCGGGGTGTTCGGGCTGCCATCGGTGGTCGCGGGATGCGTCGGGCGCTGGAGTCCGCTCGCCGTGCTGCTGGCCGGGCTCGCGATGGGAGTCATCATCGCCTGCTACGCCGAGGTCGCCTCGCAGTTCAACGAGACCGGCGGGCACTATCTCTATGTGCGCCGGGCCTTCGGGCGCCTGGCGGGGATCGAGGTGGGCTGGCTCAATCTGCTCAGCCGCCTCACCGCCTGCGCCGCGTCCGTGAACCTGCTCGTGATCTCGCTCGGGCAGTTCTGGCCGGGGGCCGCTGCGCCGCTGCCGCGCTTCATCGTCATGTCGCTCCTGGTCGGTACGCTCGCGATCGCCAACTACCGCGGCGTCGCCGCCGGCACGCTGGTCAGCAACGTGTCGGTGGTGGCCAAGCTCGTACCGCTGGCGGCGGTGTGCGCGGTGGGGCTCACTTACCTCGCCACGCACGGCGGCGCCGCGCCGCAGGCGCCGGGCGGCGGCATCGACGGATGGCTCAAGGCGATGCTGCTGCTGTTCTTCGCCTACGGCGGCTACGAAGCCGCACTCAACCCCATGGGCGAGGCCCGCGATCCGCGGCGCGATGCGGGCTTCGCACTGTTCGTGGCGCTCGTCATCGTCACGGTCCTCTACACGGCGCTGCAGCTCATCGTGATCGGCGTGCTGCCCGATGCCGCCCACAGCGAGCGGCCGCTCGCCGACGCCGCGCGCGTGATGATGGGGACGGCGGGTCCGGTGCTCGTGTCCGTCGGTGCACTGATCTCGGTGTACGGGTACCTGAGCGCCAACCTCCTCACCGTGCCGCGCGGCACTTACGCGCTGGCCGAGCGCGGCGACTTTCCCGGCGCCTTCGCGGCCATCCATCCGCGGTTTCGGACGCCGCATCTGTCGATCGTGGCCATCTCGCTCGCGGTATGGGCGTTCGCACTCTTCGGGAGCTTCGCCTGGAACGTCACGCTGTCGGCGGTGGCGCGCCTCTTTTATTACGCCGCGGTGTGCGCCGCGGTGCCGGTATTGCGCCGCCGGCAGCCGGGGCTGGCGCTCTACCGCCTGCCCGGCGGCGTGCTGCTGCCCGCCCTCGGGGTGCTGATCTGCCTCACGCTCCTGACGCGGGTCGACTTCAGCAAGTCCGTCATCCTCGCCGGCGTCGTGCTCGCGGGCCTCGCCAACTGGCTGGCGGTGCGCCATCGCGGCACAATGGCTTGAGGGAGGCGATCCATGAGCAACGACGAGCCACTGGTGAGGCGCAGCCGCGATGCGCGCGGCGCGGTCAC
>DATKPR010000072.1:0-18757 GCA_035523985.1 Steroidobacteraceae bacterium | reverse complement strand
TGCCCGCGCTCGAGCTCGAGCAGTTCGGCATTCGCTCACCGCGTGTCGCGCACGGGCTGATCGCGAGCGGCGACAAGTTCTTCGCGAGCGCGGCCGAGGTCGCGGAATTGCGCGCGCGACTGCCGCAGATCACCTGCGTGGAGATGGAAGGCGCGGCCGTGGCCCAGGTCTGTGCGGAGTACGGCGTGCCGTTCGCCGTGGTGCGCACGCTCTCGGATGCCGCGGACGAGGGCTCGGCCCACGACTTTCAGCGGTTCACGCACGAGGTGGCGCGCCAGTATTCGCGCGGCATCCTCGCCCGCTTCGTTCAGAGCCTGTAGCCGAGCCACGGCTCGAGGCCTCGCCAAGCTGCGCCTGAATGGGCGTTCAACGGCGGGTTGCGTGCGCTCGACCGGGCTCGTTCCGCCTTCCCTCGGCGGTGCAAGCCACTGACCGTTCAATTACTTGCGGATTCTGCCGCCTCCCTTCAGCCGCCTCGTGCCTGCGCGCTGCACCTTGCAACAGCGCAGGGCATGGACGAAGATAGGCTGCGGGGGCGTCTCTCATTGAGTGTGCATTCAATGGCTTTCCCTGGCACTTTGGCGGACGTGCCTGCGCGTGCGCAGGCGAACCGTCGACCGCTGCGCGTTGGAGTGGTGCTCGCCGACCACTTCACGCTCTCCGCGTTCGCGGTCTTCGTCGATCACCTGCGGCTCGCCGCGGACGAGGGTGATCGCAGCCGTCCGCTGCACGTGCAGTGGTCGATCATGGCGAGCCGCCCGGAGTCGGTGCCGGCGAGCTGCGGTGTCTCGCTCGAGCCGACGAGCGGCTTCCTCCCTCCCGAATCTCTCGACTACGTGGTCGTCATCGGCGGCATCCTCCATGCCGGGCCCCAGGTCGATGAGGCCACGATGCGCTACCTGCGCGAGGTCGGCTCGACCAACGTGCCGCTCATCGGCATCTGCACGGGCAGCTTCGTGCTGTGCCGTGCCGGCCTGATGAAGGGCCGCCGCTCGTGCGTCAGCTGGTACCACTACCAGGATTTCCTCGAGGCCTTCCCGGCGCATGACGTGATCGCCGACCGGCTGTTCCTGGTCGACGGCCTGCGCATCACCTGCGCGGGCGGCGCCGGCGCCGCCGCGCTCGCGACCTTCCTCATCGAGCAGCATCTCGGACGCGCCGTGGCGCAGAAGGCGAGCCAGGTGCTGCTGTTCGACCGGCCGCGCTCCGGGAGCGAGGCGCAGCCGCATCCGCCGATGTCCGAGGTGGTGGCCGAGCCGCGCGTGCGGCGCGCGTTGCTGCTGATGGAGCAGAACCTCGCGCGCCCGATCGCCATCGCCGCCGTCGCCGCCGAGCTCGGCCTCTCGGCACGGCAGCTCGAGCGGCTGTGCCGCCAGCACGTCGGCATGGGTCCGGCCTCACTCTACCGGCAGCTGCGCATGCGCTACGCGAACTGGCTGATCGAGAACACCGACCGCTCGGTCACCGACATCGCCAACGAGGCGGGTTTCGCCGACTGCGCACACTTTTCGCGCCAGTTCAAGGATGCCTACGGCCTCTCGCCCTCGACGCGACGCTTGCAGCCGCAGCGCGCCGTCAACGGCGACGCGGCGCGCGGGCGGGTTTTCGAATAGCGGGAGTCGACCATGTCCATGAAGCACCCTGCCCTCGCACGCCAGCGCCGCTCGCAGATCTCGTACGCGGTCGCGGCGATCCTCGGCGGCACCTCACTCGCGGCGGTCGCGCAGACCGCGCCCGCCACCAGTAGCGGCGCGGCGGCGAGCGAGCCCTCGAGCGATGCGATCGCGGAAATCACCGTCACCGCTCAGCGGCGCACGGAGAACATCCAGGACGTGCCGATCTCCATCCAGGCGCTCACCGCCTCCACGCTGCAGCAACTCAATATCTCGACCTTCGACGACTACCTGCGCTACCTGCCGAACGTGACCTCGGCCAGCAACGGCCCCGGTCAGAGCGAGGTCTTCATGCGCGGCCTGTCCGCCGGCTCGCAGGCGAGCCAGGGCAGCGGCTCGACCGCCGCCTGGCCGAACGTCGCCATCTATCTCGACAACCAGTCCGGTCAGCTCCCCGGCCGCAACCTCGACATCTACGCCGCCGACCTGAATCGCATCGAGGTGCTGGAGGGACCGCAGGGGACGCTGTTCGGCGCCGGCGCCGAGGCCGGTGCGATCCGCTACATCACCAACGAGCCGAAGCTCGATGCCACCGAGGCCAGCGTCAAGGCCGGTTACGGCACCACCGCGCACGGCGACCCGAACAACGACGTGTCGGCGGTGCTCAACCTGCCGTTGATCGCGGACACGCTGGCGGTGCGCGCCGTCATGTACGACGACCAGCGCGGCGGCTACATCGACAACGTGCCGGCCACCTTCACGCGCAAGAACACGGACGTCGGCATCCATTACGCCGGCTACCCCGCCGATGCCTCGGGCCAGTGTCCCGACGGGCTGCCGAACAACGGCTTCTGCGTGCCGCCCGGCAGCGCCTCGATCACCAACGCCGGCTACACCGGCAACGCCATCAACCCGGTCACCTACCAGGGCATGCGCGCCGAGGCGCTGTGGAAGTTCAACGACCGCTGGGATCTGCTCGTCAGCCAGTCGTACCAGGACATGCACTCCACCGGCGTGTTCTACGATCAGCCGAACGCCTCCGACGGCGCCGCGCTCGCGCCGCTGCAGGTGACGCTGTTCAATTCCGCCTACGATACCGACCGCTTCGAGAGCACCGCCTGGACGCTGAACGGCAAGGTCGGCGACCTGAAGCTGGTCTATACCGGCGGCTATCTCACACGCCACGTCGAGCAGTCGGGCGACTACACCAATTACGCACGCGGCGTGTTCGCCGACTACTACCAGTGCGTCGGGCCGGGCGCGGGCACCGTGCCGACCTGCTACTCGCCGCGCGCCGCCTGGCACGAGGCCGAGCAGAACCAGCACCAGCAGCACGAGCTGCGCCTCAGCACGCCGGATGACTGGCGGGTGCGCGCGATCGCCGGCGTCTACTGGGAGGACAACAAGCTCTACGACCAGACCGGCTGGTACTACAAGACGCTGCCGCCGTGCACCACCGACGCGACACCGGGAACCGCTGGCAACGGCAACACCGGCTGCCTCTCGAACGTCGGCACCTTCCCGGGCAGCACCGTCGTCAACCCGGGCGTGCAGAGCGACAACACCTCCTTCTACCAGGACCAGGTGCGCGATACCAAGCAGCTCGCGGAGTTCGTCTCCGTCGACTTCGACCTGCTGCCGAAGGTGCTGACTCTGACGCTCGGCACGCGCCATTTCCGCTTCGAGAACTCCATGGCGGGCAGCGTGCTGTCGAGCTTCCTGTGCTACGAGGCGGGCGTTCCGCCCGGCGGCTGCCAGAGCGCCGACAGCTACAACCTGAACTCCGAGAACCTCTCCGACAGCGAGTCGGGCTTCAAGAGCCGCGGTAACCTCACCTGGCACATCACCCCGGATGCCATGGTGTACTACACCTTCTCGCAGGGTTTCCGCCCGGGTGGCTTCAATCAGAACGGCGGCTTCTTCAACTATGCCCCGGGGCCGGACGGCCAGGCGCAGTACGCGGTGCCGCGCTCCTACCAGTCCGACAAGCTGACCAACAACGAGATCGGCTGGAAGACCGAGTTCCTCGACCACCGCCTGCAATGGAACGGCGCCGTCTACCGCGAGGAATGGGACAACGCCCAGGTCGCCTTCTTCGATCCCGGCGTGACCGGCAACATCTTCTTCGATACCAACGGCCAGAACTTCCTCATCAAGGGCGTCGAGACCACGCTGGTCGCCCGCGTGGTGACCGGACTCACGCTGCAGGGCTCGGCCTCCTGGAACAGCAGCGAGCAGACCAACTCGCCGGCGCTCATCGATACCAACCCGGCGAGCGTCAACTACGGCAAGGCGATCACCGAGATCTGTCCGAGCGGCCCGACCAGCTGTGCGCCGATCACCAACCCCTACGGCCCGATCGGCGCGCCGACCGCCAACTCGCCGCCGCTGCAGTTCCGCGGGCGCGTGCGCTACGACTGGAACGTGAACGGCTACGCGCCCTTCATCCAGTTCGGCGCCACCCACAATGCCGAGTCGTACACGCAGGCCGGCGCCAATCCGACCTTCGGACCCGGACAGACGGTCACCAACTCGCGCGGCCGCTTCCAGCTGCCCGCCTACACGACCTACGACGCCTCCTTCGGCGTCGCCAAGGACAACTGGTACGCCAACGTGTTCGTCGAGAATCTGACCGACTCCGACGCCGCGGTGTTCATCAGCACCGACCAGTTCATCGTCGAGCAGACGCCGCTGCGGCCGCGGACCATCGGCCTGCAGCTCGGCTGCTCGTTCTGAGCTGCGGCGACCGGCAAGCGTAGCCAGCGCACGGCGGGCGGGCGCATCATGCCCGCCGTGACCCCCGCTCCCGCCCCGCAACGCTCGCCCGTGGAGCTCGAGGTGCAGCGCTTGCGCGCGCTGCTCGAGGAACGGCGCTTCGCCGAGGCGCTGCGCGGCGCCGATGCGCTGCGACTCGCCGTCCCCGGCAACCGCGACGTGCTGTACCTGCGGGCGATCGCCCAGCGCCATCTCGGCGACACCACGGCCGCACTCGCGACGCTCGCCGAGCTCGAGCGCCTGCATCCGCGCTTCAGCGGTCTTTACCAGGAGCGGGGCTACTGCCACGTGGCGCTGCGCCAGGCTCCCGAGGCCATCGCCGCGTTCCTCGCGGGCGTGCACATCAACCCGGCGCTGCCGGCGAGCTGGAGCATGCTCGAGGGCCTGTACCGCCTCACCGGCCAGGACGCGAGCGCGGCACGGGCCGCGGCGCACGTCGCCGCGCTCGGCCGGCTGCCGCAGGAGGTGCGCACCGCCACCGCTCTGTTCGCCGACGGCGAGACGGGCGCCGCCGAGGAGCTGATCCGCGGCTTCCTGCTGCGTCACGGCCATCACGTCGAAGCCATGCGCCTGCTGGCGCGCATCGGCGCGGCGCGCGAGGTGTACGACGACGCGCAGCTGCTGCTCGAGGGGGTGCTCGCGCTCGCCCCGGACTATCACGCCGCCCGTCTCGACTACGCGCGCGTGCTCGCCGAGCGCCATCTCTACCGCGAAGCCCTCGCGCAGGCCGAGCAGCTGCTCGCCGTGGATCCCGCCGACCGCGACTACCGCACCTTCGCGGCGCTCGCCTGCGTCGGGCTCGGGCTGCACGAGCGCGCCATCGCGATCTACCGTGAGCTGCTCGCCGCTGCGGTGCAGCCGGCGGAGCTGCACCTCGCGATCGCGCATTCCCTGAAGACACTCGGCCGCGGCCCCGAGGCGATCGCTGCGTATCACGATGCGGCGCGCGCCCGCCCCGGATTCGGCGACGCCTGGTGGAGCCTGGCGAATCTCAAGACCTACCGCTTCACGGCGGCGGAAATCGAGCAGATGCGCGCCGCGGAATCCTCGCCCGCGACCCCGGCGGTCGATCGCTACCACCTGTGCTTCGCGCTCGGCAAGGCGCTCGAGGACGAGGGACAGTACGGGGCGTCTTTCGCCTACTACGAGCGCGGCAACGCGCTGCGGCGCGCCGCCGCCCATTACCGGCCCGAGCGGCACGAGCGCAACACGCGGGCGCAGATCGAGGTCTGCACGCGCGAGCTCTTTGCGCGCCATCCTCACACCGGTACGCCGGCCCGCGACCCGATCTTCATCGTGGGACTGCCGCGCTCGGGCTCGACGCTGATCGAGCAGATCTTGGCCTCGCATTCGGCCGTCGAGGGCACCCACGAGCTCGCCGACATCCCGCGCCTCGCCGCGCAGCTCAACGGGCGTGGCGGCGAAGGCGAGGAGCCGCGCTACCCCGCAGTGCTGGCGCAGCTGAGCGCGGCGGAATTCCTGCGCCTCGGGGAGAACTATCTGCGCGATACGCAGGTCTATCGCAGCGGCAAGCCCCGCTTCATCGACAAGATGCCGAATAACTTCCGCCACCTCGGGCTCATCCACCTCATGCTGCCGAACGCGAAGATCATCGACGCCCGGCGCGAGCCGATGGCCTGCTGCTTCGGCAACTTCAAGCAGCTGTTCGCCCGCGGACAGGAGTTCGCCTACGGACTCGAGGACCTCGCGCGCTACTACCGCACCTATCTCGAGCTCATGCGGCACTGGCAGGCGGTGCTGCCCGGGCGGATCCTGCGCGTGCAGTATGAGGACCTGGTGGAGGACCTCGACGGCGCGGTGCGCCGCATCCTCGCGTACTGCGAGCTCGACTTCGAGCCCGCCTGCATCGAGTTCCACAAGACCGGGCGCAGCGTGCGCACCGCCAGCTCCGAGCAGGTCCGCCAGCCGCTCTACCGCGAAGGGCTCGAGCAGTGGCGTCACTACGAGCCGTGGCTCGCGCCGCTGCGCGATGCCCTCGGGGACGCGGTGACGCGTTACCGCGAATGATCCCCAAGGTGGTCATCGACATGTCCGTTTCCCTCGACGGCTGCGTCGCGGGCCCGGGCGACGGCGCGCCGCTCGGCGGCCGTGGCGGGCAGCAGCTCTTCGACTGGCTGTTCAGCGGCGATGTGCCGTTCGAGGGCAGCATGTTCCGCCCGGACGGCCTCAACCGCCAGGTCGTCGCGGAGATGTTCGCGCGCGCCGGCGCGATGCTCACCGGGCGGCGCACCTACGAGATCGCTCACGGCTGGAACGGCACGCACCCGGTCAACGCCATTCCCGTGGTGGTGCTGACCCACGTGCCTCCGGCGCACCCGCCGCAGGGCCGCTCGCGGCTCGTGTTCGTGAGCGAGGGCATCGAGGCCGCGGTGGCCAGGGCGCGCGAGCTCGCCGGCGACAGGGACGTCGGCATCGGCGGGGCGAGCGTTGCGCAGCAGGCGCTGCGCGCGGGCCTGGTGGACGAGCTGTACCTGCACGTGGCGCCGATACTGCTCGGCGAGGGCGTGCGCCTCTTCGAGCGGCTCGGCTCCCGGGAGATCCACCTGCGCCGCCTCAGCACGCTCGAGGCGCCGCACGCCACCCACGTGCGCTACCAGGTGCTGCGCGAGGAGCGCGCGCCGCCGCGCTAGCGCTGCGTGCTCTCCCAGCGGGGTGCGACGTAGTACGGCGCCGTGGCGGGCGCGAGCGGTGGGCGTCCGCGAATGTGATCGGCGGCCTTCTCGGCCAGCATGATGGTCGGCGCGTTCAGATTCCCGGTGGTGATCGAGGGCATGATGGAGGAATCCACCACGCGCAGCCCCTGCATCCCGATCACCCGTGCCTGCGCGTCGACCACCGCCAGCGGATCGTCGCTGCGGCCCATGCGGCAGGTGCACGAGGGGTGGTAGGCGCTCTCCACCTTGGCGCGGATGAAAGCGTCGATCTCGGCATCGCTCTGGACCGCCGCCCCCGGCTGGATCTCGCGCCCGCGGTAGCGGTCGAAGGCGCGCTGCGCGAAGATCTCGCGCGTCAGCCGTACGCAGGCGCGCATCTCGACCAGGTCCTCGGGCTGCGACAGGTAGTTGAAGAAGATGCGCGGCTTGTCGTGCGCCTCGGCCGAGGCGAGACGCACCCAGCCCTTGCTCTGCGAGCGCATCGGTCCGATGTGCGCCTGGAAACCGTGCTCGCGCGCGAGCGATGAGCCGTCGTAGCTCACCGCCATGGGCAGAAAGTGGTATTGCAGATCGGGGTAGCGCACCCCGGCGCGGCTGCGGATGAAGCCGCCGGTCTCGAAGTGGTTGGAGGCGCCGAGCCCGTCGTGCCGCACCAGCCAGCGCAGCCCGATCAGCGCCTTGCTGAAGGGGTTCATCTGCGAGTAGAGCGTGACCGGCTCGCGCGAGGCCACCTGGAAGTAGAACTCGAGGTGATCCTGGAGGTTCTCGCCCACGCCGGCGAGCTCCTGCACCACCGGGATGCCGTGCTGTGCGAGCTCCGCGCCCGGACCGACCCCGGAGAGCTTCAGCAGCTGCGGCGAGTTGATCGGGCCGGCGCACACGATCACCTCGCGCCGCACCAGCACCTCGTGGCGCGCGTTCCCGCGGCGGTAGCTCACGCCCACCGCGCGCCGCCCCTCGAAGAGGATGCGTGTCGCGAGCGCGTGGGTCGCGACGCGCAGATTCGTCCGTGCGAGCGCCCCGCGCAGATAGGCATTCGCGGCGCTGCAGCGCCGCCCGTCGGGTGCGACCGTCATGTCGAAGTAACCGAAGCCCTCCTGCTGGAAGCCGTTGACGTCGGGTGTGAAGGGGTAGCCGGCCTGGCGGCCGGCCTCGAGCCAGGCGGCGTGCAGCGGGTTGGTGAGCAGCCCGCGGCGCGTGGCGAGCGGGCCGTCGGCACCGCGGTACTCATCGCCCCCGCCGGCGCGGCTCTCGGCGCGGCGGAAGTACGGCAGCACGTCGCGGTAACCCCAGCCCGCGGCACCCTCGGACTCCCAACGCTCGTAGTCGAGCGGGTTGCCGCGCACGTACACCATGCCGTTGATGGAGGAGGAGCCGCCGAGCACCTTGCCGCGCGGCGTGTGCAGGCTGCGGCCGCCGAGCCCGGGCTCGCTCTCGCTGCGGTAGCCCCAGTCGTACTTCGGCATGTTCATCGGGATCGAGAGCGCGCTCGGCATCTGGATCCAGACCGAGCGGTCGGAGCCGCCGTATTCCAGCAGCAGCACCTGGTCGCGCCCGTCCTCGGTGAGGCGGTCGGCGAGCACGCAGCCCGCGGAGCCCGCGCCGACGATCAGGTAGTCGACGGTTTCCCGGGTCATGGCGGCCGTCAGTACGGCGACTCGATGTCGCCCAGTGCGACGTAGACGCTCTTGAGCTGCGTGTAGTGCTCGAGCGCGGCGCGGCCGTTCTCGCGCCCGAGCCCCGACATCTTCACGCCCCCGAAGGGCAGCTCGATCGGTGTGATGTTGTAATGGTTGATCCAGCAGGTCCCGGCCTGCAGCTGCGCGATCACGCGGTGCGCCCGGGCGAGGTCGTTGGTGAATACTCCGGCCGCGAGCCCGAACTCGGTGGCGTTGGCGCGTGCGATCACCTCGTCCTCGTCCGCGAACTCGAGCACCGACATCACCGGGCCGAAGATCTCGCGGCGCACGATGTCCATGTCGTCGTGGCAGTGATCGAACACCGTGGGCGCGACGAAGCAGCCGCGGCCGAGCTCGCCCTCGGTGACGCGGTGGCCGCCGGTGATGAGGCGCGCGCCCTGCGCGCGGCCACGCGCGATGAAACCGAGCACCTTCTCCATGTGCCCGGCGGAGATCAGCGCGCCGACCTGGGTGCGCGGATCGAGCGGATCGCCGACGCGCATGGCGGCGGCGCGTGCCCGCAGCCGCTCGATGAAGGCGGCGCGGATGCTGCGGTGGACGAACACGCGCGTACCGTTCGAGCACACCTCGCCCGCGGAGTAGAAGTTGCCGAGCAGCGCGCCGGCGACCGCGTTATCGAGCTTCGCATCCTCGAACACGATGAGCGGCGACTTGCCGCCGAGCTCGAGCGTCACCTGCTTGAGCGTCGCGGCGGCATCCGCCATCACCGCCTTGCCGGTACCCACCTCGCCGGTGAGGGAGATCTTGCGGATGCCGCGGTGGCGGGTGAGGAGCCGGCCGGTCTCGGCGCGCCCCTGCACCACCTGGAACAGCCCGTCCGGGAGCCCCGCCTCGGCGAACACCCGCTCGAGCTCGAGCGCCGTCAACGGGGTGAGCTCGGCGGGCTTGAAGATCATGGCGTTGCCGCAGGCGAGCGCGGGCGCGCTCTTCCAGCAGGCGATCTGCAGCGGATAGTTCCAGGCGCCGATGCCGGCGACCACGCCGAGCGGCTCGCGCCGCGTGTAGCCGAAGGCCTTCGGACCGAGATCGATGTGCTCGCCGGCGATGCCGGCGGCGATGCCCGCGTAGTACTCGAGACAGTCGGCGCCCGAGAGCACATCCACCGCCACCGTCTCCTGGATCGGCTTGCCGGTGTTGCGCGTCTCGAGCTCGGCGAGCTCGGTGTTGCGGGCGCGCAGGAGCTGCGCCGCGCGCTGCAGCACCCGGCCACGCTCGGCCCCGGTGAGCGCCGCCCAGCGCTTCTGCGCGGCGCTCGCCTCCTCCACCGCCGCATCGATCTGGGCCCCGCCGTCCACGGCGAGCTCCTCGAGCACCGCCCCGGTCGCCGGATTCACGACCGTGATGGTGCCCGATGCCCGGTAGCTGCCGCTGTCGGCGGCGCCGGCCGCGGGCGTGGCGTGCGCGCTGCGCGGCGCGGGCGCCGCCGGGGCGCCGTGGGGCTGCGCCAGATCGCGTAAGCGCCCATCGACGAACGCCGTGAGCAGCGAGCGTGCCGCGCCGCTGTCGGCTTCCTGCCATTGCGACAGTGCGGCGCGCAGCCACACTCCATCGATCATGGCGGCGATCATCGCGGCGAGGCTGCGGGCCTCCGCGCCCGGAATCATGCTGCGCAGGTCGTTGCGCAGATTCGAGAGCATGCGGCGCTGGTAGGCGGCCTGCACGCGCTTGAGTCCCTCGACGTGCAGCACCTGGCCCCAGAACGCGAGCCACGCGGTGCCGGTACGCCGATCGAATTCCTCGGGCGCGAGGTTGACGTCGATCACCGCCTGAACCCGCTCGCGGGGGGTGCCGGCGAGCGCCAGCTTGGCGCGCACGCGCGTGGCGATGCCACGCGAGAGCGTGCGGAAGGCCGCTTCCAGCAGGCCGTCCTTGTCGCCGAAATAATGGGCGACCAGACCGGGGGAGACGTCGGCGCGGCGCGCGATCTGCGCGAGCGTCGTGCCGACGTAGCCGACGTCGGCGAGACTGTCGATGGTGACCTCGATGAGCTGCGCACGGCGGGTGTCTTCCAGCTCATCGCGCGGGACCGGGATGGACATTGACTGCCTGTTCAATGTAGGACTCTTGACACCCGCTCCATTAAACGGCTATTCAAGCGGCAGAATCATGAAGTCGGCAGCCGCGCGGGTCAAGTGCGCGGCGCGAGCCGCCGCTGAATAACCAGAGGACACGGGCGTGGTCGAGAACAAGCCTTCGGGACCCAGCGACAGCGGCATGGAGCACTTCGGCTACAAGGAGTCTCTCGCCCGCAGCATCGGCTCCTTCGGCAGCTTCGCCGCCGGCGTCAGCTACATCTCGATCCTGACCGGCACCTTCCAGCTCTTCTATTTCGGCTTCGGCACCGCCGGGCCGGCGTACCTGTGGTCCTGGCCGATGGTGCTCGTCGGCCAGCTGGCGGTGGCGCTGTGCTTCATGGAGCTCGCCGCCAAGTACCCGATCGCCGGCTCCGTCTACAACTGGTCGAAGATCCTCGGCAGCCGCCTGGTGGGCTGGTCGTCGGGCTGGCTGATGCTCACCGCCTCGATCGTCACGCTGTCGGCGGTGGTGCTGGCGCTGCAGCTCAACCTGCCGCGCCTGTGGAGCGGCTTCCAGATCGTGGGCAACGGCACCGGCCCCTACGACTCCGCCACCAACGCGGTGATCCTCGGCACGGTGCTCATCGTCTTCACCACGGTGGTGAACGCGCTCGGCGTGCGGCTGATGGCGACCATCAACAGTGCCGGGGTCTTCATCGAGCTGATCGCCGCCTGCCTGATCGCGCTGTTCCTTGCCTTCAACATCCGCCGCGGCCCCGAGGTGTTCTTCGCCACTGCCGGCTACGCGGGCGGGGCGGGCTGGAACTGGCTCAGCGCCTTCCTGGTCGCCTCGCTCGCCTCCGGCTACGTCATGTACGGCTTCGACACCGCGAGCTCGCTCGGGGAAGAGACGCACGAGCCGCGGCGTACGGCGCCGCGCGCCATCCTGCGCGCCATCCTCGCCTCGTTCGTCATCGGCGGGGCGATCCTGGTGTTCGCGATCATGGCGGCGCCGGACTTGCACGACCCCAGGATCGGCAGCGGCGACGGCGGGCTGCAATACATCGTCGAGCAGGTGATGTGGGGTCCGCTCGGACGCATCTTCCTGGTGTGCATCGTGGTGGCGGTGACGGTGTGCTCGCTCGCCGTGCACACGGCCGCCATCCGCCTGACCTTCGCCATGGCGCGCGACAACGCCCTGCCCTTCGGCGAGAAGCTGGCCCAGGTGAATGCCGAGACGCGCACCCCCATCGTTCCCGCGGTCGTGATCGGGGTGATCGCCGAGCTCATCCTGGTCCTCAATATCGGCCAGCCCAAGATCTTCACGGTACTGACCTCGATTGCGGTGATCATGATCTACCTGGCCTATCTCATGGTCACGATGCCGATGTTGCGCAAGCGGCTCGCGGGGCAGTGGCCGCCCGCCGATCTCGCCTCCGGAGGCTACTTCACCATGGGCCGATGGGGGATGGCGGTGAACGTCGTCGCGGTGCTCTGGGGCTCAGGGATGGCGATCAACCTCGCCTGGCCGCGCGAAGCGGTCTACGGGACGCCCTGGTACAACACCTGGGGGGCTTTCGTGTACATCGCCGTGATCCTCGGCGTGGGACTCCTCTGGTACGCGCTCCGGGGCTCGCGCCACATCGGTATCCTGGCCTCGCATACGCTGAAGCCCTGAGGAGCGGT
Source organism: Steroidobacteraceae bacterium (assembly GCA_035523985.1). Taxonomy (GTDB): domain Bacteria; phylum Pseudomonadota; class Gammaproteobacteria; order Steroidobacterales; family Steroidobacteraceae; genus 13-2-20CM-66-19. Next base: position 6,293 of record DATKPR010000072.1, on the reverse strand, counting down.
GTCGCGCGGATTCAAGCGGCCCGGCGCGCGGGTGCTCGTACTGCGCCCGCCCGCGGCGCATGATCGCGCACCTCCGGCACGGACCGAAGCGGAACCGACCATGACCCCCTTCTCGGCGCTGTCGCTCCTCAAGCAGGGTCTCGGCGGCCAGCGTGGCTGGAAGCCGCAGTGGCGCAATCCCGAGCCCAGGAGCGCCTATGACGCGGTGATCGTCGGCGGCGGCGGCCACGGTCTCGGCACCGCCTACTACCTCGCGAAGGAGCACGGGCTCACCAACATCGCGGTGCTGGAAAAAGGCTGGATCGGCGGCGGCAACACCGGCCGCAACACCACCATCATCCGCTCCAACTATCTCTTCGCCGAAAGCGCCGCGCTCTACGACCACGCGCTCAAGCTCTGGGAAGGGCTCTCGCAGGAGCTCAACTACAACACGATGTTCTCGGCCCGCGGCGTCATGATGCTGGCGCACACGGTGCACGATGCGCAGGTGGCGCAACGCCACGTGCACGCCAACCGCGCCGCCGGCGTCGACAACGAGTGGCTCACCCCGGCCGAGGCCCGGGCTTTCTGCCCGCCGCTGAACATTGGCGACATCCGCTACCCGGTACTCGGCGCAGCGCTGCAGCGCCGCGGCGGCACCGCGCGCCATGACGCGATCGCGTGGGGCTACGCGCGCGGCGCCGACGCTCTCGGTGTCGACATCCTCGAGAACTGCGAGGTCACTGGCATCCGCCTGGACGCCCACGGCGCCGTCGAGGCCGTCGACACCACGCGCGGCCGCATCCGCACGCCGCGCGTCGGCGTGGCCGCCGCCGGGCACTCGAGCGTCATCATGGCGATGGCGGGCGTCGCGCTGCCTCTGGAGAGCTATCCGCTGCAGGCGCTGGTGTCGGAGCCGGTGAAACCGATCTTCCCGTGCGTGGTCATGTCGAACACCATCCACGCCTACATCAGCCAGTCGGACAAGGGGGAGCTCGTGATCGGCGCGGGGACCGATGCCTACACTTCCTATACCCAGCGCGGCGGCCTGCACATCCCGAGCCATGCCCTCGAAGCGATCTGCGAGCTCTTCCCGATGTTCCGGCGCCTGAAGATGCTGCGCAACTGGGGCGGCATCGTCGACGTTTCGCCCGACCGCTCGCCGATCATCGGCAAGACGCCGGTGCCCGGGCTGTACGTGAACTGCGGCTGGGGTACCGGCGGCTTCAAGGCGACGCCGGGCTCGGCGCACGTCTTTGCCTGGACGATCGCCAAGGATGAGCCGCACCCGATCAACGCGCCGTTCACGCTCGAGCGCTTTCGCGACGGCGATCTGATCGATGAGGCCGCGGCGGCGGCCGTCGCGCACTGAAGCAGGCCGATGCTCCTCATCGAGTGCCCCTACTGCGGCGAGCGTCCTGAGCCTGAATTCGTCTACGGCGGCCAGGCGCACATCGCGCGCCCCGCCAGGCCCGCGGCGACCAGCGCCGAGGAATGGACGCAGTTCCTGTATCTGCGCAGCAACCCGCGCGGCATCCACGCCGAGCGCTGGCGTCACACGCACGGTTGCGGGCGTTTCTTCAATGCGCTGCGCGACACGGCCACGGACCGCTTCCTCGCCACCTACCGGGTCGGCGAGCGGGCGCCGCAGCTGCCGGGCGGCCCCACATGAGCCGCACGCCGACCGGCGGGCGCATCGATCGCACCCGCGTACTCAACTTCCGCTTCGACGGCAAGAGCTACCGCGGCTACCCCGGCGATACGCTCGCCTCGGCGCTGCTCGCTAACGGCGTGCACCTCATGGGGCGCTCCTTCAAGTATCACCGCCCGCGCGGACCCCTGGCCGCGGGGGTGGAGGAGCCGAGCGCGCTCGTGACCGTGGCCCGCGATGCCGCGCGCAGCACCCCGAACCTGCGCGCGACGCAGGTCGAGCTCTACGAGGGACTCGAGGCTTACAGCCAGAACCGCTGGCCCTCGCTCGGCTTCGACCTCGGCGCGGTCAATGACCTCATCGCGCCCTTCATCCCCGCCGGCTTCTACTACAAGACCTTCATGTGGCCGGCGGGCGCCTGGAAAGCGCTCTACGAGCCGCGCATCCGCGCCGCCGCCGGTCTCGGGCGCGCGCCCGCGCAGCCCGATCCCGACCGCTACACCGGGCGTTTCGCCCACTGCGACGTGCTGGTCGTCGGTGCAGGTCCCGCCGGTCTCGCCGCGGCGCACGCGGCCGCCGCCGCGGGCGCGCGCGTCATCGTGTGCGATGAGCAGAGCGAGGCGGGCGGGAGTCTGCTCGCCGACGGCGCAGCTGCCGAGCCCGCGCTCGAGGGCCGGCCCGCCTCGGTGTGGTTGCGCGAGACGCTCGGCGCGCTCGCGCGCAATCCGCGCGTCACCTGTCTCACGCGCACCACGGCCTTCGGCTACTTCCCGCACAACCTCGTCGGACTCTCGCAGCGGCTCACCGAGCATCTCGCCTCCCCGGACCGCCAGGCGCCGCGCGAGCGGCAGTGGCAGGTGCGCGCGCGCGAGGTGGTGCTCGCGAGCGGCGCCATCGAGCGACCGCTCGTGTTTCCCGGCAACGACCGCCCGGGCATCCTGCTGGCCGGAGCCGCGCGCACCTGGCTCAATCGCTACGGGGTCATACCCGGCACGCGCGCCGTGCTGGTGACGGCGTGCGATGAGGCTTACGCCGCGGCATTCGAGCTCGCGCGCGCCGGCGTCGTGATCGCAGCGATCGCCGACGTGCGCGCCGCGGGTCCGGCGGCCGCGCCGGCACGTGACGCCGTCGCGGCCGGCATCGGCGTACTGACCGGCGTCACGGTGCTCGGCACCGGCGGCCGCCGCCGCGTCAACAGCGTGACGCTCGCGCGCCTCGCGGACGGCCGCGTCGTCGACACCGAGACGCAGCCCTGCGACCTCGTCCTCATGTCGGGCGGCTACACGCCGAGCGTGCATCTGCACTCGCAATCGCGCGGCAAGCTCGTCTGGGACGAGACGCTCGCGGCGTTTCTGCCGGGAGAGCCGGCCGAGCATACGCGCAGCGCCGGCGCAGCCCGCGGCGTGTTCGCCCTCGAGGCCGCCTGCGCCGACGGCGCCGCCGCCGGGGCCGCCGCGGCCCGCGATGCGCTCGCCCCCGGCCGCACCGGCGTCCATCGCGGCGCGCCGCCGCTGCGCGCGCCCGCCCCGCTCCCGCCGGCAGCAGCGGGGTCCGGTGGCTTCGCCGGTGCGCTGCCGCAACCCGCGCGGGCGCGATCCAAAGCCTTCGTCGACTGGCAGAACGACGTGACCGCCAAGGACCTGGCGCTCGCGCTGCGCGAGGGCTTCCGCTCGATCGAGCACGTCAAGCGCTACACCACCACCGGTATGGCGACCGACCAGGGCAAGACCTCCAATGTCAACGCGCTCGGCATCGTCGCGCAGCGCCTCGAGCGCAGTCTCCCCGAAGTCGGCCTCACCACCTTCCGCATGCCGTACACGCCGGTCACCTTCGGCAGCTTCGCCGGACTTGCGCGCGGGGAGCTCTTCGATCCCATCCGCCGCACGCCGATGCACGGCTGGGCGGCCGGGCACGGCGCGGTGTTCGAGGACGTCGGTCTCTGGAAGCGTGCGCGCTATTACCCGCAGGGGAATGAGGACATGCACGCCGCGGTGGCCCGTGAGTGCCGCGCGGTGCGCGAGCGCTGCGGCCTGTTCGACGCCTCGACGCTCGGCAAGATCGAGGTGGTGGGCAAGGATGCGGTCACCTTCATGAACCGCCTGTACGTCAACGCCTGGGACAAGCTGAGCCCCGGCCGCTCGCGTTACGGGGTGCTGCTGCGCGACGACGGCTTCGTGTACGACGACGGCGTCGTGGCGCGCATGGCGCACGACCGCTTCCACGTCACCACGACCACCGGCGGCGCGCCGCGGGTGCTCGCATTGATGGAGGACTACCTGCAGACCGAGTGGTCGGATCTTTCCGTCTGGCTCACCTCCACCACGGAGCAATGGGCCGTAATCGCCGTGCAGGGGCCGCAGGCGCGCGCCGTACTCACGGGTCTGGTCGACGTCGATCTGTCCGCCGCGGCGCTGCCTCACATGGGCGTCGCCGCGGGCCGCATCTGCGGCGTGCCCATGCGGCTCTTTCGCGTCAGCTTCACGGGCGAGCTCGGCTTCGAGGTCAACGTGCCGGCGGACTTTGGCGCGGCGGTGTGGGAGGCGATCTGGGCGGCGGGCCAGCCGCACGGCATGACGCCCTACGGCACCGAGACCATGCACGTGCTGCGCGCCGAGAAGGGCTACATCATCGTCGGGCAGGACACCGACGGCACCGTAACGCCCGATGACGTGGGACTCTCCTGGGCCATCGGCAAGGCCAAGCCCGACTTCGTCGGACTGCGCTCGCTGCAGCGCCCTGCGATGAACGCGCCCGGACGGCGCCAGCTCGTCGGACTGCTCACCGCCGATCCCGGGCTCGTCCTCGAGGAAGGCGCCCAGGTCATGGCCGCCGCGGGCGCGCCGGTGCCGACCCGGCCGATCGGGCACGTCACCTCCGCCTACTTCAGCAGCGTGCTCGGCCGCTCCATCGCCCTCGCCCTGGTGGCCGGCGGCCGCGCGCGCCACGGCACGACGCTCTATGTGCCGATGCCGCGCGGCGAGGCGGCGGTACAGGTGACCGCGCCGGTGTTCTACGACCCGGAAGGCAAGCGCCTCCATGGCTGACCTCCTCACCGACCGCCGGCCCCCACTTCTCGCCACGACGCCGGGCGTGCGGCCGCTGCCGCCCGCGGCGCGCTGGATACTCCGGGGCGGCGCCGAGGCGCGCACCGCGGCCGCATCGGCGCTGCAGTCGCCCATCCCGGATGAGGCGTGCCGGGCGGCGACCGCAGAAGGGCGGGCGGCGCTGTGGCTCGGGCCCGATGAGTGGCTGCTGATCGCCCCCGCCGCCCAGGCGGATGCGGTGGGTGCGGCGCTGGCGGCGGCGCTCGCCGCTACGCCGCACTCGCTCGTCGACGTGAGCCATCGGCAGGTGGCGATCGAGCTCGTCACCCCGGAGGCGGCGCTGCTCATCGCCGTCGGCTGCCCGCTCGATCTGGACCCCGCCGCCTTCCCGGTCGGCATGTGCACGCGCACCATGCTGGCCAAGGCCGAGATCGTGCTTTGGCGCACCGGCCCGGAGGTGTTTCGCATCGAGGTGTGGCGCTCGTTCGCCCCTTATGTCAGCGCCTTCCTCGGCGAAGCCGCGCGCGGCATCGCCTGAAGTCCGGCGCGGACTCAAATCGGGCAAGGCACCGTCGCAATTGGAGTGCCCGTAAAGCGGCCGCTGGCTACACTGCGCCGCAGGCCGCCATCGGATCCGGAGAACTCAACCCGTGAAGACCCACGTTCGTGTCCTCGTCATCGGTGGCGGCGTGGTGGGCGTCAGTACGCTCTATCACCTGGCCAGGAAGAGCTGGACCGACATCGCCCTCATCGAGCGTTCCGAGCTCACCGCCGGCTCCACCTGGCATGCGGCGGGTCTGCTGCCGCTGTTTAACATGAGCTACACCGTGGGTCAGCTCCACAAGTACTCGGTGGACCTCTACAAGCGGCTGCCGGCCGAGACCGGGCAGGACGTGAGCTTCCACGTCACCGGGAATCTGCGGCTTGCGACTAATCGCGACCGCATGGACGAGTACCAGAAGTACTGTGGCACCGCCAACACCATCGGCGTGCCCTTCGAGGTGATCACGCCGGCGCGCGTCAAGGAGCTGTGGCCGCTCATCGAGCTCGGCGGCTCCCCCGAGACGCCGGCGATCGTCGGCGCGCTCTATCACCCGCACGACGGCCACATCGCGCCCGCCGACCTCACCATGGCGCTGCGCAAGGGCGCGCGCGCCGCGGGCGCCGAGATCTACGAGCACACCGAAGCGACCGCCTTCGAGCGCACGCCCGCGGGCGAATGGAAGGTGCGCACCACGCAGGGCGACATCGTCGCGCAGCACATCGTGCTCGCGACCGGTAACTATGCGCGCCAGGTCGGCAAGCTCCTCGGCCTGAACGTCCCGGCGATTCCGGTGGAACACCAGTACATCGTCTACGACGAGTCGCCGGAGCTCATGGCCTACCGCAAGGCCGGCGGACGCGAGCTCGCGGTGCTGCGCGAGTCCGACAAGTCCTATTACCTGCGCGAAGAGCGCATGGGCTGGATCCTGGGTCCCTACGAGAAGGGCGCGCCGGCGCGCTTCGCCGACGGCGTCCCCGACTGGTTCGGCCGCAGTCTCTTCCCCGGCGACCTCGACCGCCTCGTGCCGCACGTCGAGGCGGCCACCCGGCGCGTGCCGGCACTCGAGAACTGCGGC
>DATKPR010000071.1:0-14253 GCA_035523985.1 Steroidobacteraceae bacterium | reverse complement strand
ACCAGCACCCGCTCGAACATCTGCGGTGCCGGCGCCTTCTCGCCCGCGAAGCTGACGCGCAACCCCGCGGGCTGCGCCTCGATGGAGGACACCTTGGTGCCGAGCAGGATCTGCTGGTAGCGCGCACGGATGCGCCGCTCGAGCGGGCGCACCAGGTCCGGGTCGCAGCCCGGCATGAGCTGCGTCGTGAGCTCGACGACGCTCACCTTGGTACCGAGCGCATCGAACACGCAGGCCATCTCGAGCCCGATGATGCCGCCGCCGATCACCAGCATGCCGCCGGAGAACTCCGGGAGCTCGAGCGCATCGGTCGAGTCGAGGATGCGCGGATCGGCGGGCAGGCCCGGGAGTCCGATGGGCTCGGAGCCCGCGGCGATGATGCATTGATCGAAGCGGATGCGCTGCGAGCCGCTGGTACCCATCACCTCGAGTACGTTCGGACTGACGAAGCGCCCGCTCCCCTGGACGACTTCCACCTTGCGCTGCCGCGCGAGCACCCGCAGCCCGCTGGTGAGCTTGCGCACGACGGAGGTCTTCCACTCGCGCAGCTTCCCGAGGTTGATCTCGGGAGCCCCGAAGGCGATGCCGCGCTCGCTCATCTCCTCGGCGTCCTCGATCACCTTGGCCGCGTGCAGCAACGCCTTGGAAGGGATGCAGCCGACGTTGAGGCACACGCCGCCGAGCTCCGGCCAGCGCTCCACCAGCGTGACCTTGAGGCCTAAGTCGGCGGCCCGGAACGCCGCGGTGTAGCCACCCGGTCCCGCGCCGAACACCAGGAGCTGCGTCTCGCGATTGAAATCGGTCGCGGCCCGCCCGGCCGCCCCGCCCTGCTGCGCCGGCATGCGCACGGTGTCGCCCTTCGCCTCGATGCGCGCGGCGGGTGCGGGCGCCGGGGGTGGCGGCGCGGCGGGCACCGCAGCGGGAGGGGCCGCCGCGGCGGCGGGCGCGGCGGCCGGCACGGACGCGGCGCTGTCGACCCGGACGAGCACCGAGCCCTTCGAGACCTTGTCGCCGCGCTTGACCAAGACCTCAGTGACCTTGCCGGCGGCGGTCGCCGGCACATCCATCGAGGCCTTGTCGGTTTCGAGCGTGACGAGCGGCGTGTCGACCTCGATGGTCTCGCCGGCCTTCACCAGCACGTCGACGATCTCCACGTCGCTGAAGTTCCCGATATCGGGAACCCGCAGCTCGATGCGACTCACAGCACCGCCTCGAGGAGCGAGCGCGGCTCGGCCAGCGTCTGGGCGAGATAAGTGGTGAAGCGCGCGGCCATCGCGCCGTCGATCACGCGATGATCGTAGGACAGCGACAAGGGCAGCATCAGGCGCGGCACGAGATTCGTGCCCCGGTACACGGGCCTCAGGGTGGAGCGCGACACGCCGAGGATCGCCACCTCGGGCGCGTTGATGATCGGCGTGAAGGCGGTGCCGCCGATGCCGCCGAGGCTCGAGACGGTAAAGCAGCCGCCCTGCATATCGAGCGGCGGGAGCTTGCCGGAGCGCGCCTTGTCGGAAAGCTGCGCCAGCTGGCGCGCGAGCTCGTAAATGTCCTTGCGGTGCGCATCCTTCACCACCGGCACCACGAGGCCGCCCGGGGTATCGGCGGCGAAGCCCATGTGAATGAACTTGCGCACGATGAGATTGGCGCCGTCGGCATCGAGCGCCGCGTTGAAGCGCGGAAACTCCTGCAGCGTCTTGACGCAGGCCCGCATGATGAAGGCGAGCGGTGTCAGCTTGACGCCGGCCGCCTGCGCCTTGTCCTTGAGGCTCGCGCGCAGCTCCTCGAGCTCGGTGATGTCGGCCTCGTCGAACTGCGTGACGTGCGGAATGTTGACCCAGGCGGCCTGCAGACGCGGACCCGAGATCTTCTGGATGCGGGTGAGCGGCTGCGTCTCGACGGGTCCGTACTGCGAGTAGTCGACCACGGGGACCGCCGGCAGCGCCGGGCGCGCTCCCGCCGTGGACGCGGCCGCCGTGGCGGCGGGCGCCGCGGGCGCCGTCAGCAGGCGCTTCACGAACGCCTTGACGTCCTCATGCGTGATACGGCTCTTGAATCCGGTGCCCTTGACGCCCGCCAGATCGACGCCGAGCTCGCGCGCCAGCTGCCGCACCGAGGGGCTGGCGTAGGCGCGCGAGAAGCCCGGCTCGTCGATGGCCGCAAGGTCCGACCGATACGAGGTCGGTGTTCCGATCTGCGCGAACGGGATGAGCTTGCCGCCGGGCGCGGCGGCCGCAGGTGCGGCTGTCGCGGCCGCAGGCGCGGGTGTCACCGCCGCAGGCGTGGGTGTCGCGGCCGCAGGCGCGGGTGTCGCGGCCGCAGGCGCTGCGGGAGCGGGTGCGGTTGCGCCAGCTGCCGCCCCGGCGGCGCGTACGGTCGCGATGAGATCGCCCGTCGAGACCGTGCCGCCCCTCGCAACGTGCACCTTCTCGATCACGCCGCTCACGGTCGAAGGCACGTCCATCGATGCCTTCTCCGACTCGAGCGTCACCAGCGGCGTATCGATCTCGACGCTCTCGCCGGGCTTCACCAGCACGTCGATGATCGCGACGTCCTTGAAGTTGCCCATATCGGGCACGCGCACTTCCAGCAGCGGGGCCGCGCTCATGGGCGATGCGCCTTCAGCTCTTCCACGGAACCGGGCGCTCCGGATCGATGCCGAGCGCGCTGATGGCGCTGGCGACGGTCTTGGCGTCCACGCGCTTCTCGTCGGCCAGCGCCTTGAGCGCCGCCACCGCGATGTAGTTGCGGTCGACCTCGAAATGCCGGCGCAGCGCCGCCCGCGAGTCCGAGCGTCCGTAGCCATCGGTGCCGAGCGTGACGTAGCGCCCGCCGACCCACTGGCGGATCTGGTCCGGTACGGCGCGCATGTAATCGGTCGCCGCCACCACCGGCCCTTCGCGGTCCTTGAGGAGCGAGCGGACGTAGGGCACGCGCGCCGTCTCCCCCGGATGCAGCAGATTCCAGCGCTCGCACTCGAGCGCCTCGCGCCGCAGCTCGCTGAAGCTCGTCACCGAGAGCACGTCGGCGGGGATGCCGTAGTCGTCCTCGAGAATCTTCGCCGCCGCCAGGCACTCGCGCAGGATCGTCCCCGAGCCGAGCAGCGTCGCACGCACCTTGCCGCGTCCGCCGATCTGCAGCAGGTAGGCACCGTTGAGGATGCCCCGCTCCACTCCCGGGGGCATCGCCGGCTGCGCGTAGTTCTCGTTCATCACGGTGATGTAATAGAAGATGCCTTCCTGCTCGGCGTACATCCGCCGCAGGCCGTCGTGGATGATGACGGCGAGCTCGTAGGCGTAGGCCGGATCGTAGGCGATGCAGTTTGGAATGGTGGTCGCCACCAGCTGGCTGTGACCGTCCTGGTGCTGCAGGCCCTCGCCGGCGAGCGTGGTGCGCCCGGCGGTCGCGCCGAGCAGGAAGCCGCGCGCCTGGATGTCGCCTGCCGCCCAGACGAAGTCCCCGACCCGCTGCAGACCGAACATCGAGTAGAAGATGTAGAACGGCACCATGTTGATGCCGTGGTTGCTGTAGGCGGTGCCGGCGGCGATCCACGAGCACAGCGACCCGGCCTCGTTGATGCCCTCCTCGAGCATCTGCCCCTTCTTGTCCTCGCGGTAGGACATGAGGGTCTCGGCGTCCACCGGCGTGTACAGCTGGCCCACGGATGAATAGATGCCGATCTGGCGGAACAATCCCTCCATGCCGAAGGTGCGCGCCTCATCGGGAACGATCGGCACGACGTTGCGACCGATATTCTTGTCCTTGAGCAGCACGGTCAGGATGCGCACGAACGCCATGGTGGTCGAGATCTCGCGCTCACCGGTGCCCTCGAGGATCGAGGAGAAGGCCTCGAGCGGCGGGATCACCAGCGGTGCTGCGTTGTGGCGGCGCTGCGGCAGGTAGCCGCCGAGCGCGGCGCGCTTTTCATGCAGGTAGCGCGCCTCATCCGAGCTGGCATCGGGCTTGCGGAACGCGGGCTTGGCGACCTCCTCGTCCGTGACCGGGATGTTGAAGCGGTCGCGGAAGATGCGCAGGTCCTCCTCCGAGAGCTTCTTCTGCTGGTGCGCCACCATCTGGCCCTCGGCCGCCTGTCCTAAGCCGTAGCCCTTGACGGTCTTGGCGAGGATCACCGTGGGCTGGCCCCTGGCCTTCATCGCCGCGTCGTAGGCGGCGTACACCTTGAGCGGGTCGTGGCCGCCGCGATTGAGACGCCAGATCTCGTCGTCCGACATGTTGGCGACCATCGCCTTCAGATCCGGGTACTTGCCGAAGAAGTGCTCGCGTGTGTAGGCGCCGCCCTTGGCCTTGAAGTTCTGGTACTCGCCGTCGACGCACTCCTCCATCACCCGGCGCAGCAGCCCCTTGGTGTCGCGCGCCAGCAGCGGATCCCAGCGCGAGCCCCACAGTACCTTGATGACGTTCCAGCCGGCGCCGAGGAAGGCGGCCTCGAGCTCCTGGATGATCTTGCCGTTGCCGCGCACCGGTCCGTCGAGGCGCTGCAGGTTGCAGTTGATGACGAACACCAGGTTGTCGAGCCCCTCGCGCACCGGCATGGTGAGTGCGCCCATCGACTCCGGCTCGTCCATCTCGCCGTCGCCGAGGAACGCCCAGACCTTCTGGTCGGAGGGCTTCACCAGGCCGCGGTGCTCGAGGTAGCGGGTGAAGCGCGCCTGGAAGATCGCCATCATGGGGCCTAAGCCCATGGAGACCGTGGGGAACTGCCAGAAATCCGGCATCAGCCACGGGTGCGGATAGGAGGAGAGCCCGAGGCCGCGCCCGCCCGCCTCCTGGCGGAAGTGGCGCAGCAGCTCCTCCGACAGGCGCCCCTCGAGGAAGGCGCGCGCGTAGATGCCGGGGGAGGAGTGCCCCTGGAAGAACACCAGGTCGCCCGGGTGATTGTCCGAGGGCGCCCGCCAGAAGTGATTGAAGCCGACCTCGTAGAGCGTCGCCGAGGAGGCATAGCTCGCCAGGTGTCCGCCGTACTCGGAGGAGATGCGGTTGGCAAGCAGCACCATCACCAGCGCGTTCCAGCGGATGTAGGCCTCGATGCGGCGCTCGAGCGCGCGGTTGCCCGGATACTCGGGCTCGCGCCCGGCGGCGATGGTGTTGAGATAGGCGGTGTTGGGCTTGAACGGCAGGTAGGCGCCGCTGCGGCGCGTGTGGTCGATGAGCCGCTCGAGCAGGAAGTGGGCGCGCTCGGGACCATGGGCCTGCAGCACCGAATCGATGGATTCGAGCCATTCGCGGGTCTCGACGGGATCCAGGTCTTCGAGCTTCGGTGGTTCGGTCATGTGGTGCCCTGCCGGACGGCGCGATCGCAGGTCTTCCGTCGCAGGCGTGTTGTGCCGCGTCGCGATAGAATGAGCGAGTAATGATGGCTAGCGGCGACAGGTAAAGCAAGTGAGCCGGACGGCATGCGCCGTGCTGGAACGGCGCGCATGACGGCACTCACCATTCGCCGTCCGGACGACTGGCACCTGCATCTGCGCGACGGCGCCGCGCTACGGGCCGTACTGCCGTTCACCGCGGCGCGCTTCGCGCGCGCCATCGTCATGCCGAACCTCACGCCCGCGGTCACGACCACCGCCCAGGCGCTCGACTACCGGCGCCGCATCCTCGATGCGCTGCCGGCGCATCTGCGCTTCGAGCCGCTGATGACGCTCTACCTCACCGACGACACGCCGGCCGCCGAGGTGGACCGCGCGAAGGCGAGCGGCTGCGTGTTCGGCTTCAAGCTCTATCCGGCCGGCGCCACCACCCACTCCGAGAGCGGCGTGACCGACATCGGCCGCATCGCCGCGGTGCTCGCGCGCATGGCGGAGCTCGACGTGGTGCTGCAGGTGCACGGCGAGGTCACCGATCCGGCGGTCGACGTCTTCGATCGCGAGGCGCGCTTCATCGAGCGTACGCTCGCGCCGCTCGTCGAGCGCCTGCCGGCGCTGCGCGTGGTCTTCGAGCACATCACCACGCGCGCCGCGGTCGAGTTCGTGCGCGGCGCGCGCGCCGGGGTGGCCGCCACGGTGACCCCGCAGCACCTGCTCATGAACCGCAACGCGCTGTTCGCCGGCGGCATCCGCCCGCACCACTACTGCGCGCCGGTCCTCAAGGCCGAGAGCGACCGCACCGCGCTCCTCGAGGCGGTCGCACGCGGCGAGCCGCGCTTCTTCCTCGGCACCGACAGCGCCCCGCACGCGCGCACCGCCAAGGAGACGGCCTGCGGCTGCGCCGGGATCTTCTCCGCGCACGGCGGCATCGAGCTGTATGCGGAGGCCTTCGAGGCCGCCGGCGCGCTCGACAAACTCGAAGGCTTCGCCGCGCTGCACGGCGCCGACTTCTACCGCCTGCCGCGCAACAGCGGCACGCTCACGCTGGTACGCGAGCCCTGGGAGGTCCCCGGGCACTACCCGTTCGGGGCGCAGCAGCTGGTGCCGCTGCGCGCCGGCGAGCGCATCGGCTGGCGGCTCGCGCCGTGACCGAGCCCGCAGCCGCCGCGCCCTCGCCCGCGGCTGCGGCACTCATGGCGCGGCGCTTTCGCGGCTATCTGCCGGTGGCGATCGACATCGAGAGCGGCGGCTTTCATGCCGCGACGGACGCGCTGCTGGAGATCGCCGCGGTGTTCATCGACGTCGATGAGGCGGGCACGCTGCGCCGCGGCGCGACGCACAACTACCACGTGCAGCCCTTCGCGGGTGCACGGCTCGATCCCACCTCGCTCTCGGTCACGGGCATCGATCCGCACCATCCGCTGCGCCCGGCGATCCCCGAGCGCGACGCGCTGCAGCGGGTGTTCCGCGAGGTGCGCCACGCGCTGCGCGCCTACGGCTGCCGCCGCGCGATCCTGGTGGGCCACAACGCCGCTTTCGACCTGGGGTTCCTCAACGCCGCGGTGGCGCGCGCCGAGGTGAAGCGCAACCCCTTCCATCCGTTCTCATGCTTCGACACCGCGACCCTCGCCGGGGCGGCGCTCGGACAAACGGTGCTCGCCAAGGCGCTCACCGTCGCGGGACTGGAGTGGGATGCGGGCAGCGCACACAACGCGCGCTACGACGCCGAGCGCAGCGCGGAGATCTTCTGCCTGGTATGCAACCGGCTGCGCGAGAGCTTCGCGCAGGCGAGCGCGCGGGCGCAGGCCCTCGGCTGGCTCAACACGCCGCCGGACGAGGCGGCACCCGGGGACGAAGCGCCCGACTGAGCCTTACTGCGCCGCCCCCGCCTCGGTGACCAGCTTCTTCAGCTCGCCGCTCTTCAACATCTCGAGCGCGATGTCGCAGCCGCCGACGAGCTCACCCTTCACGTACAGCTGCGGGTAGGTCGGCCAGTTGGAAAAGCGCTTCAGGGCCTCGCGCATCTCCGGCTCCTCGAAGATGTTCACGTAGCGGAAGTTGGCGCCCACGGCGCGCAGCGCCGCCACCGTCTGCGCGGAAAAGCCGCACTGCGGGAAATCCGGCGTGCCCTTCATGAAGAGCACCACGGGACCTGCGCCCAGCTCCGTCTTGATTCTCTCGACCACATCCATCGCTAGCCACCTCGTTGTTTACGGCGCTCACCGAGCTCGGCGATCAGGCGCCATTGTTCGGCCGCGCTCATCGCGAGCCAGCGGCCGATCTCCGCCCCCGTCCGCAGACACCCGCTGCAGTAGCCCTCGGCGTCGAGCGAGCAGACATTGATGCAGGGTGTTGGCGGGCGCTCGGGCGGCGCCGCCGGCCGGGGCGCCTCGCTCACGCTCGGATCCGCATGCGTTGAATTATGGGGGTGCCTCGCCTATTCTTCAAACGCGCAATCGCAGGCTCAGGTCAATCGAAACAATAACTTGGAGACCGAAGCAATGAACCCCCTCAACAACCACCGCCACTCCCTGATCCTCGGCATCGTCATTGCCCTGATTCTGTCGTTCCTGATCGGCGGCACGCACTTCTACGAGCTCGGATTCGCGCGCTGGTTCCACATCGTCTCCGGGGTATTCTGGATCGGCCTCCTCTACTACTTCAACGTCGCACAGACCCCGGCGATGGCGGATGCGGCGGCCGACAAGGGCGGCCCGGGCGGGGCGGGCATCTCCAAGTACGTCGCCCCGCGCGCACTCTTCTGGTTCCGCTGGAGCGCACTCGCGACCTGGCTCGGCGGCGCCTGGCTCCTCAGCCGCGCCGGCAACTTCCTCGGCGCCTTCAGCTTCGGCGCCCTGCCGGGCAATGCCTCGCACCTGTACCTGGTGACCATCGGCACCGGCGCGTGGCTTGGCACCATCATGCTGCTCAATGTCTGGGTCCTCATCTGGCCGAATCAGAAGAAGATCCTCGGCATGGTCGCGGCCACCGACGAGGAGAAGGCCAGGGCGCGCAAGACCGCGGGCATGGCCTCGCGCATCAACTTCGTGCTGTCGATCCCGATGATCATGTGCATGGCGGGTGCCACGCACCTGCTGCCCTTCATCGCCAGCTAGGAGCCATGCCCGAGCCTCCGCGCGATCTCGCAGCCCAGGTCGAAGCGGCGCTGCGCGAGGACATCGGCAGCGGGGACGTCACCGCGGCCCTGGTGCCGGCGGCACAGCGGGTGCGCGGCAGCCTGATCACGCGCGAGCCCGCGGTGCTCGCGGGCCGGCCGTGGGTGGATGCGACCTTCCGCCACCTCGATCCGCACGTGCAGCTCACGTGGCACGCGAACGACGGCGAGCCGATCGCCGCCAATCAGGTCGTGTTCGACATCGCCGGCAGTGCCCGCCCGGTGCTGACCGGCGAGCGCACGGCGCTCAACTTCCTGCAGCTGCTGTCCGCCACCGCCACCGTGACGCGGCGCTTCGTCGAGGCGGTGGCCGGCACCGGCTGCATCATCCTCGACACGAGGAAGACCCTGCCGGGGCTGCGCAGCGCGCAGAAGTACGCGGTGCGGTGCGGTGGGGGGGAGAACCATCGCATGGGTCTCTACGACCGCGTGCTCATCAAGGAGAACCACATCGCCGCCGCCGGCTCGCTCACGGGCGCGATCCGTGCCGCACGCAGCCACGCCCCGGGGGTGACGGTGGAGGTCGAGGTCGAATCGCTCGCCGAGCTCGAGGAGGCGCTCGCGGCCTCGCCCGATATCGTGCTGCTCGATGAGTTCACGCTCGCCAACCTGCGCGCCGGAGTGGCGCTCAACCGCGCCCGTGCGCGGCCCGTGAAAATCGAGGCCTCCGGCAGCATGACGCTCGAGACGGTGCGGGCCGTGGCCGAGACCGGCGTCGACTACATCTCCGTCGGCTCGCTCACCAAGCACGTGCGCGCGGTCGACCTGTCGCTGCGGCTGGAGTTCACGACCGCGCGGGCCGCCGGCTAACTCCCGAGCGCCACCAGGCGCTCGATGAGCTCGTGTACGAGCGCGTAGCCCGGCAGCGCGAGGAGCGGCAGCAGCATTGCGGCGGCGAGCAGCGCCGGGGCGAGCCCCCGGCGCGGCGCGGGCGCGGGCGGCGCGAGCAGTTCACGCACGCGGCCCACGACGTCATCCGCCGCCACCGGCATGCCGAGCGCCGGGTGCGCGCCGTCACCCTTCTGCACCAGCCGTGCCACCTTGATAAGCGCGGCGGCGAGCGCCAGGCGCCGCTCGCGGACGGCGCCGGTAGCCCGCTCATCCGCCTCGCGCTCGGCGGCAGCGCGCCAGCGCACCGTGAGACAGCCGGCGAGCGGCGTCCAGGCGAGCACGTCGGGAGCCGCGAACAGCGCCAGGAGTTTGAGGTTGTCGCGCGCCGCGAGGTGCGCCATTTCGTGCGCCAGCACGGCGCGAAACTCTTCCGGCGTGCAGGCCGCGCGCACCGAAGCGGCGGCAAGCAGCCGCGGCCGCCACGCACCGACCACCGCGACCAGCGGCTCGGGGGAATCGACGACCTCGATCATGTGTCCCGGTCCGGCACGACGCGGCGCAGCGGGCCCGCACCGTTCGAGCAACGCCCGCGCCGCACGGCAAGCGCGCGCGCCGCGCCACAGGCCATGCACGAGGCAGGCCGCCGCCAGCGACGCCAGCCCCCACAGCCAGGGCCCCACGGCCTCGTGCTCGCCGAGCGGCTCGTAGCGCAGGAATGCGGGCAGCACCACGGTCAGCACGATGAGGAGTGCGCCCCCCGCCGGCAGCAGCCGCAGCGCAAGCAGCTCGAGTGAGGTCCAGCGCCGGCGGCGTGGCACCGCGCGCCACACGAGCGCGACGAGCCCCGCGAGCAGCACGACCGCGAGTGCGAAGCTCGCGAGCAGCACCAGCACAAGTAGCACCGCGGAATTCACTTGCGGCCGCTCCCGAGCCGCGACCGCTCGGCGCGCACCAGCGCTTCGAGCTGATCGAGAAGCGCGCTATCGGTGTCGCGCACCGCGCGCACCAGCGTGGAGAGAACCACGTGGGTCTCAGCGGATGCACCGAGAAGTCCCGTCACCTGCCCCGACACCAGCTCCGAGAGCAGCTCGTCGCGGCTGCAGCGGGGGCGGTAGGCAAAAGCGCGGCCATCGCGGTGGCGCAGCAGCAACCGCTTGCGATAGAGCCGATCGAGCGTCGTCATGATCGTGGTGTAGGCCAGTGCGGGGCAGGCCTGCTGCAGATCGCCCACGGTGGCCGCCTGAGCCCGCGACCACAGCAGCTCGAGCAGCCGCGCCTCGAGCGGTCCAAGGCCGGCGCGGCTGCGCAGCGGATTGGCGGCGGTACCTTGAGTCCTCGGTGACACGCGCTGATTGTTGCCCAACACGTGGATCGTGCGCCAGCGCCAGCGCCGAGCCGTGCTCCTATGACTGGTAGTAGTCGGCGACGGCATGTAATCGTCCGCTGGCGCCCAAGGGGCGGCGACAGTGAAAGGACTACCCGATGATGCGTTCCGGCCTCCTGACGGGGCTCTCTCTGGCACTGGCGGGCGCCTGCGCCGTGCCACCGGCAAGGGCGGCGGATGCTCCAACACCCCCGGACGACGATACCAACCGGCCCAAGAGCGCCCAGCCGCAGGCCGCGCCGCCGCCGGCCGACAAGCACCAGGTCATCATCGAGGCCGATCGGCCCTGGAATTACAACAAGGACACCCGCTACGCCCACACGCTGCCCGAGGTCGACGGGCCGACGATCACCGTCACCAAGAAGACCAGCGTGGTGGAGCTCGACAACCAGCCGACCGTCATCGACAACAACCAGCGCGAGATCTTCGACCGGCTGCCGGGCGTGGTGCTCGCCGAGCAGCAGAACCCGACGCAGCTCAACCTCTCGTATCGCGGACTCGGCAATCCGCAGGAGAGCGAGTACGTGCTGGTGATGCAGGACGGCATCCCGCTCGAGCTCGACTGGATCGGCTACCCGACGCTCTACAATCTGCCGGTGCCGCAGACCCTGTCGTCGGTGCAGATGATCCGCGGCGGCTCGGGACTGCTCTACGGACCGGAGCCGCAGCCGGTCATCAATTTCATCTCGCGTTCCCCGGAGCCCGCGAAGCTCGCCGCTGGCACCACCGAGCAGGTGGGGGGCGAGTACGGTCTGTTCTCGAGCTTCAACCGCGTGTCGGGAACCTCCGGTGACTGGAATTACTCCGCCGACTTCGCGCACCGCCAGTCCGACGGGCAGCGCGACAACGGCGACTACACGCTCAACTCCGGCGATCTGCACCTCGGCTACCGCTTCGATCAGCACCAGAGTCTGTCCTTCGACCTGCATGCCTACTCGCTCGACAGCGGGCTCGCGGGGCTCATGTCCCATGTGCAGTTCCAGGCCGATCCGAACCAGACGACGACGCCAGCGGACAACCTCTGGACCGACCGCTATACGGGTGTCCTCACTTATCGCAACGACTTGGACGAGCGCAGCTCGTTCGTGCAACGCATCTGGACCGGCTACACCGACCTCATCACCCGCTCGGACAGCTACACGGCGGTCGACCCGCCAGCGCTGACGCCCGAGAGCGCCACCCTGAGCAGCCAGCGCTTCCACTACACCGGCCTGGACGGTCGCTTCCTGCAGCGCTGGGGTCAGGGCAACGCGCTTACTGTGGGCTACACCGCCTATTACTCCACCAGTCCCTACCACGAATACCTCAGCACCAACCCTTACGTCGCCCGCGACGACGAGTCCGGCACTCCCTTCTACCGCAGCGAGCGCAGCACGCGCTTCGGCGCGCTGTTCGCCGAGAACGTCTTCCGCCTGCCGCACCGCTTTCACATCGTCACCTCGGCGCGCATCGAGGAGGAGGAGCTCACCACACACGAGTACGTCGCGCCGCACCCCCTGCTGGTCGACGACACCTACCGCAAGACCGTACCGCTCTTCGGTCTCGGGGTCGGTAACGACTTCGGGCGCGGCAACGAGACCTACCTCAACGTCTCGCAGGGGTTCCGGCCGTTGCGCTACCTCGACATCGCCAGCCCCTTCAGCAACTTCTCGCCGGGCAACAATCCGGATCCGACGCACTACGTGACCTACGAAGGTGGCGTGCATGGCTGGCCGCTCGCGGGGTTCTACTACGACGCCAGCCTCTTCCAGGTAAACGTCCACGACCGCATCGAGTCGCAGAGCTTGACGCCCACCGAGACGATCGACGTGAACACCGGCGACACGCGCAGCCGCGGCGTGGAGGCCGAGCTAGCCTACGATCTGCTGCGTCTCGCCGCCGACGTGAGCGCAAGTCAGCACCTCGACGTGTTCGCCAACGCCAGCCTGCTCGATGCGACCTTCACCAGCAGCATCATCCCCGGCCAGGTCGGCAAGACCCCGGCCTACGCACCGCACTCGGTGCTCAAGGCGGGAGTCACGCTGCGGCATGATTCGCTCTACAAGGTGAGCCTGGTGGTGGACTCGGTCGGCGCCCAGTACTTCCAGGACAGCAATACGGCAGTGGCCGGCACGCCTGCGCAGATTCCCGCGTACACGGTCGTCGACCTCGCCGCGGACTACACGATTGCGAGTCACCTGCGCCTCCTGGCGGGAGTCTCCAACCTGTTCGATCGCCGCTACTATTCGCGCGTCTTCCTGTTCGGTGGCAGTATCGAGCCGGCGGAGCGCCAGGCCTTCTACGCCGGCGCCGCATACGACTTCTGACGCCGGAGGACACGCCGATGATCCCGCGCTTCTCCCCGCTGCAGCCCCCGGGGCTCCTCGTCCTCGCCTGCCTCGCCGCCGCCGCTTACGCCGCGGCTCCCGAGCGTCCCGACGTTCCCGAGGCCATCAAGGCACCCGCCGCCGAACAGGTCGTGCTGGTGGCGCACGCCGGCGGCTCGCAGATCTACGTCTGCGGCAAGGGCGATGACGGCAAACCCCAGTGGACGCTCAAGGCGCCGGAAGCGCAGCTGCGCGATGCGAAGGGCGCGCTCATCGGCCACCACTCCGCCGGACCGACCTGGAAGCACCTCGATGGCAGCTCGGTGACCGGCAAGCTGACCGCCAAGGCTCCCTCTCCAGACCCCAACTCCATCCCCTGGCTGCTCGTCACGGTCACGAGTCATGAGGGGAGCGGCGTACTGACGCGCGTCAGCAGCATCCAGCGGATTCACACCAGGGGCGGCGTGGCGCCGCCCGCGCAGAAGTGCAACCCGTCGAAGCCGGGCACCGAGACGTGGATCCCCTACAGCGCGGATTATTACTTCTACGCACCGGGCCGCTGAGCATGAACACCGTGCGTATCGGACTTGCCGCCCTCGGCGCATTCATCGCGTACATGGCCGCCGGCGGACTGATGTTCGTGGCGATGCCGTTCCTCAAGACCGAGTTCGCGAAATATCCCGCCGTCTACCGTGACCATGACGGACAGATGAGCCACTTTCCCGTGGGGATGGCGGCGATACTGCTCTCGATGGTCGTGCTCGCCGTGCTGTACGCGCGGCTCTATCGTCCGGGGTCGGGTTGGGCGGATGGCGCGCTCTTCGGCGCCCTGATCGGACTGTTCGCCATCGGCGCGTTCGTGCTGCACAACTACGCCAACCTGAACATCGGCGCGCGGCTGACCGCGTTCTCGGCGGTGGCCTACTTCGTCGAGTGGTGCATCGCGGGCATCGCGATCGGGCTGATCTACCGGCCGGCGGCCTAGGAACCGGCGGCCCAGCCCAGGAGCCTGGCGGCCCGGGTCCAGCGCGGATTCGATGCTTTTCGAAACTTAGGGATTGGAGAACTGCAACGGCGCCTCCTCCCAGGCCGGCCGCGCAGGCCGCGGCGCCCCGGTTCTCAGGCGACCGCTGACTTCAGCACGCGCTGCGGCTGGGCGACCCCGTAGCCCTGCGCATAGTCGACGCCGAGGCCGGTCAGCATCTGGATGATCTCGGCGTTCTCGGCGAACTCGGC
>DATKPR010000070.1:0-35821 GCA_035523985.1 Steroidobacteraceae bacterium | reverse complement strand
CCGGCGATCTCACCCGCGGAGATGCCGTACTCGAATGCGACGCGCATGAGTGGCTGCACAAGCGCAGCGAACACGCTCAGCACTGCTTCTTTTTCCCGCCCCGTTTTGGTCATGTTGGAGTTGCTTTGTTGTGACATAACTCTAGGCAGTTCAGTGACTTATGTCAATTTAAAGCATATGACAAGTCCGCAGAGAGGCCCCGGGGGCCTAAAAGGCCATTAGAAACATTGAGTTACGGGACTAAGAGAAAAGCCGTCCCGGTGGCACCGACTGAGAAGTGGCGCACGGAAAGCGGGCCCTGGATGGGTTAGCCGGTGCGGACCGGCAACGCGCGTCAGGTGCGCTCGGCGGGGTCGAAGAGCCTCTGGTGCTCGAGAATCGCGTAGCGATCGGTCATGCCGGCGATGTAATCGGCCACCGTGCGCGCGCGGCCCGCGCCCGGAGTCGCGTCCTGCGCCTTCAGCGCCTGATCGCGATACTCGGGCGGCATGAGTGAGACGTCCTTGAAGAAGGCATCGAAGAGCTCGTGCACCACGCGGCGCGCCTTGCCCGTCATGCGCAGCACCTTGTAGTGCCGGTAGACCTGCTCGCGCAGGAATTCCTTGAGCTCGAGGTGCTCCGCGCGGCACTCCTCACTCAGCGCGACGAGCGGCTGCGCGTGCGCGCGCACCGCATCGATCGACTGCGGTTGCGCTTCCTCGAGCCGCGCCTGCGTCGTGCGGATGAGATCGAGCACGATGTGATTGATCATGCGGCGGATGATCTCGTGGACCTGCCGCCGCTCGCTCAGGCCCGGGTAGCGCGCCGCCACCGCGTCGTACTGGCGGCGGAACATGCGCGTCGTGCGCAGCGCCTCCACCGTGAGCAGCTGCGCCCGCAGCCCGTCGTCCACGTCGTGGTTGTTGTAGGCGATCTCATCGGCCAGGTTGGCGATCTGCGCCTCGAGGCCGGGCTGGGTGCGCTTCAGGAAGCGCTCGCCGAGCTCGCCGAGCTCGCGCGCGTGGCGCAGCGAGCAGTGCTTGAGGATCCCCTCGCGGCACTCGAAGGTGAGGTTCAGGCCGCGGAACTCCGCGTAGCGCTCCTCGAGCTCGTCCACCACGCGCAGCGACTGCAGGTTGTGCTCGAAGCCCCCGTAGTCGCGCATGCACTCGTTCAGCGCGTCCTGGCCGGCGTGGCCGAAGGGGGTGTGGCCGAGATCGTGGGCGAGGCAGATGGCCTCGGTGAGCGCCTCGTTCACGTTCAGGGCGAGCGCCACGGAGCGCGCGATCTGCGCCACTTCGATCGAGTGGGTGATACGCGTGCGGTATAGATCGCCCTCGTGATTGACGAACACCTGCGTCTTGTAGACGAGACGGCGGAAGGCGTTGGAGTGGATGATGCGGTCGCGGTCGCGCTGGAATTCGCTGCGCAGCTCGGGCCTGGGCTCCGGGAAACGGCGGCCGCGCGAGTCCGCGTCGTGAGCCGCGTAGGGCGCGAGCGCGGCGGCGGCCTGCGGCACGTCGTTCATCGCCGTCTCATCCGCAGTACGCCTGCAGCGTGCGCTCGAGCGCGTCCTCGGGATAGTCGGCGGTCAGGAAAGCGTTGCCGATGCGCCGCAGCAGCACCAGGCGCATGCGCCCGGCGAGCACCTTCTTGTCGATGCGCATGTGCTCGAGCGCCGTGGCGGGGGCGACGCCGGCGTTGCGCGTCGGGAGCCCGGCGCGCTCGATGAGGGTGTGGATGCGCACCAGCTCCTCGGGGCTCACCAGCCCGAGCTCGCGCGACATCGCCGCCGCCATGACGAGGCCGGCGCCCACCGCCTCCCCGTGCAGCCACTTGCGGTAGCCGGTGGCGGATTCGACCGCGTGTCCGAAGGTATGGCCGAGATTGAGCAGCGCCCGGTCGCCGCGCTCCTCGCGCTCGTCCTTGCCGACGATCATGGCCTTGATCTCGCACGAGCGGCGCACCACGTAGGCGAGCGCCTCGGCCTTGCCCGCGAGCAGCTCCGGCAGGTGCTGCTCGAGCCACTCGAAGAAGGCCGCATCGCACAGCAGCCCGTACTTGATCACCTCGGCGAGCCCGGCGCGCAGCTCGCGCGGCGGCAGCGTCGCGAGCGTCGCCGTATCGGCGATCACCGCCACCGGCTGGTGGAAGGCGCCGATCAGGTTCTTGCCGCCCGGGTGGTTGACCGCGGTCTTGCCGCCCACGGCCGAGTCCACCTGCGCGAGCAGCGTCGTCGGCACCTGCACGAGCGCGATGCCGCGCTGGTAGCAGGCGGCGACGAAGCCCGCGAGATCGCCGACCACGCCGCCGCCGAGCGCGATCACGGTCGCATCGCGCCCGTAGCGGTTGCTGACGAGCACATCGAGCACGCGCGCGGCATTGGCGAGGGTCTTGTGCACCTCGCCGTCGGGCAACAGCACCTCCAGATGCCGGTGCGCCGGCAGGCACTCGAGGAGCGCGGGCATGTAAAGCGGCGCCACGGTCGTGTTGCTGACGATGAGGAAGTCGCGCCCGGGCAGCAGCGGGCGCAGCGCCTCGGGGTGCGCGAGCAGCCGCTCGCCGATCAGGATCGGGTAGCTGCGGGTGCCGAGTTCGACCTTGAGGGTTTCCACTGCGTGCGCTGGATCCATGCAACGTCAGGGCGCATCGCGCCGCGGGGCAGTATACGTGAGCGGTCCGGGTACGCGCCCTCAGCGGCGGGCGGCGGGCCTGTCGAGGAGCCTCAGGATCTCATCCACGACCGCCGGCACGCGCCGCCCGTCGGTCGAGACGGTGAGGTCGGCGATCCCGGCGTAGAGCGGCGAGCGCACGTCCATCAGCGCGCCGAGCCGCCCGGCGACGTCGCCCGGCTCGGCGAGCAACGGACGGTTGCGCCCGTGGCGCACGCGGTCGGCCTGCTGCGTCACGGAGGTCTCGAGGTACACGACGCAACCGCGCGCGGCGAGCAGGCTGCGGTTCTCAGGCGCGAGCACCGCCCCGCCGCCGGTGGCGAGCACGATGCGCTCGAGGGCGGTGAGCGCCTCGATCGCCTCGCGCTCGCGCTGCCTGAAGCCCGCCTCACCCTCCTTCTCGAAGATGAAGGGGATGTCGACCCCGGTGCGGCGCTCGATCTCCACATCGCTGTCGTGGAAGGGCATGCCGAGCGCGCGCGCCAGCGCGCGGCCGACCGCGGTCTTCCCCGAGCCCATGGGACCGATGAGAAATATGCTGGGTTTGCCGCGCATCCCGCGGGAAGGATACCGGGATCGCGCGGCCCCAAAAACACCGCGGCCGCCCCTGGGGGCGGCCGCGGCAGCTGCTGGCGGGGTAGGCGGCGCGGCGTGAGCTGCGCCCGCGCAGCTAGTTGGTGACGTTCACGCCCTCGCGGACGATCTTCGGGGTGATGAAGATCATCAGCTCGTCCTTGTCGTCCGTGTGGTCGGTGCTCTTGAACAGGTGCCCGAGGATCGGGATGTCGCCGAGGTAGGGCACCTTGGTGTCGTCCTCGCGCTGCGTGGTCTGCAGGATGCCGCCGAGCACCACGGTCTGGCCGTCGTTCACCAGCACCTGGGTCGAGATCTCGCGGGTGTTGATCGAGGGCACGTTGACGCCGCCCGAGGCCACCACGATGGTGCCGACGCTGTCGTCGCGCACGTCGAGATCGAGAATGATGCGGTTATCCGGGGTGATCTGCGGCGTGACCTTGAGCGAGAGCACCGCCTTCTTGAACTGAATGGTGGTGGCACCGCTCGAGGCCGACTGCTGGTAGGGGATCTCGATACCCTGCTCGATCGTCGCCTCCTTCTGGTTCGCGGTGATGACGCGCGGCGAGGAGATGATGTTCGCCTGGGTCTCGGACTGGGCGGCCGAGAGCTCGAGGTCGACCAGGAAATTGTTGCCGAGCACGCTCAGCGCGAAGGTGCCGGCCGGGCTCGTGACCGGCAGGTTCACGTTGTAGCGGTTGGCCGCCGAGGCGCCGACCGGGACGTTGACCGGACCGCCCGGGGTGCCGCCGCCGGCCCCGACCAGCTGCGAGCTCACCATGGTGTCGGTGCCGGCCGCGGTGCCGGTGGTCGCGACCAGGCCGTTGGAGCCGGACCTCTGGAAGTTGGTGACGCCGAAGATCGAGCCGATCTGGCGCTCGAAGTCGTTGTTGACGATGACGATACGCGACTCGATCAGCACCTGGCGCACCGGGATGTCGAGCGTCGCCACCAGGCGGCGGATGTCGGCCAGCTTGTCGGCGGTGTCGAGCAGCAGCAGGGTGTTGGTGCGCTGATCGACCGCGACGCTGCCGCGCTGCGACAGCAGCGAGTTGTTCTGCGACTTGATGAGCGCCGCCATGTCCTCGGCCTTGGCGTAGTTGACCTGCAGGTACTCGGAGCGCAGCGGCGCGAGCTCCTGCACGTCCTTGCGCGCGGCGAGCTCGGCCTTCTCGCGCGTCGCGAGCTCGGCCTGCGGCGCCACGATGATGACGTTGCCGTCCTTGCGCTTATCGAGTCCCTTGGTGCGCAGCACGATGTCGAGGGCCTGGTCCCACGGCACGTTCTGCAGGCGCAGCGTCACGTTGCCGTTGACCGAGTCGCTCACCACGATGTTCTGGCCGCTGGCATCGGCCAGCAGCTGCAGCACCGCGCGCGTGTCGATGTCCTGGAAGTTGAGCGTGAGGCGCTCGCCGGTGTAGACCGGCTTCTCCTCGGCGACCGCGTTGGCCTTGCGGCGCGGCGCCACTTCCACCACGTACTGATCGTCCGACTGGTAGGCGAGCTGCTCGTAGTCGCCGTTGGCGTTGATGGCGATGCGCGCGCCGTTGCCGACGCGGGTCACGTCGAAGCCGACCACGGGGGTGCCGTAATCGGTCGCGTCGTAGCGGCGCACCAGGTTGGCCGGCACGCCGGCGTCGGTGAAGTCGACCAGGATCTGGCTGCCGATCTGGTGCAGGCTGATGTGGATGTGCGGGTCGGAGAGCTTCACGACCACGCGTCCGGCGCCGTCGGTGCCGCGCCGGAAGTCGATCGAGCGCAGCTCGCGGGGGCCGGTGCTCGAGCTCGCGGCCACGCTGCCACCGCCGCCGACCACGGCCGGGGCATGGGCCACGGCGGCGCCCGCCGCGGCAGTGCCGAGCATCACGACGATGTTGTTGCCGTCGACGTGCGCGTCGTAGGGCACGAGCTTGTCGAGGTTGAGCACCACGCGGGTGCGGTCCTTGGTCTCGGCCGCGAGGATGGTGTCGAGGCCCGCCGAGTGCACGTCGATGCGGCGCGAAGGCAGCGCCAGCGCCACGTTCGGCAGGTCGAAGGAGATGCGCGCCGGGTTGTCGATGGTGAAGGACATCGGCTGCGGCGCCGGCCCGGAGAGTTTCATGGTGAGCTGCAGCTGCTGCCCGGAGAGGGGCTGCACGTCCACGGCCTGCAGGCTCAGTTGATCCTGGGCGAGCGCCGGAGTGGCCGCGGCGGCCGCGAGGCCCCCTGCGATCACGATCCAGGCGGCGGTGCCGAGGATGCGTTTGACGAGCTTAGACGCTTGCATTGAGAAACTCCCTGCTGGACCTTACTCGTTCAGTGCAAGCCCGGCGGGGCGTTCCATGTATCCGCCGAGGCTGTCCGGAACGATTTCAATGAGGGTGATCTTGGACGGTGTGATTTCGGTGATCTTGCCTTCGGACTGGCCCATGTGCTCGCCGACCGCGACGCGATGCACCAGGCCGTCCTTGGTCTGCACCAGGCCGTACATGTTGCCGCCGAGGCGCAGCGTGCCGACCATCTTCAGCGTGTCGAGCGAGAACTGCTCGAGGAACTCGCGGTTGCGCTTCTGATCGGGGCGCACCCCGGCAAGTCCGGCGCCGGCGCCCGGGGCGCTCGGCATGAACGGCGAGCGCATCTCCGAGTCCGCGTACACGAAGGTCTCGTAGGGCTTGATCTCCGGCAGCGGCTCGACGCGGCCGCCCGGCTCGCGCTTGGTTTCCTGGATGAAGTTGTTCAGATCGTCGTCGGCGCTCGAGCAGCCCGCGAGCAGCGCATAGCCGAGCGCGGCGAGCACGATGGCGCACGAGCGCAGCGTGGCGTGACGTTTGCGGTGTTGCATGGCCTCAGCCTCCCTGCGCCGGGTGCGGACGATGGGCCACGGAGTCCTTCTTCTTCTCGGCCTCGCCCGCGGCGATCTCGTCCTCGTCGAGATAGCGGTAGGTCTTGGCGGTGAGCTCCATCGACAGCTGGTCGTAGGCGTCCTTGCTGTCGGGCTTGATGCTGATGTCGTCGAGCGTGACGATGCGCGGCAGCGCTGCGATCCCGCTCACGAACTCGCCGAACTGGTGGTAGCTGCCGGTCAGGCGGATCTTGATGGGCTTCTCGGCGTAGAAGTCGCGCCGCACCTCGGCCTCGGGCTGGAACAGCTTCTCCTGCAGCCCCGCGCCGAGCCCGGTCTGGGAGATGTCGACCAGCAGGCTCGGCACCTCGGTCTTGCCGGGGAGCTGGCGCAGCAGTGCGCCGAAGGAGCGCTCGATGTCCTTCAGCTGCTGCTTGTAGACCTCGAGGTTGACCGCCTTGGCGTGCTTGTCCTTGAACTCGCTGCGCAGCTGCTGCTCCTCGGCCTGGCGCTGCGCGAGCTCGGGGCGCTGCTCGCTCCACACGAAGAAATAGGTGAGTCCGATGGTGGCCGCCAGGAAGGCGACGCCCACCGCGCCGGCGCGGATGGCGAACGGCCAGCGTCCCGGATCGCGCGGATCGAGTGACCGCAGTTCCTCGAGCAGATTCATTGCTGCACCCCCGCGGCATCGAGGCTCGCCTTGCGGATCTTGCCCTTGGGCGCCGGCTTCGCGTCGTCCTGGGACGAGGCGGACACCTCGTCCGCGGTGAGCGTGAAGCTCGAGCCCGGGCCCTTGGTGGTCTGCACCACCTGCAGCTCGGGATTGCGCAGCCACTGGGAGGCGTCGATGTTGCGCATGAAGGAGGAGACGCGGGTGCTCGACTGCGCGATGCCGTCGAACTTCAGGCGCTTGTTGGCGCCCGAGCTCACCTGCTGCACGCCGGTGAGATACACCCCGTCGGGCAGCGTCTTCACGATCTCGTCGAACACGTGCACGATGCCGGGCCGCGAGCGCTGCAGCTTCTCGATGACGTCCATGCGCGCGATGAAGCGCTGCTTCTCGGTCTCGAGGCTGTTGATCTCCTCGATCTGCTTGTCGAGCTGCTTGATCTGCACGCGCAGCAGCTGGTTGCGGCGCTGCTGGCCGGCGATCATCGAGTCGAACATGAGATAGGCGGCGAAGGTGGTGAGGATGGCGGCCAGCACCGCGACGCCGAGCGCCACCAGGAACGCGAGCTTGCGCTCTTTACGCTGGCCTTCGCGCCAGGGAAGCAGATTTATGCGTGGCATGTCAGTCGAAGCTCCGCAATGCAAGCCCACACGCAGTCAGGAGCGCCGTGGCGTCGCGCTGCACCGCCTGCGCCTTGGCGCGTGAGGACAACTTCATCTGGCCGAGCGGGTCGCCCTTCTCGGCGGAAATACCCACGCGGCTCGAGATCACCTCGGCGACGCCGGGGATGTTGGCGCAGCCGCCGCACACCAGGATTTTCTCCGGCTGCTCGCGCCCGGAGCCGGAGGCGAGATAGAACTGCAGCGAGCGGCTCACCTGCTGCGTCATGTCGTCGATGAAGGGGTCGAGCACTTCGGACTGGTAATTGCCCGGCAGCCCGCCTTCCTTCTTGGCGCGTCCGGCCTCCTCCATGGCGAGGCCGTAGGTGCGCATGATTTCCTCGGTGAGCTGCTGCCCGCCGAAGGCGAAGTCGCGCGTGTACACGACCTTGAGGTTGCGCAGCACGCTGAAGGTGGTGCTGCTCGCGCCGAAATCCACCACCGCGATGGTGCGATCGATGCCGCCGTCGGGCATCTGGTGCGTCATGAGCTTGCAGGCGTTCTCGAGCGCGAACGCCTCGACGTCGACGATCTTGGCGGCGAGGCCCGCGGCCTTGACCGCCGCCTGGCGCTGCTCGACGTTCTCGGTGCGCGTCGCGACGAGCAGCACGTCGTTCGACTCGGGATCCTTGTCGTTCACCCCGAGGACCTCGAAGTCGTAGGAGACCTCGTCCATCGGGAAGGGGATGTACTGGTCGGCCTGCATCTCGACCTGGGCCTCGAGGTCCGAGGCGCGCAGCGAGCGCGGCATCTGGATCACCTTGGTGATGGCGGCGTCGCCCGAGATCGCGATCGCGACCTCGTCGCTCTTGGCGCCGGCGCGCTTGACCGCACGGCGGATGGCCTCGCCGACCGCCTCGGCGTCGACGATCGCCTTCTCGTTGATGGCGTTCTGGGGCGTGGGCTCGGCCGCGTAAGCCTCGACCCGGTACTGCCCGCCCGCCATCGCCAGCTCGATCAGCTTGACCGAGGAGGTGGTGATATCGAGACCCAGCAGCGGCCGGTACTTGCGCTGAAGAAGGAACATTTTTTATTTCCTTTTCAGGATTTTACGCCTGAAAGTGACCGCCCTGTATAAATCCGGAGACACTATATAACAGCGCAAAGTTAAATTGAACGTGAGGAGCCTCACGGTTCCACGGGGCGGTATGGACGCACGCCGGCGAACCACGAAGGGCGTCACGCCCCGTGGGCGCGGGGTCGCGGGTCAACGAATGTCGCTGCGCCTTGTCCAAAGCGTCCTGTGAGGAGACGGTGAGCCAGCCGGAGCGGACCGATCGGTGCTGCGCGCGCGGAGTGCGGTGGACCGCAGCTCCGTCCCCGATGAGGGCTGCGTGGCCCTGATGGGGGGGAGTGCGTTAACGTTCCAACCGGCAACCCCGCTGTCGTAGGCACGTACGCCCGTAGACCGGAGGCTTTGCGTCCCCACCTTTCGGTGAGTTTGCCCTGATGCGGCGGGTACTATGCATAGCGCTCCGGGCGAGCGCAAGGTGACAGAGTTGGTTTCTGTGAAATGGAATTGGTTTCGGATTATGACCTGCATCGCCGGGGGCGTGATGTTGGTCACATTTCTGGCGGCCTGGGCCCTCGGCTGCGCCTACGTGTACCTGGTGCCGACGCTGCCCTCGACCGAGGCGATGCGCAACGCGGAGCTGCAGGTGCCGTTGCGCGTCTACACGCGCAGCGGCGCGCTGATCGCGCAGATCGGCGAGCAGCGGCGCATCCCGGTCACCTTCGAGCAGATCCCCGAGGTCGTCAAGCACGCCTTCCTCGCCGCCGAGGACGAGCGCTTCTTCGAGCATCACGGCATCGATTACTTCGGCGTGATCCGCGCGGCGGTGGTCGACGTCATCTCCGGGCACAAGACCCAGGGCGCGAGCACCATCACCATGCAGGCGGCGCGCAACATGTTCCTGTCGCTCGACAAGACCGCGCGCAGGAAGCTCCAGGAGACCTTCGTCACCTATCGCATGGAGCACGAGTTCAGCAAGCAGGAGATCTTCGGGCTCTACCTCAACGTCATCTTCTTCGGCCAGCGCTCCTACGGCGTGGCCGCCGCGGCCGAGGCCTTCTTCGGCAAGACCCTCGACAAGCTCGACGTCGCCGAGGCCGCGACGCTCGCCGGCGTCCCCAAGGCGCCCTCCAGCTACAACCCGATCGTCAACCCCGAGGCCGCGACGCAGCGGCGCGCCTACGTGCTGCGCCGCATGCGCGAGCTCGGCTACATCGATGCCGCGACCGCCGAAGCCGCCAACCGCGAGCCGATGCACGCGCGCGCGCACGCGCCGCTCTACGACATCGAGGCCCCCTACGTCGCCGAGATGGCGCGCCTCGAGCTGCGCCAGCGCTTCGGCGCGAGCGCCGAGACCGCCGGCTACAAGGTCTACACGACGCTCGACGGGCGGCTGCAGGCGGCCGCCAACCGCGCGGTGCGCATCGGCCTCATCGAGTACGACCGCCGCCACGGCTGGCGCGGCCCCATCGGGCACGTCGAGCTGCCGACGGGCCAGCCTCCCGACTACGACGACCTGGTCGATGAGTACGCCACCATCGGCGACCTCACTCCCGCGATCGTCACGGCGGTCGACGAGCGCGACGTGAAGACCTACGTGAAGTCGGCGGGTCCTGCGACCATCGACTGGGACGGACTCGCGTGGGCGCACAAGGCGCTCGCGAACGAGGCCGTCGGCCCCGCGCCCACCAGGGCGGCGCAGGTGCTGAAGAAGGGCGACGTCGTCTACGTGATCGCCGATGAGGCCGGCCACGCGCAGCTCGGGCAGGTCCCGGAGGCGCAGAGCGCCCTCGTCGCCCTCGATCCCAACGACGGCAGCATCGTCGCCCTGGTCGGCGGCTTCGACTACTTCACCAACAAGTACAACCGCGTCATCCAGGCCCGGCGCCTGCCGGGCTCCGGCTTCAAGCCCTTCCTCTACTCGGCGGCGCTCGAGCACGGCATCACGCCGGCGAGCACCTTCCTCGACGCGCCGATCGTGCTCGAGGGCAACGGCGCGGAGGAAGCCTGGCGCCCGGAGAACAACGAGCGGCAGTTCGGCGGTCCGACGCGCCTGCGCGAGGCACTGGTGCATTCGCGCAACCTCGTCTCGATCCGCGTGCTGAAGGAGCTCGGCGTCGACAACGCCATCGACTACGTCAGCCGCTTCGGCTTCGACCCCAAGACCATGCCGCACGACCTGACGCTCGCCCTCGGCACGCTCGAGGTCACCCCGCTCGAGCTCGCCGCCGGCTACGCCGTGTTTGCCAACGGCGGCTACCGCGTCCAGCCCTATTTCATCGACCGCATCGAGGACGCCTCCGGCCAGGTGGTATGGCGCGCCGCCCCGCGCCTGGTGTGCGCCCAGTGCGATGCGGGGGGCGGCAACGCGCCGCAGCCGCAGGCAAGCGCGGTCAAGGTGGCAGCCGCGGGCGCGCCGGCCACGCTCCCGGGCGGCGACCCGCGCGCCGCCGCCCCCGGGGAGAGTCTCGACGGCGCACCGGCGGCGGGTGAGCCGCTGCCGCCCGACCGCATCGCCCCGCGCGTCATCAGCGCGGCGAACGCCTACGTCATGACCGACATGATGAGCGACGTGATCCGCCGCGGCACGGGCGTGCGGGCGCGGGTGCTGGGACGCGAGGATCTCGCCGGCAAGACCGGCACGACCAACAAGGCCGTGGACACCTGGTTCAACGGCTTCACCGACAACCTGGTGGCGACCGTGTGGGTGGGCTTCGACCAGGACAAGCCGCTCGGCGAGAGCGAGGAGGGCGCGCACACCGCGCTGCCGATCTGGATCGCCTTCATGCGCGAGGCGCTGCGCGGCGTGCCGGAGGAGCACCGGCCCATGCCCGACGGGGTGGTGAGCCTGCGCATCTCGCCGCTGACCGGCGAGCTGGTGAGCGATGAGAACCCGACCGGCATCACCGAGATCTTCATGGCCAATCATCTGCCGCAGAACGAGCCCGGCAACATGCAGAACACCGAAGGCCAGCAGAGCGGCGAGCCGATATTCTAGTTAATTGGGCAAAATCGCAGGAAGCGATTTTGCCGGACAGCAGCTTCGGTGCCGGCGGTGAAAGGCGCGGCTTTCACCGCCTACACGGTGCAATTGACGGGAGTCGACCTATGTCCCGGGCTGACAACTTACGGCGCGCCCTGGCGCAGGAGGCCGCGCGCATCATGGCCGAGCACGGCGTGCAGGACTTCCTCACCGCCAAGCGCAAGGCCGCCGAGCGCTTGGGGGTCACCGACGTCGCCGCGGTGCTGCCGAAGAACCGCGAGATCGAGGTGGCGCTCGCCGAGTACCAGCGCCTGTTCGGCGGCGAAGCGCACGTCGAGCACCTGAGCGCGCAGCGCCGCGCGGCGCTCGCCGCCATGCGGCGCCTCGCCGAGTTCGAGCCGCGCCTCGTCGGCGCGGTGCTCTCCGGTACCGCCACCGAGCATTCCGACGTGCAGCTGCACCTGTTCGCCGACCGCGCCGAAGCGGTGACCCTGCGGCTCATGGATTTGCACATCGCGCACGAGGTGACCGAGCGGCGGGTGAAGCTCGATGCCGAGCGGGTGCGGCCCTTCCCCGGGGTACGCTTCGCGGTCGACGATTGCTCGATCGAGGTGACGGTGTTTCCGGCGGACGGCATCCGCCAGGCGCCGGTGAGCCCGGTGGACGGGCGGCCGATGCGCCGCGCCACCGCCTTCGAGGTCGAAGCGCTGCTCGGCGAGACGCTCGACTAGCTAGCGCTTGCTGACGTCGACGTATTCGCGCCGCGTCGGGCCGGTGTAGAGCTGGCGCGGGCGGCCGATGCGCATGGCGGGGTCGGAGATCATCTCCTGCCAGTGCGCCACCCACCCCACGGTGCGCGCGATCGCGAACATCACCGTGAACATCGAGCGCGGAATGCCGATGGCGCTGTAGATGACGCCGGAATAGAAATCCACGTTCGGGTAGAGCTTGCGCGAGACGAAGTACTCGTCCTTGAGCGCGATCTCCTCGAGCCGCAGCGCCAGCTCGAACAGCGGACTGTCGGTGCGCCCGAGCGCGGCGAGCACCTTGTGGGCCATCGCGCGGATGATCTTGGCGCGCGGATCGAAGTTCTTGTAGACGCGGTGGCCGAAGCCCATGAGGCGGAAGTGGCTCGACTTGTCCTTGGCCATCGCCAGGTACTTCGGGATGTTGTCGACCGAGCCGATCTGCTCGAGCATCGCCAGCACCGCCTCGTTGGCGCCGCCGTGCGCCGGACCCCACAGCGCCGATACGCCCGCCGAGATGGCCGCGTAGGGATTGGCGCCGGTGCTGCCGGCGAGCCGCACCGTCGAGGTGCTGGCGTTCTGCTCGTGGTCGGCGTGCAGCACGAACAGCAGATCGAGCGCCTCGCAGGCCACCGGGTCGAGCCGGTACGGCTCGCACGGCACCGCGAACAGCATGTTGAGCACGTTGCTCGCGTAGTCGAGATCGTTGCGCGGGTAGATGAAGGGCTGGCCGAGCGAGTGCTTGTGCGCGGCCGCGGCGATGGTCGGGAGCTTGGCGATGATGCGGTGGGAGAAGATCTCGCGATGGCGCGGGTTATGGATGTCCATCGAGTCGTGATAGAAGGCCGACATCGAGGCCACGACTCCCGACACCATCGCCATGGGATGCGCATTGGCATGGAAGCCGTTGAAGAAGCGCAGCAGCCACTCGTTGATCATCGTGTGATAACGGATGTTGCCGTTGAACTCCTCGAGCTGCTTCGCCGTCGGCAGCTCGCCGATCAGCAGCAGGTAGGCCACCTCCATGAACGAGCTCTTCTCGGCGAGCTGCTCGATCGGGTAGCCGCGGTACAGCAGCACCCCGGCGTCGCCGTCGATGTAGGTGATGCGGCTCTCGGTGGCCGCGGTCATGCCGAAGCCCGGATCGTAGGTAAAGACGCCGAGATCCTTGTGGATCGTGGCGATGTCGAGCGCCGCCGGCCCGATGGTGCCGCTGCGCACGGGCAACGCGCTCTCGTGCCCGCTCTCGGGATCGGTGAGTGTGAAGGTCTTCTGGGTCATTGCGCCGCGGCTTCCATGGCCCGCTCTGCGTGCCTATCGGCGCAGAGCACCTGAATCTTAAAGAGGTTTACATGGACCACGCGCCACAATCAAGGCGCGCGGCCCCGGCTGTGAGGCGGCTCACCCGAACGAGAGAGGAGAGGAGTGGTGAGCGCGGACCGCCTGCGGTCCGCGCATCCGTCTTACTTGGCGGCGCCGGTCGTGGCGCCGGTGGCGGTGGCGGCGGCGTACTTCTTGCGGAACTTGTCGACGCGCCCGGCGGTATCGACGATCTTCTGCTTGCCCGTATAGAAAGGATGGCAGTTCGAGCACACCTCGACCTGCAGGTCGTGGCCGAGCGTCGAGCTCGTCTTGAACGTGTTGCCACACGTGCAGCTGACGGTGATCTCTTTGTACTCGGGATGAATGGCGGCTTTCATGGCGGCTCGGACTCTCGGGAGGGCTCACCGCTTCATGGGGCGGCAGCGGGCTCGTTTAAAGGGCGCGGGAGTTTAGCGGCAGTGCCGCCGCGCCTCAAGCACGGCCGCCGCAGGGCTTGGCGCGAAGGCCATTCCTTATCCACAGAAGCTGTGGACAAGTCTGTGGACGAGGGGCCCCGCGGGGCTGCGATTTCCCGGGCAGATTGCATTATTGTTACTTTGATCAAAATTTAACCAGGCGTTTTTGCCCTATTATTTCAATAACTTAAGTCGATGATGTCCAGCGGCTTGGGTGCTTTGCCGTGTAATTCACTCATTCTCCGAAGGCCCCTTCGGCGCCTGTGAATAAAGGCCCGGGACGGTCCCGAACACCCCCGGCCGGCGCGATTGACATTGCGGAAGCGCCGCTCGTTTGCGGCCTTTCGACCAGGAACTCCGTCAGCAAGTCGTTGAGGAACCGCGAGCCCAGGGCGCTCGCGCGATAGCCCCCGGCGGTGCGCTCGAGGAGCCCCCGCCCCAGCAGCCGCGCGAGGGGCGCGGCGATGCGATCGGCGCCGAGGCCGGTGCGGGCGCTGAAGTCCCCGAGCGAGAAGCCCGCGGCGAGCCGCAGCGCGTTCAGCATGAACTCGAACGGCAGCTCCGCTGCCGGCACCGGGGTTAGCGTGAGATCCCCGGGCGCGGCCGCGATATAGCGCCGCGGCTCGCGCGGCTGCACGGTGCGCACGATCGCGCCGCGCTCCGGGAAGGTGAGCTTGCCGTGCGCGCCCGCCCCGACTCCCAGATAGTCGCCGAAATTCCAGTAGTTGAGGTTGTGACGGCACTCGCTCGCGGGCCGCGCGTAGGCCGAGACCTCGTAATGCGTGAAGCCCGCGGCCGCGAGCCGCGCCGCGCACTCCTCCAGCATCGCCGCCGCCGCGTCCTCATCGGGAAGCGGCGGGGGGCGCGCGGCGAAGACCGTGCCGGGCTCGAGCGTCAGCTGGTAGTGGGAGAGGTGCGCGGGGGCGAGAGAGAGCGCCGCGTCGACGTCCGCGAGCGCGCCGGCGCGCTCCTGGCCGGGGAGCGCGTACATGAGGTCGAGGTTGAAGTTCGCGAGCCCCGCGGCGTGCAGCTCCCCGGCCGCGCGGCAGGTCTCCGCCGGGGAGTGTATGCGCCCGAGGGCCCGCAGAGCCTCAGCCGAGAAGCTCTGCGCGCCGAGCGAGACGCGGGTGACGCCCGCGGCGCGGTACTCGCGAAACGCCCCGCGCTCGATGGCGCCGGGATTCGCCTCGAGGGTGACCTCGGCATCCGCCGCGAGGGTGAGGTGGCGGCGCGCCGCCGCGAGCAGCCGCGCGATCGCCTCCGGCGGAAACAGGCTCGGCGTGCCGCCACCCATGAACACGCTCACCACCGCGCGCCCGGCGACCGCCGCGGCCTGCGCCTCGAGGTCGCGCTCGAGGCGCGTGAGGTAGGCATCGGCGGGGAGCTCGCCCTGGAGCGCATGGGAGTTGAAATCGCAGTACGGACACTTGCGCACGCACCAGGGGAAGTGCACGTAGAGCGAAAGCGGCGGGGCGGCGAGCGCGGGCATTGCTCTATGCTACGCGCATGCCGACACTGCAGACGCTGCGCGGGCTCTTCCCCGGGGGGTACAACAGCGGCAACGTGCTCAGCCGCATCCCGGGGCCGCGGCGCCTCATCGAAGAGCTGCGCGTCGGCGCCTCCTACCGCACGGTCTTCCAGCGCGCCGTGCTCCCGTACCTGAAGCCCGACTCGCGGGTGCTCGAGCTCGGCCCGGGGAGCGGCTCATGGACGCGCGCCATCCTGAGATACGTCCCGCAGGGCGAAGTGCACACGGTGGACTTCCACGACGTGCGCGGCTGGATACGGCCGCCGCCGGGCGGCGGGCGCCTCGTGTGTCACCAGGTCGCCGACAACTCCTTCGCCGGCGTGCCCGAGGGCGCCTTCGACTTCTTCTGGTCCTTCGGCGTGCTGTGCCACAACAACGCCGAACACATCCGCGAGATCCTGCGCAGCGCACTGCCGAAGATGAAGCCCGGCGGGCTCGCGGCGCACGAGATCGCCGACTGGGACAAGCTGGACGCGCTCGGCTGGGGGCTGCGCTGGGGCGTGCCGAAGCGCTTCCAGGGCCTCCCCGACGATGCCATCTGGTGGCCGCGCAACAGCGCCGCGCGCATGTGCGAGATGGCCGCCGCCGAGGGCTGGGAAGTCATCGAACGCGACCTCGGGATACTGCGGCGCGATTCGCTGGTGGTGCTGCGACGGCCGGCCCCCGCCATCCGCTGAGCCCCTCCGGCGCGCGCCGCGGCGGACGCCGCGCTTACTCCGCGTTCTGCACCTGCTCGCGCATCTGCTCGATGACCACCTTCATGTCGACCGCGCAACGCGTCGACTCGAGGTCCTGCGACTTGGACGACAGCGTGTTGGCCTCGCGATTGAGCTCCTGCATGAGGAAGTCGAGGCGCCGCCCGGCCGGCTCGCTGCCGCCGATGACGCGGCGCACCTCGGCGATGTGGCCGGTCAGCCGCTCGAGCTCCTCGTCCACGTCGAGGCGCTGCAGGAGCAGCGCCAGCTCCTGCTCGAGCCGCTCGTGGTCGACGGCGGCGGTGAGCTCGGCGAGGCGCTCGGCGAGGCGCTCCCGGGCCCGCGCCTGCACCTGCGGCAGCCGTGCGCGCACCGCGGCGACCAGCGTCTCGAGCGCCGTGCAGCGCTGCTCGAGCAGCTCGCGCAGCCGCGCGCCCTCGCGCGCGCGCGCCGCGCTCAGGTCCTCCAGCGTCGCGGCGAACAGCGCCGCGGCCGCCGCCTGCAGCGGCTCGCCGCCGGCGGATTCCTCGCGCAGCACGCCGGGCCAGCGCAGCACGTCGAGCGCGTTGATGCTGGCGGGCACCGGCAGCGAGCGCGCCACGCTCTGCGCGGCGGCGAGCAGCCGCTCGAGCGCGAGCGCGTCGACATCGAGCGCGCCGCCCGCGCCGGCGGGCCGCCGGTAGCTCATGGTGCAGTCGACCTTGCCGCGGCGCACCTTGAGCGCGAGGCGCGCGCGCAGCTCGCCCTCGGCCGAGCGCAGCTCGTCCGGCAGGCGGAAGCCCGCCTCGAGGAAACGGTGATTGACGCTGCGCAGCTCGCACACCAGGGAGCCCCACTCTCCGCTGGCTTCACGGCGCGCGAAGCCCGTCATGCTCGCGATCATAGCTTTCGCCCAGGCGCCGCACAGGTGATATAAAGTCCCGGCAAGTCTAACAGATGCAGTGGATGCCTCATTGCGGGTCGAATACGCCGACATCAGCCTCGTGGGCGGGCGCGAGGAGAATCAGGATCGGGTCAGCGCGGCGGTCGCCGAGCACGCGGCGCTCCTGGTCGCGGTCGACGGCATGGGCGGACACGCGCACGGCGCGCGCGCCGCGCAGGTGACGCAGCAGGTCATCACCGAAGCCTTCTGGCACTCGCCGCAGCCGCTGTTCGATCCGCTCGGCTTCCTGCACCTGACGCTCGGGCGCGCGCACGAGGAGGTCGTGAAGCTCGGCACGCAGCTGCCGCTCGAGCAGCGGCCGCGCGCCACCTGCGCGGTGTGCCTCATTCAGCGCAGCGCCAGCTGGTGGGCGCACGTCGGCGACAGCCGCGTTTATCACGTGCGCCGCGGCGAGCTCGTCGCGCGCAGCCGCGACCACAGCCACGTCGAGCTGCTGCTGCGCGAGGGCCTGATCAGCCCCGAGCAGGCCCAGACCCACCCGATGCGCAACTTCGTCGAGTGCTGCCTCGGCGGCGATCCGATCCTGCCGGACATGACCCTGAGCCGCCGCCGCCCGATCGAGCCGGGCGATCTGCTGCTCGTGTGCACCGACGGCTTCTGGGGGCCGCTCAAGGACCCGGAGGTGGCGCAAAGCATGAACGGCGCGGGCGGACAGCTGCGCGCGCAGCTGCTCGACCTCGGCTCGCGCGCGGTGAAGCGCGCCGGTCCCGGGAGCGACAACACCTCGGCGGCGGCGCTGCGCTGGCTCGGGGAGTAGCGCATGGCAAGACCCTCGGGACGCGCGAGCGATGAGCTGCGGCCGGTACGCTTCAGCCGCGCCCACGGCAAGCACGCCGAAGGCGCGGTGCTGATCGAGTTCGGCGACACCCAGGTGCTGTGCACGGCGAGCGTGGAGGAGACCGTGCCGCAGTTCCTGCGCGGCAAGTCCCAGGGCTGGATCACCGCCGAGTACGGCATGCTGCCGCGCGCCACCCACACCCGCAGCGCGCGCGAGGCCGCGCGCGGCAGGCAGACCGGCCGCACCCAGGAGATCCAGCGGCTCATCGGCCGCTCGCTGCGCGCGGTCACGGACCTGCGCGCCCTCGGCGAGCGCACCGTCACGCTCGACTGCGACGTGCTGCAGGCGGATGGCGGCACGCGCACCGCGGCGATCACCGGCGCCTACGTGGCACTCGCCCAGGCCTGCGAGCACCTCGCGAAGCGGCGCGCGATCGCCGCGAGCCCGCTGCACGGCCAGGTGGCGGCGGTATCCGTCGGCATCGTCGGCGGCGTGCCGGTGCTCGACCTCGACTACGCCGAGGACTCGCAGGCCGAGACCGACATGAACGTGGTCATGAACAACGGCGGCGCCTTCATCGAGATCCAGGGCACCGCCGAGGGTCACGCCTTCCGCCGCCACGAGCTCGACGCGCTGCTCAATCTCGCCGCACAGGGCATCGGCACGCTGTTCGCAGCGCAGGCGCAGGCACTCGCCGTGCCGTGAAGCGCGTCGTCCTGGCGAGCGCCAACCCGGGGAAACTGCGCGAGCTCGCGGCGCTCCTCGCACCCGCGGGGGTCGAGCTCGTCCCGCAGAGCGCCCTCGGCATCGAGTCGGCCGAGGAGACCGGCAGCACCTTCCGCGAGAACGCGCTCCTCAAGGCACGGCACGCCGCGCGCGCCGCGCGGCTGCCGGCGCTCGCCGATGACTCCGGCATCGAGGTGGACGCGCTCGGCGGCCGCCCGGGCGTGCGCTCGGCGCGCTATGCCGGGGACGGCGCGAGCGATGCGGCGAACCTCGCGCTGCTGCTGCAGGAGCTCGCCGGGGTTCCCGCGCAGCGCCGCACGGCGCGCTACCAGTGCGTGGTGGCCTGGGTCGAAAGCGCCGACGACCCGGCGCCGCTCCTCGGCACGGGCACCTGGGAAGGACGTATCGCGCCGACGCCCCGCGGCAGCGGGGGCTTCGGCTACGACCCGGCATTCATCCCCGCCGGGGACACGCGCACCGCCGCCGAGCTCCCGGCGCAGGAGAAGAATCTCGTCAGTCACCGCGCTCAAGCGCTGCGTGCGCTCGTCGCGGCGCTCGCGGCCCACGGCGTATATTCGCGCCCATGAAGCGCGGCCGGCTGTTCGTCATCTCGGCGCCCTCGGGGGCCGGCAAGACCTCGCTCGTCAAGGCGCTGCTCGCCGCCGAGCCGCGCTTGCGCCTGTCGATCTCGCACACCACCCGCACCCGCCGCCCCACCGAGACGGAGGGGCGCGAGTACCACTTCGTCTCCAAGCCGCAGTTCACCGAGCTGGTACACCGGAACGAGTTCCTCGAGCACGCCCAGGTGTTCGACAACCACTACGGCACCTCGCGCGCCTTCGTCGCCGGGCAGCTCGCCGCCGGCCACGACGTGCTGCTCGAGATCGACTGGCAGGGCGCGCAGCAGGTGCGCCGCGCCATGCCCGACTGCGTCAGCATCTTCGTGCTGCCGCCGGCGCGGGCGGCGCTCGCCGAGCGGCTCGCGCGGCGCGCGACCGACACCGCCGAGGTGATCCGCCGGCGTCTGCAGGACGCCGCGAGCGACATGTCCCACTACGGCGAGTTCGACTACGTGGTGGTCAACGACGACTTCGAGCGGGCGGTCGCGGACCTCAAGCGCATCATCGACGGCCAGGGCGCCGACCTCAAAAGCGACCGCCCGGAGCTCAAGCCCCTGCTCGCGGAGCTGCTGGCGGGCGCCTGAGGGGGTGCTGCGCCGCAGCACAGTGGCCGAGCGGGGCCCTTTTCGCTTATAGTTAAAGGCCCTGCGCACCCCGCGCCGGGTGTACTCACCTGTAGCGTCCCATGGCCCGAATCACCGTAGAAGACTGTCTGCACAACGTCGACAACCTGTTCCAGCTGGTGCTGCTGGCGGCGCAACGCGCCCGCCGCCTCGCCAACGGCGCGGAAGCCACCATTCCGCTGGAGAACGACAAGCCGACCGTGCTCGCGCTGCGCGAGATCGCCGCCGGCAACGTCACCGCCGAGATGCTGCGTGAGCCGGAGCCCGCGCCCGAGCCCGTCGTGCCGGACGCGGATAACCAGTCCACCTTCCGCGCGCCGCAGTTCGGTCTCGGAGACTGACGACACGCGGGACCTATGGACTATGCGTCTTCGCTCCGCGGACTGCTGCCCGGCGGAAGACGCACCCCGGGACTGAAGGAGCTGCTGGCCAGCGCCGGGGAATATCTCCCCCCCGACCAGGTCGGACGCATCCGCGAGGCCGCCGAGTTCGGCGCCTCGGCCCACCAGGGACAGAAGCGCCTCTCGGGCGAGCCCTACATCGCCCATCCGGTGGCGGCCGCCTCGATCCTCGCCGACCTGCGCCTCGACACCGACACCATCGTCGCGGCGATCCTGCACGACGTCATCGAGGACACGCCGACGCCCAAGGACCAGCTGGCGGCGCGCTTCGGCGCCGACGTCGCCGAGCTCGTCGACGGCGTCACCAAGCTCGACCAGATCAAGTTCAAGAGCCGCGAGGAAGCGCAGGCGGAGTCCTTCCGCAAGATGCTGCTCGCCATGGTGCGCGACCTGCGCGTCATCCTGGTGAAGCTCGCCGACCGCACCCACAACATGCGCACCATCGAGGCGATGGCGCCGGCGCGCCGCCGCGCCATCGCGCGCGAGACGCTCGAGATCTACGCGCCCATCGCCGAGCGGCTCGGCCTCTACAGCATGAAGCTCGAGCTCGAGGACCTGGGGTTCAAGGCGCTCTACCCGCGCCGCTACGCGGTGCTCGAGCGGACCTTGAAGCGCGCGCGCGGCAACCAGAAGGAGTTCCTGAAGAAGATCGAGCAGCAATTGAAGGCGGCGCTGCTCAAGAACGACATCCAGGGCGAGGTCGAGACGCGCGAGAAGCACCTCTACAGCATCTACAAGAAGATGCACAGGAAGCGCTCGCTCCTCAATGAGATCGTCGACGTCTACGGCATCCGCATCATCGTCGACAGGCCCGACACCTGCTACCGCGCACTCGGCGTGGTGCACGCGGTGTTCAAGCCCATGCCCGGGCGCTTCAAGGACTACATCGCCATCCCGCGCGTCAACGGCTACCAGTCGCTGCACACGACGCTGTTCGGTCCCAACGGCGTGCCGATCGAGGTGCAGCTGCGCACCGCCGACATGCACCGCGTCGCCGAGTCCGGCATCGCCGCCCACTGGAAATACAAGGCCGGCGACCCGTCCGACTCCGCCCAGCAGGACCGCACGCGCGAGTGGATCACGAGCCTGGTGTCGCTGCAGGAGGCGGGCTCGTCGGAGGAGTTCCTCGAGAGCGTCAAGGTCGACCTGTTTCCCGACAAGGTGTACGTGTTCACCCCGAAGGGCCAGATCCTGCGCCTGCCCTCCGGGGCCACCGTGGTCGACTTCGCCTACACGGTGCACACCGACATCGGCAACCGCTGCGTCGCCGCCAAGGTCGACCGCCGCCTGACGCCGCTGCGCACCGTGCTGCGCAACGGCCAGACGGTCGAGATCATCACCGCCAAGGGCGCGACCCCGAATCCCTCCTGGGTGAACTTCGTCGTCACCGCCAAGGCGCGCACCGCCATCCGCCACTACCTCAAGGGCCTGCGCCGCACCGAGGCGATCGCGCTCGGCTCGCGGCTCCTCAGCCAGGCGCTGCGCGAGTTCGGCCTGGCACTCGATGACGTCAAGCCCGAGGTGCAGAAGGCGGCGCTCGGGGAGCTCGGGCTCAAGGACCTCGATGAGCTCTACGAGAAGATCGGCCTCGGCGAGCGGCTCGCACCGCTCGCGGCACGGCGCCTCCTGCCCGGCGCGCCGACCGCCGACGGCAAGGCGGCCCCGGCGCCGCTCGCGATCGCCGGCACCGAAGGGCTGCTGGTCACCTACGCGCGCTGCTGCTTCCCGATCCCCTACGATCCGATCTTCGCCTTCCTCTCGACCGGGCGCGGGGTGGTGATCCACCGCGAGAACTGCGTCAACGTCGAGGATTACCGCAAGCACCCGGAGAACTGGCTGCCGGTGAGCTGGCAGAGCGCGCCCGACCGGCTCTTCTCCTCCGAGATCCGCGTGCACGTGGTCAACCGCACCGGCGTGCTGGCGGCGGTCGCCGCCGCCATCGCCAGCACCGAGACCAACATCGACCACGTCTCGATCGACGAGCAGGACGCCGATGCCGCCGTGCTGACCTTCGAGCTGCGGGTGCGCGACCGCCGCCAGCTGGCGCGCCTGGTGCGGGTGATCCGCCGCATGCCGGACGTCACCCGCGTCACGCGCAGCATCGCGGCGCGCGCCCGCGACGGCCACGCCGGCGAGCACGAGGGCGAGAGCGATGCCAGCGGCTGAAGGCCGCGTGCGACAATCGCCTTCGGTTCCGCCCTTCAATTCTTCGCAGGAGTTGCGCCGATGAGCCGCCACAGCATCCACACCGACCGCGCCCCCCAGGCGATCGGCACCTACTCGCAGGCCGTACGCGCCGGCGACACCGTCTACCTCTCCGGACAGGTGCCCTTCGACCCCGCCACCATGCAGCTGGTCGCGGGCGACATGGAGACACAGACCCGGCGCGTGTTCGATAACCTCAAGGCCGTGGCGGAAGCGGCCGGCGGCTCGCTCGACCGGGCGGTGAAGGTCACGATCTTCCTCACCGACCTCACGAACTTCGCCAGGGTCAACGAGGTCATGGCGACCTACTTCGCCAAGCCCTACCCGGCGCGTTCCACCGTCGGCGTCGCCCAGCTGCCGCGCGGCGCGCAGATCGAGATCGAGTGCGTGCTGCACCTCGGCTGAGCGCCGCGAGCGAGCGCGCCGCTCCCCCGGCCGCGCGCGCCGATGCCGGCAGCCGGCCGGTGACGGCGCTGCGCGGGGTCGGGGCGGCGCTCGCCGCGCGCCTCGAGCGCCTCGGCGTGACGAGCATCGCCGACCTGCTCTTCCTCCTGCCGCTGCGCTACGAGGACCGCACCCGCGTCACCGCGATCGGCGCGCTCACGCCCGGCACGCGCGCCGCCGTCGAGGGCGAGGTGCAGCTCACGGAAGTCGCCTACCGCCGGCGGCGGCAGCTGCTGACGCGCCTCGCCGACGGCTCGGGCTTCCTCA
Source organism: Steroidobacteraceae bacterium (assembly GCA_035523985.1). Classification (GTDB taxonomy): domain Bacteria; phylum Pseudomonadota; class Gammaproteobacteria; order Steroidobacterales; family Steroidobacteraceae; genus 13-2-20CM-66-19. Next base: position 12,698 of record DATKPR010000070.1, on the reverse strand, counting down.
CGCTGCGCTTTTTCTATTTCTCCGGGAGCCAGCAGCACAACCTCGCGCGCGGCACGCGGCTGCGCGCCTTCGGCGAGGTGCGCCGCGGACCGCTCGGGCTCGAGATCGTCCACCCCGAGTACCGGCGCCTCGGCGCGGCGGCCGAGCCGCTCGAGGAGACGCTGACGCCGATCTACCCGCTCACCGAAGGCGTGCCGCAGGGCCGGCTGCGCGCCCTCATCGCCCAGGCGCTCGAGGCCGTGGCCCGCGGCGGCCTCGTCGATCTCATCCCGCCGCAGGCGGGGCTGCCCGCGGGACTGCCGACGCTCGAGGAGGCGCTCGTGTACCTGCACCGCCCGCCGCGCGGTGCCGAGCTGGCCGAGCTCGCCGCCGGCCGCCACCCGGCGCAGCGCCGGCTCGCCTTCGAGGAGCTGCTGGCGCACACCCTCGCGCTGCGCGTGCGCAAGCGCGCGCTCAAGAGCGACCCGGCCGCGCGGCTCGGGGACGCGACGCTCGCCCGCCGCCTCGTCGGCTCACTGCCCTTCTCCCTGACACGCGCCCAGGCGCGGGCGCTGGCCGAGGTCGAGGCGGATCTCGAGAGCGGCGTGCCGATGGTGCGGCTGCTGCAGGGCGACGTGGGCTGCGGCAAGACCGTGGTGGCCGCCGCCGCCGCGGCGCGCGCCGCGGGCGCGGGCAAGCAGGCGGCGCTCATGGCGCCGACGGAGCTGCTCGCCGAGCAGCACGGGCGCAACTTCACCGAGTGGTTCCGTCCGCTCGGGCTGCCCGTGGCGCTGCTCTCGGGCGGGCAGCCGGCGCGCACCCGCCGCAGCGCCCTCGAGGGACTCGCCTCGGGCGAGATCCGCATCGTGGTCGGCACGCACGCGCTCTTCCAGGAAGGCATCGCGTTCGCCGATCTCGCGCTTGTCATCGTCGACGAGCAGCACCGCTTCGGGGTGCAACAGCGCCTCAGGCTCGCGGAGAAGGCGCGCGGCGCGCAGCTCCTCCCGCACCAGCTCATCATGACGGCCACCCCCATCCCGCGCACGCTCGCCATGACCGCCTACGCCGACCTCGACATCTCGGTCATCGACGAGCTGCCCCCGGGGCGCACGCCGGTGCAGACCGTGGTGCTGCCCGAGGAGCGCCGCGCGCAGGTCGTCCAGCGCATCGTCGCCGCCTGCCGCGCGGGCCGGCAGGTGTACTGGGTGTGCCCGCTGATCGATGAGTCGGACGAGCTGCGTGCCCAGGCCGCGGAGGAAACCGCCGCGGCGCTGGCGGCGGCGCTGCCCGGGGTGCGCGTCGGACTCGTGCACGGCCGCATGCCGCCGAAGGCCAAGGACGAGGCGATGCTCGCCTTCAAGGCGGGCAGGATCCAGCTGCTGGTCGCGACCACGGTCATCGAGGTCGGCGTCGACGTGCCGAACGCCACGCTCATGGTGATCGAGAACGCCGAGCGCATGGGCCTCGCGCAGCTGCACCAGCTGCGCGGCCGCGTCGGCCGCGGCCTCGAAGCGAGCAGCTGCGTGCTGCTCTACCGCTCGCCGCTGTCCGAGACGGCGCGCGCCCGGCTCAAGGCGATCCGCGCCACCGCCGATGGCTTCGAGATCGCGCGCCGCGACCTGGAGCTGCGCGGCCCGGGGGAGCTCCTCGGCACGCGCCAGACCGGGCTCGCGCAGCTGCGGGTGGCGGATCTGATGCGCGATGCCGACCTCCTGCCGCGCGTGCAGGCGGCGGCCGAGCGGCTCGAGTCCGACCCGGCGCGCAGTGCCGCGCTGACGCTGCGCTGGATCGGCAGCGACGAGCGCTACGGGCGCGTCGGCTAACATAGCGCTGCCCATGTCCGCCGCCGCCCCCGAGCTGCCCGCCACGCCGCCCGCACCACCGGCGCCGCCGCGCTTTCCCGAGGCGCCCTTCTCCTGGCGGCTCGGACGGCGCCTCACCGAGTACGGCCGCCTCATGCGGCTCGATCGCCCGGTGGGCACCTGGCTCTTGCTGTGGCCGGCGCTCTGGGCGCTGTGGATCGCGGGCGCCGGGCACCCGAAGCCGAAAGTGCTGGTGGTGTTCGTGCTCGGCGTCGTGGTGATGCGCGCCGCCGGCTGCGTCATCAACGATTTCGCCGACCGCAACCTCGACCCCTACGTGCGCCGCACGCGCGACCGGCCGCTCGCCGCGCGCCTGGTCTCCCCGGCCGAGGCGCTCGCGCTCTTCGTGGTGCTGATCGGCCTGGCGCTGGCACTCGTCACGCGGCTCGATGAGTTCACGGTGAAGCTCGCCGTCATCGGCGGAGTGCTCACCGTCTCCTACCCGTTCGTGAAGCGCGTCTTCCCCATCCCGCAGCTGTGGCTCGGCATCTGCTTCGGCGGCTGGAGCGTGCTGATGGCATTCGCGGCGCAGACCGGCTCGCTGCCGCGGGTCGCGTGGGTGCTGTACTTCGCCGCGGTCATCTGGGCGTCCATGTACGACACCATCTACGCCATGATCGACCGCGAGGACGACTTGAGGATCGGCATCAAGTCGAGCGCCATCCTGTTCGCCGACATGGACAAGCTCCTGATCGGCGTCATGCAGGCCATGATGCTGTACGCGCTCTACCTCGTGGAGCAGGACATGCATTTCGGCCGCTGGTACCGCGCCGGCATCGTCGCGGCCGCCGTGCTGTTCCTGTGGCAGCAGTGGCTCATCCGGCGCCGCGACGCGGCCGGGTGTCTGCGCGCCTTCCTCAACAACCAGTACGTCGGGCTGGCGATCTTCGCCGGCCTGCTGCTGCAGTACGTGTACCGCAGCTGAGAGCCGCCATGCCCCTCAAGAACCAGCCGTTCCCCGTGCGTCTCGGCTTCGCGCTGCGCGGTCTGGGGCACGCGCTGCGCACCGAGCGCAGCGTGCAGCTGCAGGCCGTGGCCGCCGCCGTGGTGCTGCTCGCGCTGCTGAAGCTGCGGCCCTCGTGGGGCTGGTGGGCGCTCGCCGGACTCGCGAGCGCCGGGGTGATCGCCGCCGAGCTCCTCAACACCGCCATCGAGACGCTCGCCGACCACCTGCATCCGGACCTGCACCCGCGCATCCGCCTGGTGAAGGACTGCGCCGCCGCCGCGGTGCTGGTCGCGGTGCTGGGGGCGCTCGGGGTGGCCGGCGCGCTCGCGCTCGAGCTGCTGCGCCAGCACCGCTAGCGCAATTGTCGACCTGCGGGAGCGTGTTGCGTTGACACGGGCCGGCGCGCTCGGGCATGGTCGGACCATGACGCACCCAACGCCCGGTCCGGTCCGCCACGACTGGACGCTCGAGGAGGTCGAGGCGCTGTTCGCGCTGCCCTTCATGGATCTGATGTTCCGCGCCCAGGGCGTGCACCGGGCCTTTCACGCGCCGAACACCGTGCAGCTCGCGACGCTGCTGTCCATCAAGACCGGCGCCTGTCCCGAGGACTGCGCCTACTGCCCGCAGAGCGTCCACTACGACACCGGCCTCGGGCGCGAGACGCTGCTCGAGGTGGCGGCGGTGCGCGCGGCGGCCGCGCGGGCCCGTGCGGCCGGAGCGACGCGCTTTTGCATGGGCGCCGCCTGGCGGCAGCCGAAGGCGCGCGACCTCAAGGTGGTCGCCGCCATGATCCGCGAGGTGCGCGCGCTCGGGCTCGAGAGCTGCGCGACGCTCGGCATGCTCTCCCCGGCGCAGGCCGCGGAGCTCAAGAGTGCCGGCCTCGACTACTACAACCACAACCTCGACACCTCCGCGGAGTTCTACGGCGAGATCGTCACCACGCGCACCTACCAGGAGCGGCTCGACACGCTCGCCGCGGTGCGCGCCGCCGGCATCCACGTCTGCTGCGGCGGCATCCTCGGCATGGGCGAGTCGGTCACCGACCGCGCGGCGCTGCTGCGCACGCTGGCCAACCTCCCCGCGCACCCCGAGAGCGTGCCCATCAACCGCCTGGTGAAGGTGCCCGGCACGCCGCTCGCCGAGGCACCCGACGTCGACCCCTTCGATTTCGTGCGCGCCATCGCGGTGGCGCGCATCCTCATGCCGCGCGCGCACGTGCGGCTCTCCGCGGGCCGCGAGGCGATGTCGGATGAGCTGCAGGCGCTTTGCCTCATGGCGGGCGCCAACTCGATCTTCTACGGCGAGCGGCTGCTGACCACCGGCAACCCGGACGTCGAGCGCGACCGGGCGCTGCTCGCGCGCCTCAAGGTGCGCGCCGCGACCGCCGACGCCGGCCATGAAGCGAGCCGCGCACGCGCTTGAGGCCGAGCTGTCGCGGCTCGAGGCCGCGCAGCTGCGGCGCCGTCGCATCACGGCCGAGGGCTTCGCCGAGCCCGGCAGCCGCGCGCTGCTGCGCGTGCGCGGACGCACGCTCGTCGACTTCAGCAGCAACGATTACCTCGGGCTCGCACGCCATCCGGCGCTCGCCGCGGCCATGCGCGCCGCGGCCGATGCGGCCGGCGCGGGCAGCGCCGCCTCGCACCTCGTGACCGGGCACGGCGCCGAGCACCAGCAGCTCGAAGAGGAGCTCGCCGCCTTCACGGGCCGCGAGCGCGCGCTGCTCTTCTCCACCGGCTACATGGCGAACCTCGCGGTCGTGAGCGCGCTCGCCGGGCGCGGCGAGCGCGTGGTGCTCGATCGCCTGAGCCACGCCTCGCTCATCGACGGTGCGCGCCTCTCGGGAGCGGATCTGAAGCGCTACGCGCACGCGGACGCACGCGCCGCCGCGCACTTCGTCGACGAGGACCCGGAGAAGACCGCGCTCATCGGCACCGACGGCGTCTTCAGCATGGACGGCGATCTCGCCCCCGTCGCCGAGCTCGCGCAGCTCGCGCGCCGCGCCGGGGCCTGGCTGGTGGTCGACGACGCGCACGGCCTCGGGGTGGTCGGTGCGCACGGCGGCGGCACGCTCGAGGCGCAGGGGGTGCCGGGCGCCGAAGTGCCGGTGCTGATCGGCACGCTCGGCAAGGCCTTCGGCTCCTTCGGCGCCTTCGTCGCGGGCGAGGCCGCGCTCGTCGATTTTCTTCAGCAGAAGGCGCGCTCCTATATCTACACGACCGCGCTGCCGCAGCCGGTCGCCGCGGCGAGCCGCGCGGCGCTCAACGTGGCGCGCAGCGAGGGCTGGCGCCGCACCCATCTCGCCGCGCTCATCGAGCGCTTTCGCCGCCGCGCGCTCGGTTGCGGCGTACCGCTCGCCGCCTCGCGCACCGCCATCCAGCCGGTGATGCTCGGCAGCGAGGCGGCGGTGCTCGCCGCGCAGCGCGCGCTCGAGGCGGCCGGGTTCTGCGTGGTCGCGATCCGGCCGCCGACGGTGCCGCCGGGGAGCGCGCGGCTGCGCGTGACGCTCACGGCGGCGCACACCGAGGCGCAGGTCGACCGGCTGACGGATGCACTCGCCGCCGCCTGCGCGCCGCGCGCCGCTCCGGGCGCCGCGTGAGCGCGCTCAACGCCGAAGTGACGGGGCAGGGGCGGCGCGATCTCGTGCTGCTGCACGGCTGGGGCATGAACCTTCGGGTCTGGGACGGACTCGCCGCGGCCCTGGCGCGGCGCTTCCGCGTGATCGCCATCGATTTGCCCGGTCACGGCGGCAGCGACTGGGACGCGGCCGCCCAGGCACCCGCGGCGCAGGCGTTTCGCGTGCACGAGACGCTCGCCCCCCTCACCACGCGCTATCACCTTCTCGGCTGGTCGCTCGGCGGCCAGTTCGCGCTCGATCTCGCCGCCGCGCTGCCGGCGGCCGTGGAGCGCCTGGTGCTCGTCGCGACCACGCCGCGCTTTCTCGCGGGCCCCGACTGGCGGCCGGGAGTGAAGGCCGCCGCGCTCGAGAAGCTCGCCGCCGGCGTGCGCGCGGACCCCGCGCGGGCGGTGAGCGGCTTCATCGGGCAGCAGCTGCGCGGCCTCGCGCCGCGCACCGCCGCGCGGGTGCGCGCGCAGCTCGAGGAGGCGCTGCGGCGCGGCGGCATGGCGCTTCCCGAGGCGCTCGCCTGGGGCCTCGAGCGGCTGCGCGTCGGGGACCTGCGCAGCCAGCTGGCGCAGGTGAGGAAACCCGCGCTGGTGATCGCCGGCCGCGACGACCGCATCACGCCGGCCGCGGCCGCGCGCGCCCTCGCCGCGGCGCTGCCCAAGGGCCGCTACCGCTCGCTCGCCGGTGCCGGGCACGTGCCGTTCCTCTCGCATCCGGACGCCTTCGCCGGGCTGCTGCGCGGATTCCTGCGTGGCTGAGGGCGGCGAGCCCTTCAGTCTCGACCGGCGGCGGCTGCGCGCCTCGTTCGACCGCGCGAGCGGCAGCTACGAGGCCGCGGCGGCACTGCAGGCGCAGGTGGCCGCGGAGCTGCTCGAGCGCCTCGGCGCCTTCGAGTTCGAGCCGCGCGTGGTGCTCGACCTGGGCGCCGGCACCGGCCGCGTGACGCGCGCCCTGAAACGCCGCTACCGCCGCGCGCTCGTGATCGCGCTCGACATCGCCCCGGGGATGCTGCGCGAGGCGCGCCGTCACCAGGGACTGCTGCGGCGCTTCGCGCGCGTGTGCGCCGACGCCGAGCGGCTGCCGCTCGCGGATGCGAGCGTCGATCTGGTGTACTCGAGCCTGATGCTGCAGTGGTGCGAGCCGCTCGCGCCGGCGCTCGCCGAGGTGCGCCGGGTGCTCAAGCCCTCGGGCTTCTTCGCCTTCAGCACCCTCGGACCCGACACGCTGCGCGAGCTGCGCGCCGCGTGGGCCGCGGTCGATGACTTCAGCCACGTGCACCGCTTTCTCGACGTGCACGACGTCGGCGACGCGCTCGCGCACGCGGGGCTCGCGGAGCCGGTGCTCGACGTCGACCGCGTGACGCTCAGCTACGAGGACACGCTCGGTCTCATGCGCGATCTGAAAGCCATCGGCGCGCACAACGTCACCGCCGGCAGGCCGCGCACGCTCTCGGGCCGCGCACGCCTCGCACGCATGAGCGCGGCCTACGAGCCCTGGCGCCAGGGCGGGCGGCTGCCCGCGACCTACGAGGTCATCTACGGCGCCTGCTGGGGCGGCGCCGGCGCACGCGCGGCGCCCGGGCAGGGGGCCGAAGTGCACATCGCGCCCGCGGCCATCCGCCGCCGCGGCCCGCGGGTCCAGGGGCGGACCCTGGAGGCGTCTCGCAAGTGAGTGCGCGCGGCCTTTTCATCACGGGTACCGACACCGGGGTCGGCAAGACGGTGATCGCCTGCGCGCTCGTGCGCAGCTTCGCCGCGCGCGGCGAGCGGGTCGGTGTCATGAAGCCGATCGCCTCCGGCGCGCAGCGCACGCGCGAGGGGCTGCGGAACGAGGATGCCGTGGCGCTCCTCGCCGCGGCCACGGTGCCCCTCGCCTACGCGCGGGTGAACCCGTATTGCTTCGAGCCGGCCATTTCGCCGCATATCGCTGCAAAAGAGGCCAAGATCGAGATAGATCTAGGCACGATAGCTACAGAATATGCGGCGATCGCGGCGGTTTGCGACCGGGTGATCGTCGAGGGGGCAGGGGGGTGGCTCGCTCCCATCGGCGAGCGCGACAGCATGGCGGATCTCGCCCGGACGCTTGGCCTTGCAGCGCTCCTGGTGGTGGGGCTGCGCCTCGGGTGCCTGAACCATGCCGAGCTCAGCCGGCGCGCGATCGGCGCCTGCGGGGTGGCGTTCGCGGGCTGGATCGCCAACGCCGCGGGCCCCCCCATGGAGCGCGAGGCGGAGAATCTCGCGACCCTCGAGCGGCGTCTCGGAGGCGCGCCGCTCGCCGTGGTGCGCCACGCGCCGCAGGCTCCCGCGACGCTCAGGCTCGATGCGGCGGCGGCCGCGCTCGCGGCCCGCGGCTGAGCGCGGCGCGCACGCGACCGGCCGCGAAAGCCGCGGAAATTCCCGGACAATTTGAATCGCCGCCGCTGCGCGCTACCATCGCCTCACCGTCATGGATGCCGCGCCGCTCTCGATCGAGATCCGCCCCAATTGCTCCCTCACCGTGCGCAGCGCCCGGGTGTTCTTCGCGAGCGCCTGCGTCATTCCCTGCGGCATGGGGGGGACTGCTCGCCTACAAGGGGTTCTGGCCGATTCTGCCGTTCGCCGGGCTCGAGATGGCCCTCCTCGCCTGGGCACTCAAGGTCTCGCTCGAGCGGCGCTTCCACTCCCAGACCATCACGGTCACCGAGGCCGACGTGGCGGTCGAATCGCGCCGGCGCCGCTCCAGCGACCGGGTCGTGTTCCCGCGGCATTGGGCGCAGGTTAAACTTCGCCGCCCCGCCGCAAGCCTGCACCCGAGCCGGCTCACCATCGAGTCGCACGGTCGCCAATGCGAGCTGGGCGCCTTTCTGACCGAAGAGGAGCGCCGCGGACTGGCCGTGCGCCTGACCCGGGTCATCGGCCGCGTCAACGAATCGCCATCCTGGCGGTGAGCGCGCGGCGGAAAGGGAAGGTCGCGGCACTCCGGTTTTTTCGCGTCGCGTCCGTCGCATGACGGGCGCCCGCTGTAAGGCAGAAGAATGACGATGCGCAAACAGCTCGCCCGATTCGCCCTCACCGCCGCCGCGGCCGCGCTCGCGCTCCCGGCCGCCGCCGAGGAGTCCGGCTGGGCGCAGCTGAACCTCCCCCGGGGCGTGACCGACATCAGCCGCAAGATCTACGCCCTGCACATGGAGATCTTCTGGGTGTGCGTGTGGATCGGCGTCGTGGTGTTCGGCGCCATGATCTGGTCGATCGTCAGATTCCGTAAATCCAAGGGCGCCGTGGCCGACACCAGCATGGTGCACAACACCAAGGTCGAGGTCGTCTGGACCATCGTCCCGGTGATCATCCTCATCGCCATGGCGGTGCCGGCGGCGCGCACGCTGGTCGAGATCGAGGACACGACCAAGACCGGGCTCACCATCAAGGTGACCGGCTTCCAGTGGGGCTGGGAGTACGAGTACCTCGATAACGGCATCGCCTACTACTCGCATCTCGACCGCGCCAGCGATGCGGCGCGCGAGCTCGGCTCCGGCATCGACCCCGAGAGCGTGCCGCACTACCTCCTCAACGTCGATCGCCCGCTGGTGGTGCCGAACGGCGTCAAGGTGCGTCTGCTCATCACCGGCGCCGACGTCATCCACTCCTGGTGGGTGAAGGATCTCGGCGTGAAGAAGGACGCGATCCCCGGCTTCATCAACGAAGCCTGGTTCAAGGTCGACGACACCTTCACCGGCATGCTGCGCGGCAACTGCGCCGAGCTCTGCGGCCGCGATCACGGCTTCATGCCGATCGTGGTCGACGTGCGCTCCAGGGCCGATTTCGACACCTGGCTGAAGGACACCGCGGCGCAGCAGAAGCCGTCCGCCGCACCGGCCGCGACCGCCGCCGCACCGGCCGCGACCGCCGCCGCACCTGCCGCAACCGCCGTACCGCCGGCCTCCGCGCCCTGATTCACACCAAGGAAATCTCCGCCATGGCCGAGCATCAAGCCCACGCCGCTGCCCACGACGATCACGATCACAAGCCGCACGGCTGGCGGCGCTGGGTGTTCGCGACCAACCACAAGGACATCGGCACGATGTACCTGGTGTTCGCCGGTACGATGTTCTTCGTCGGCGGCGCCATGGCCATGGTCATCCGGCTCGAGCTCTTCAAGCCGGGGCTGCAGTTCGTCGACCCGCAGTTCTTCAACTCCATGACCACCATGCACGCGCTCATCATGATCTTCGGCGCGGTGATGCCGGCGTGGACCGGGCTCGCCAACTGGATGATCCCGATGCAGGTGGGCGCGCCCGACATGGCGCTGCCGCGGCTCAACAACTTCAGCTTCTGGATCCTGCCGTTCGCCTTCACGCTGCTCATCTCGTCGCTGTTCGTCCCGGGCGGCGCGCCGGCCGGCGGCTGGACCATGTACCCGCCGCTGGTGCTGCAGACCGGGGCCTCGTTCCCGATGCTGATCTTCGCGATCCACATGATGGGGGCCTCCTCGATCCTCGGGGCCATCAACGTCGTGGTCACGATCATGAACATGCGCGCGCCGGGGATGACGCTCTTGCGGATGCCGCTGTTCGTGTGGACCTGGCTGATCACCGCCTACCTCCTCATCGCGGTGATGCCGGTGCTCGCCGGCGCGGTGACCATGCTGCTCACCGATCACTTCTTCGGCACCACCTTCTTCACCGCCGCCGGCGGCGGCGACCCGGTGATGTTCCAGCACATCTTCTGGTTCTTCGGGCACCCGGAGGTCTACATCCTGATCCTGCCGGCCTTCGGCATCGTCTCGGAGATCATCCCGACCTTCTCGAGGAAGCCGCTGTTCGGCTACGAGGCGATGGTGTACGCGGTGGCCTCCATCGCCTTCCTGTCGTTCATCGTGTGGGCGCACCACATGTTCACGGTGGGCATGCCGCTCGCGGCGCAGCTGTTCTTCATGCTCTCGACCATGCTGATCGCCATCCCGACCGGCGTGAAGGTGTTCAACTGGACCGCCACCATGTGGCGCGGCTCGCTGTCCTTCGAGCCGCCGATGCTGTTCGCGCTGGCGTTCCTGTTCCTGTTCACCATCGGCGGCTTCTCGGGACTGATGCTCGCGATGGTGCCGGCCGACTACCAGTACCAGGACACCTACTTCGTGGTGGCGCACTTCCACTACGTGCTGGTGCCCGGGGCGATCTTCGCCATCATGGCCGGGGTCTACTACTGGCTGCCGAAGTGGACCGGGAAGATGTACGACATGACGCTCGCCAAGTGGCACTTCTGGCTGTCGACCATCTTCGTGAACGTGCTGTTCTTCCCGCAGCACTTCCTCGGGCTGGCCGGCATGCCGCGCCGCATCCCCGACTACGCCGTGCAGTTCACCGACTGGAACATGGTGTCCTCCATCGGCGCCTTCGGCTTCGGCCTCTCGCAGCTCCTGTTCCCGTACCTCATCATCAAGTGCATCCGCGCCGGCCAGCCGATCGGCGCGCGCGCCTGGGAGGGAGCGCACGGGCTCGAGTGGGAGCTGCCCTCGCCGCCCCCGTACCATTCCTGGACGACGCCGCCCTCGGCGGCGGTGATCGCCCGCGGAGCGGCGCACTGATGCACGGGCTCCCCGGCGCGGTCGATGAGGGGCAGCGGCGCCGGCGCGTGCGCCGCAGCGCCATCCTCTTCGCCCTGGTGGCGGCGGCCTTCTACGTCGGCTTCATCGTCATGATGGTGGAGCGGGGCTCGAAGTGAGCGAGCGCGACCGCCAGAACCGCATGCTCACCTGGAAGCTCGCCGCGATTGCGCTCGGCGGTCTCGGCTTCGGCTTCGCGCTGGTGCCGCTCTACCGCACGCTGTGCGCGGTCACCGGCTACGGCGACCAGGGCAAGCTCCTCGAGCGCGTCACCGCCATCGAGCACCCCGACCCCAACCGCACCGTGACGGTCGAGTTCCTCGCCGAGGTGGCGAGCGCCGGCAGCTGGGACTTCCGTCCCGAGGTGCGCCGCATCCAGATACACCCGGGCGAGCTCTACACGGCGGAGTTCTTCGCCCACAACCTCACCGGTCACGCCTCGACCGCGCAGGCGGTGCCCAACATCTCCCCGTCCGAGGTGGCGGCCTACTTCCACAAGACCGAGTGCTTCTGCTTCTCGCCGCAGCATTTCGCGCTCAACGAGGGGCGCGACATGCCGGTGCGCTTCATCGTCGATCCGGCGCTGCCGGGCTACATCGAAACCATCACGCTTGCCTACACCTTCTACGACGAGTCGTCGCGCGTCACGCGACGGTAAGCCACGAAAGCCAACGCAATGACCGACGCACACGCCCAGGCCCCCGACGCCAGCCACTACTACATCCCGCACCACAGCCCCTGGCCGATCTACGCCTCGGTGGCGCTGTTCACGGTGATGCTGGGAGCGATCGCCTTCCTCAACGACTGGACCGCGGCCTGGTCGTTCGTCCCGGGCGCCGTGCTGCTCGCGAGTCTGTTCTTCCTGTGGTTCGGCACGGTGATCGACGAGAACACCCGCGGCATCTACAACCTGCAGGTCGACCGCTCGTTCCGCATGGGAATGATGTGGTTCATCTTCTCCGAGGTGATGTTCTTCGGCGCCTTCTTCGGGGCGCTGTTCTATGCGCGCGTGCTCTCGGTGCCGTGGCTCGGCGGCGAGGGCGTGAAGGTGTTCACCAACTACATCCTCTGGCCGCACTTCGAGCCCGCCTGGCCGACCAACGGCCCCGGGCACGTCGGCGGGCGGGCCGACTCGACCTTCAGCGTGATGAACCCGCTCGGCATCCCGGCGCTCAACACCGCCATCCTGCTGACGAGCGGCTTCACCGTCACCATGGCGCACCACGCGCTGCGCGCCAACCGGCGCACGGCGCTCGCCGTGTGGCTCGGCCTCACCTTCCTCCTCGGCTTCACCTTCGTCGGCTTCCAGGCCCACGAGTACGGCGAGGCCTACCACGACATGGGCCTGAGGCTCTCGACCGGCATCTACGGCTCGACGTTCTTCATGCTCACCGGCTTCCACGGCCTGCACGTCACCATCGGCGCCATCATGCTGACGGTGATCTGGCTGCGGGTGCTGCGCGGGCACTTCACGCCGCAGCGCCACTTCGCCTTCGAGGCGGTCGCCTGGTACTGGCACTTCGTCGACGTGGTGTGGCTCGGCCTCTTCATCTTCGTCTACTGGCTGTAAATTCCCGCGGCTCAGCGCGGCGGGGCCACGGGGATCAGCCCGTGAGGCGAGATGAGCCCGAAGTACCAGGCGATCATGAGGAGCGCGAACAGCGCCAGCGAGATCGCGATGCGCACCGTGAGCGCGCGCGCGAGCTTCCTC
>DATKPR010000069.1:0-46003 GCA_035523985.1 Steroidobacteraceae bacterium | reverse complement strand
ATTACAGAATTCCTCCGACCGCATCCGTCGGGTGAGCGCATCCTGCAGTCCATTGGAAACTGTGTACGAGTCGCGCCGGCGGGAACAGAATGCGGCCCGAGGCGTACCAGGGGACTGCACATGAGGAGCGGTGACCACGCGATGCAGCGGCGGCGGCGGGTCTCAGCGCGCGCACGCGGCCTGGGGACGGTGCTGCTGACAGGCTCGCTCGCCTTGACCTTACCCGGTAGCGCCGCGGCGGCGAACGATGCGCTGCAGGCCTGGTTCCAGACGCGCACGCAGGCGCTGTTCGATGCCGTGGCAGCCGGAGACCGGGCGATCTGGGATCAGACGCTCGATGCCGGCTGCATGCTCACCTCGGAGGACGGCGAGGTGACGGACAAGGCGAAGTTTCTTGCGCAGCTGCGTCCCTTGCCGCCCGGGTTCCGGGGGAAGATCGTGATCCGCGATCTGACGGTGCGCGACCTGGGTGCCACCGCGGTGGTCCACTACTGGATGGACGAGTCCGAAACCATCTTCGCGCAGGAGCTCAAGACGCGCTACGTGGCGACCGATACCTGGCGCCGCAGCGGCGCTACCTGGAGAGCGGTAGCCATGCAGGTCACGGTAGTGCCGCGCGACCTGGAGCCGATTGCGACCGACACGAGTGCCTGGCCCGCCATGGTCGGCAGCTACCGATACCCGGGAGATACCCAGCCGCGCTACCGCGTCTTCCTGCGCGACGGCAAGCTCTTCGGCGGTCGCGATGAGAAGACCGCCAGCGCGCTCATTCCACTGGCACCGCTGGTCTTTCACCAGCAGGGCAGCATTCACCTGATGGTGTTCGTGAAGGACGCGGCCGGTGAGATCGGGGAAGTGCGCGAGCTGCACAAATACAACGAGGTGCGGCTGGTGCGCGTCGCTCCGCGGCCTGCAGGGCCCTGAAGCGGCGGCCGTTCCCGGCTCCGGACCGGCGGGCTACTCGCTGGCGGCCTACCTGGCCGTCGGCATGATGAACTCGGGGCCCTTGGGCGTCGCCTCGGGCCAGCGCTCCATGATGGACTTCTGCCGCGTGTAGAAGCGCACGCCCTCTTCGCCGTAGGCATGGGTGTCGCCGAACAGGCTCCCCTTCCAGCCGCCGAAGCCATGCCAGGCCATCGGCACCGGAATCGGCACGTTGATGCCGACCATGCCGACCTGAATGCGCCGGCCGAACTCGCGCGCCACATGTCCATCGCGCGTGTAGCAGGCGACGCCGTTGGCGAGCGGGTGGGAGTTGACGAGCTCGACGGCGGCCGCGAAGTCGGGCACCCGCACGCAGGCGAGCACCGGGCCGAAGATCTCCTCCTGGTAGATGCGCATGTCGCGGGTCACGCGGTCGAAGAGCGTCGGCCCGAGCCAGAAGCCCTGTTCGCGGCCGGCGACGGTGAAGGCACGCCCGCTGCCCGCATCCACGCGGCCGTCGACCACGAGAGCGGCGCCCGCGGCCGCCCCGTCGGCGATGTAGCCGCGGATGCGCTCGAGCGCGGCCGCGTTGATGATCGGGCCCATCTCGGCCTCGGGGTTCATCCCGTCGGCGATGCGCAGTCGCCGCGCACGCTCGGCGAGCGCCGGGACCAGCCGCTCGCCCACGCCGCCCACCAGCACCGCGACCGAGATCGCCATGCAGCGCTCGCCGGCGGAGCCGTAGGCCGCGCCGATGAGAGCGTCCGCGGCCTGCTCGAGGTCGGCGTCGGGCATCACCACCATGTGATTCTTGGCGCCGCCGAGCGCCTGCACGCGCTTGCCCGATTGCGCGCCGCGCGTATAGATCGAGTGGGCGATCGGCGTCGAGCCGACGAAGCTCACCGCCTTGACGTCGGGGTCGGCGAGCAGCGCATCGACCGCCAGCTTGTCGCCCTGGACGACGTTGAAGACGCCCGCGGGCAGCCCGGCTTCGGCGAGCAGCTGCGCCATGAGCACGGCGGCGGAGGGGTCGCGCTCGCTCGGCTTGAGCACGAAGGCGTTGCCGCAGGCGATGGCGAGCGGAAACATCCAGCACGGCACCATGCACGGGAAGTTGAAGGGCGTGATGCCGGCGACCACACCCAGCGGCTGGCGCAGCGTCCAGTTGTCGATGCCGGTCGAGACCTGGTCGGTGAAGTCGCCCTTGAGGAGCTGCGGGATCCCGCAGGCGAATTCGACGATCTCGATGCCGCGCGTGACCTCGCCCTGGGCATCGGCAAACACCTTGCCGTGCTCGGCGGTGATGAGAGCCGCGAGCGCATCGCGCCGTTCATTGAGCAGCTGCAGGAAGCGCGCCAGCACGCGGGCGCGGCGCACGGGCGGCGTGTCGGCCCAGGCCGGGAAGGCGCTGCGGGCGCTCACGACGGCGGCGCGCACTTCGTCCGCGGTGGCGAGCGCAACGCGCCGGGCGACTTTGCCCGTCGCCGGGTTGAACACATCGAGCAGCGCGCCGCTGCCGCGCACGGCGCGGCCGCCGATCCAGTGCGGCACGGTGTCGGCGGCGGCGGACTCGTCCGCCGGTCGGGAGGGAAGCGTCGAGACGGCCATGGCGCGATCATAGACCTAAGGCGGCGGGGGTGCGCATGCGGCAGAATTCAGCCATGACGACGCAGGCGCTCTTTCCGACCCTGGTGTATTACGGCGCGCTGCGCGGGCCGCGCTGGCGGGCCCTCAACGCGCGGCTGCTGCGCGAGTGCCGCCAGCTGCGCACCGACGATGCCGCCGGAAGGCGCTGGTCGGCGCGCAACTACCCCGGCGGCTATACCTCCTACGGCTCGGCGCACCGCATGCACACGCTGTCGCCGACCTTCGCCGCGCTCTCGCGGGCGCTCGATGCGCATGTCGCGCGCTTCGCGCGCGCGCTCGAGCTCGACCTGGCGGGCCGTGCGCTCGCGATGACCGACTGCTGGGTGAACATCATGGGGCGCAACGCCTGCCACGGACTGCACCTGCACCCGCTCTCGACGGTGAGCGGCACCTATTACGTCGCGACGCCGCCGCGCTCGGCGGGACTGAAATTCGAGGACCCGCGTCTGGAGCGCTACATGGCCGCTCCCCCGCGCCGCGCCGGCGCGCGCCGCGCGCTGCGTCCCTGGGTGCTGGTGCCGGCGCAAGCCGGCCGCTGCGTGCTCTTCGAGAGCTGGCTGCGGCACGAGGTGCCGCCCAATCCGGCGGCCGGCGAGCGTGTCAGCATCAGCTTCAATTACAGCTGGTTCTGAGAACGCACGTTGCCCGCGGCGGGGGTCAACGGCGGCCGACGGCGCGCGTTGCCCGGATCTGACGGCCGTGGCTGCGCGCGTGTGGCGCCGCGGCGGGATTCAGCCGCGGTTCAGTGTTCGCCGTCCAAGGTCGGGGAACGAAGGAGGGCCTCTCATGCGTAATCTCTGCCGCGCTCTGCTCGCTGCGACGCTGCTCGCGGCGCTGCCGGTCGCATCCGAGGCCGGTGTGTTCGTGTCGGTCACGATCGCCCCGCCGGCGCTGCCCGTGTATGTGCAGCCGCCGATGCCGGCTCCGGGCTACCTGTGGACGCCGGGTTACTGGGCCTGGGACGGCAGTTACTACTGGGTGCCGGGCACCTGGGTGCTGGCGCCCGTCGGCATGCTCTGGACGCCCGGCTACTGGGGCTGGGTGAACGGTGCCTACCTCTGGAACGCCGGTTACTGGGGCCCGCACGTCGGCTTCTACGGCGGCGTCAACTACGGCTTTGGCTACGGCGGCGTCGGTTTCGCGGGCGGCGAGTGGCGCGGCGGCCAGCTGTACTACAACCGCTCCGTCACCAACCTCGGCAGCGCCCGCGTCACGAACGTCTACGAGCGCACGGTGGTCAACAACGTCACGGTCAACCACGTGAGCTACAACGGCGGCCCCGGCGGCATCCAGGCGCGGCCCGGCCCGCAGGAGATCGCCGCCGCGCGCGAGCGGCACATGGGTGCCATCCCGGCGCAGGCCGAGCACCAGAGCATGGCCGCGCACAACAACGCCCTGCGCGCTTCCTTCAACGGCGGCCACCCGCCGATCGCCGCCACCGCGCGCGCCGCGACCTTCACCGGTCCGGGCGTGGTCGCCGCACGCG
This sequence comes from Steroidobacteraceae bacterium, assembly GCA_035523985.1. Classification (GTDB taxonomy): domain Bacteria; phylum Pseudomonadota; class Gammaproteobacteria; order Steroidobacterales; family Steroidobacteraceae; genus 13-2-20CM-66-19. The sequence goes on along the minus strand of DATKPR010000069.1, from coordinate 41,946 downwards.
GCGCCACGCGGGCCAGCCACGGCCCGGGCGCAGGGTCGATGTCGGGCGCGGCGCACGGCGGGCCGGCGTGGCAGGATCGTGGCGGCGCGGGTGCGATGCCGCAGCAGGCCCGGCAGCCGCAGCGTGGCGGCTATCAGCCTGCGTATCAGCCGCCGCACGCGCAGCCTCAGCCGCGCGGCAATGCGCAGCCTCAGCCGCGCGGCAATGCGCAACGCGAGGAGCGCCCGCAGCGCGAGGAGCGCCCGCCACCGCACCAGACGCGCGCTGCGCAGACGGTACGCCCCGAGCGCGTGACGCAGATGCGCGCGCCGCAGGCCCGGCCGCAGCAACGGATGGCGCATGCGCCGGCGCCGCCGCGGGAGCCCCGCGGCAACGGCGGCGCGCCGCGCGAGGACCATCGGCACGGCTGACCGCGGGCCGCCGCGCGCGGCCCGGCGCCGGCGGCCCTAGACCACCGCGCGCAGCCAGCGCGCGATGTCGGCCACCTCCTGCGGACAGACGCTGTGCGGCATGGCGTACGCATGCCACTCGACCGGGTAGCCGGCCGCCTGCAGCGCGGCGTGCGCCTGCTCGCCGAGCACCGGCGCGACGATCGGATCCTGCGTGCCGTGGGCGAGGAATATCGGCGTCGACTGGTTGGCGGCGGCGCGCTCGGCGGCGAAGCGCCCGGCGAGCAGCAGATAGCACGACAGTCCCATGATGCCGGCGAGCTTCTCGCCGTAACGCGTGCCGGCAAAGAGCGCCATCGCGCCCCCCTGGGAGAAGCCGGCGAGCACAATGCGGCCGGCGGCGATGCCGCGCGCATTCTCGCGCCGGATGAGGGTCTCGATGGCCGCCTGCGAGGCGCGGATGCCGCTCTCGTCCTCGGGCCCGCGCCGCTCGAGGCTTACGATGTCGTACCAGGCGCGCATCGCGTAGCCGCTGTTGAGGGTCACCGGGCGGATCGGCGCGTGCGGGAACACGAAGCGCAGCGCGCGCTCGCCCGGACGGACGAGCTCGGGGACGATCGGCTCGAAGTCATGGCCGTCGGCGCCGAGACCATGCAGCCAGATGACCGCCGCCGTAGGATTGGCGCCCGTTTCGATCTCGACCGCTTCGCGTGACACCGACCACTCCCCGCTCATCGCACCCCAGGGCACGGCATGTTAGCGGAGGCGCGCGATGAGCGCGCGCCGCCGGCGGCGCCGGCGCTGGCGGCCGTGGCCCGCGGCCCGCACCCGGTGGCGCTGGCTGCGCACCTTCCGGCGGGCACCGCGCGCGCTGCAGCTCGGCGCCGTATGCGCCGCGCTGGTGCTGCTCGCGCTGCTCGTGAACGGCGTGTATCAGCTGGTCCGCAAGCCCACCGAGCTCTTCTTTCCCGTGAGCGGCGTGCTCTACAAGATGCCGGGCGAGACCTGGCGCGACTACGCGCCGCTGTTCCGCCGCTACTCGACCGAGCGCATCCGGCCGGAGCTCCTGGCCGCGCTCGCCCAGGTGGAAGCGTCGGGCAACCCGCTGGTGCGCACCTACTGGCGCTGGTCGTGGGCGCGGCAGCCCTTCGATGTCTACCGACCCGCCTCCAGCGCCGTCGGCATGTACCAGATCACCGACGGCACTTTCGAGGTGGCCCGGCACTACTGCATTCACCATCACGCGCTCGTCCGCGAGGGCCGCTGGGACGACTTCGGCTCCTGCTGGTTCAACGCGCTGTACCTGCGCGTGCTGCCGGCGGATGCGGTGGAGCTCACCGCGGCCTATCTCGATCTCGAGGTGGCGAGCGTGCTGGCGCAGCGGCGTGTGCGCAGCGCGCCCGCCGAGGTCCGGCACGTGGCCGCGGTGGTGCACCTGTGCGGCGCGGGGGCGGCGGACGCCTACGTGCGGCGCGGGCTGCGTTTCAGCGCCGGGGAAAAGTGCGGCGATCATGACCCGCGGGTCTATCTCGCGCGGGTCGATGCGATGTACGCGGTGTTCGCGGGGCTGGCGGCGGCGGAGACGTCCGCTCAGTGATGGTGGCCGCCGGCGCCGTGCACGTGACCGTGGGCGAGCTCTTCCCCGGTGGCGGCGCGCACCGCGGTGATCTCCACCTCGAAGTTCAGGTTCTGGCCGGCGAGCGGGTGATTGCCGTCGAGCGTCACCATGTCCCCGGCGATGCGCGTCACGGTCACGGCGTGATGGCCGTGATCGGAGCCGGCCTGCAGCCGCATGCCCACCTTGAGGTTGGCGATGCCTTTGAGGGCGCGCCGCGGCACCTGCTGGACCAGCGCCTTGTCGTACTCGCCGTAGCCCTCGGCGGGGGCGATGCGCACCTTGAGGCGGTCGCCGACGTTCTTGCCCGTGAGCTCGCGCTCGAGGCCGGGGATGAGATTGCCGTGGCCGTGCAGGTAGGCGAGCGGCTCCCCGGAGGCGGAGCTGTCGAGCACCTTCTCGGCATCGTCCCGCAGCGTGTAATGGATGGTAACGACGTCGTTCTGTGCGATGGGCATGGTGGATGCGTCCGGCCGGCAGGCGTGCGATGGTTGCGGATTCAGCTGGACTCGAGCGGCGCTCCGACGGTGAGCCCGAGCGCCGCCGCGAGCGCGGCGCCGGCGTTCGCCTTGGCCTCGCCCTCGACGCGCACCGTCCTGAGCTCGAGACGTCCGCCCTGCGCGGCGACCTCGATCGTGCCGTCGGTGATCGCGCACACCTCGCCGGGCTTGCCCGGGACCGTCCCGAAGGTACGCGTGCGGTGTCTGACGACGTCATAAAGCCTGAGCTTGCGCCCCTTGACCGTGGTCCAGGCCCCGGGGGCCGGATTGCAGCCGCGGATCAGGTCGTAGATCTGATCGACGTGCGCCTGCCAGTTGATGCGCGACTCCGGATCGCGGCACCAGCCCTCGTAGGTCGCGAGCTCCTCGTTCTGCACGGTCTCGTGGTGCCGGCCGGCGACCACCAGCTCGGCCGCCTCGAGCAGTGCCTGCACGCCAAGCGGATACAGCCGCTCGAAGTAGACGCTCCCGAGCGTATCGTCGGGTCCGATCGCAACCTTCTTCTGCAGGATGACCGGCCCCTCGTCGAGTCCGTCCGAGGGCCTGAAGATGGTGAGCCCGGTCTCGGTGTCTCCCCGGATGATCGGCCAGTTGATCGAGCTCGGTCCGCGGTAGCGGGGCAGGAGCGAGGGGTGATACTGGATCGTGCCGTGGCGGGGCGTATGGACCACGGCCTGCGAGACGAGCTGCAGGACGTAGGCCATCACGGCGATATCGGCGTCGAGCTCTCGCATGACGCGCGTCGCCTCCTCATCCTTGAGCGAGCGCAACTGCAACACCCGCACGCCGCGCTCCTGCGCCGCGAGGCGCAGCGGATCGGGCTTGGCACCCGGCTTCTCCGGCGCGCACAGCACCGCGGCGACCGTCCAGCCGCGTTCCAGGAACGCCTCCAGTACGCTCTTGCCGAAGGCCTGTTGCCCGATCAGGGCTAGTCGCAAGTGAGTTCTCGCAGTCGGATCGGTCGGGAGAGCATGCCGCGCGCACTCTTAGCGCGCGGCGTTCGGCGCTGTCAAGGCAGTTGCCGAGGGCAGGGCCGGTGCGCGCGAAAAGCTGCAGCGAACAGCGCCGCAGAATACCATTGGCGGTCAGGTTTCAGACGGCCCGTCCCCTCGCGGGGGCGCGGGCCGCGGAAAGGATCCCATGCGCTTCGCCCGACTCGTGTTTCTGGCGGCCATCCCGCTGATGACCGCGCTCGCCGCCGCTGCGGACACCAAGGATGCAGGAAAAACCACCATGGCCGCCGACAATCCCTTCGCCCACCCGAGCCCCCTGCCTTTCGAGTTCCCGCAGTTCGACAGGATCAGGGACTCGGACTACCTGCCCGCCTATGAGGCCGGCATGCGGGCGCAGCTCAAGGAGGTCGAGGCCATCGCCCACAACAGCGAGCCGGCGACCTTCGAGAACACGATCGTCGCGCTCGAGCGCTCCGGGCGTCTGCTCGACCGGGTGGATACGGTGTTCTCCAACCTCAACTCCTGCAACACCGACGATGCGATGCAGAAGGTCGACACCGAGATGGCGCCGAAGCTCGCCGCTCACCAGGACGCCATCTTCCTCAACGCAGCGCTGTGGGGACGGATCGATGCGCTGTACGCCAGGCGTGCGAGCCTCGGCCTCGACCCCGAGTCGCTGCAGCTGCTGATGCGCTATCACACCCAGTTCGTGCGCGCCGGCGCGCAGCTCTCGGCCGCCGACCAGCAGCGCCTGCGCGAGATCAACGAGCAGATCTCGACGCTCACCACGCGCTTCCGCCAGAACGTGCTCAAGGCCACCGCCGACGGCGCGGTGGTGGTCGACAGGGAGTCGGAACTCGATGGCCTCACCCCGGTGCAGATCGGCGCGGCGGCGCAGGCCGCCGCCGCCCGCGGGCTCAAGGACAAGTGGGTCATCGCGCTGCAGAACACCACCAACCAGCCGCTGCTCGCGAGCCTCACCAACCGCGCGCTGCGCGAGCGCATCTACCGCGCCTCCATCGGCCGCGGCCTCGCGGGCGCGACCGACAACCGCGAGATCGTCACGCAGCTGGTGAAGCTGCGGGCCGAGCGGGCCCGGCTCCTCGGATACCCCAACCACGCCGCCTACGTGCTCGAGGACGAGTCGGCGGGCAACCCCACCGCGGTCGCCGACATGATCCGGCAGGTGGCCCCGGCGGCCCTGAAGCGCGCGCGCGAGGAGGCCGCCGACATCCAGAAGCTGATCGATGCGCAGGCCGCCGCCCGTGGCGTGCCGTCCTTCCAGCTCGAGCCCTGGGACTGGTCGTTCTACGCCGAGCAGGTGCGCAAGGCCCACTACGACTTCGACCAGGCGCAGGTGGCGCCCTACTTCGAGCTCGAGCGCGTGATGCACGACGGGCTCTTCTACGCCGCGCACCAGCTCTACGGCCTCTCCTTCAGGGAGCGCAAGGACCTGCCGGTGTACCAGCCGGACGTGCGCGTGTTCGAGGTCTCGGACGCCGACGGCAAGCCGCTCGCGCTGTTCATCGCCGATTACTTCGCGCGCGACAACAAGCAGGGCGGGGCGTGGATGAACAGCTACGTCGCGCAGTCGAAGCTCATGAAGCTCAAGCCCGTGGTCGCCAACCACCTCAACATCCCCAAGCCCCAGCCGGGGCAGCCGGTGCTGCTCACCTTCGATGAGGTCACGGGCATGTTCCACGAGTTCGGCCACGCCATTCACGGCATGCTCTCGAACGTGCGCTACCCGACGCTGTCGGGCACCGCGGTGCCGCGCGACTTCGTCGAGTATCCGTCCCAGTACAACGAGATGTGGGCGCGCGAGCCCCAGGTGGTCGCTCACTACGCGCACGACTACCGCAGCGGCGCGCCGATGCCGCCGCAGCTCCTGGCGAAGGTGCTGGCGGCGCAGAAGTTCAACCAGGGCTACGCGACGCTCGAGTACATCGAAGCCGCCCAGGTCGATCTCGCCTGGCACCTGATCAGCGCGGCGCAGGCGCCGCAGCCGGCCGGCGTGCCGGCCTTCGAGGCCGCGGCGCTCAGGGACGCCGGACTCGAGTACGCTCCGATCCAGCCGCGCTACCACTCGGACTATTTCTCGCACATCTTTGCCGGCGGCTATTCGGCCGGCTACTACGCGTATCTGTGGAGCGAGGTGCTGGCGCGCGACACCGGCCAGTGGTTCCACACCCACGGCGGCATGACGCGCGCGAACGGCGACACGTTGCGCCGCATGGTGCTGTCGCGCGGGAGGACCGAGGATCCGCAGGTACTGTTCCGCAACTTCTACGGGCACGCGCCCGACATCGGCCCGCTGCTCGAGTATCGCGGGCTGGCCGGCGGCGGCTGAAGCCGCCTCAGGCCGGCGGCGCGCGCCGCGCGCGATCGATGCCGGCGATGAGGTGGCGGAAGCAGTCGAGCATCGGCAGCGCGAGGCCGAGCGCCTCGGCGCGCTCGAGTGCGTAGCCGAGCGTCTCGTTCACCTCGAGCGGGCGGCCGGCGGCGAGGTCCTGCAGCGCCGACATGCGGTGTTGCGGCGCGCTCGTGCGGTATCGCTCGCCCGCCTTGACGACGAGCGCGACGGCGGCGTGCTCCGGGCCGGCGCAAAGAATCGCCACCGGCAGGATCGCCTGATCGCTCAAGGCGATGCCGAGCGCGCCGGCGAGGGCGCCCACGTCGCGCACCAGGCGCACGAGGATCAGCGCGGCGTCCGGATCCGAGAGGAATTTCCAGCTCTCGGCGCGCGTCGTGACCGAGAGCGCCATGAGTCCCACCCAGGCGCAGAATTTCGACCACTCGAGCGTCACGATCTCGCGGGTGGCGGCGGCGCGCACCCCGGCCGCATCGATGGTGCGGGCCAGCTCGCGGGCGCGCGCGCTGTCGCTGCCGTCGAGCTCGCCGATCATGATGTTGACGTTGCGGGTGAAGAGCACCTCGCCGCCCTCGAGCAGCTCGCCGCTGGTATCGGCGAGCGCCCCAAGCACACGCGCCGCGCCGAAGGCGCGGCTCAGCAGCTCGTTCTTGAGGGGTCCGTTCTGGATCGAGAGCGCGACGCCGGGCTCGGCATGCGCGAGCGATGCGAGCGCGGCCCCGGTACCCGGCGTCTTGGTCGCGACGATGAGGGCGCCGGCACTGCGCAGTGCCGCGGGGTCCGTGAGTACCTGCACCGGGACGGTGAAATCGGCGAGTCCGCGGATGGTGAGCCCGGCGCGCCCGATCGCCTCGGCACGCGCGCCGCGGGCGAGCATTGCGACGCGGTGCCCGGCGCGCGCCAGATGGGCGCCGACGATCGAGCCCATGGCGCCCGCGCCCAGGATCGCGAAATCGAAGTCGGGCACGGTGCAGCCCTCCCTAGAGCGCTTCGGCGATGTCCTGCATGAGACCGCGGTCCTGGGGCCGGGTCTCGGGCGGATAGCGCCGCAGCACCCGGCCGTCGCGGCCGATGAGGAACTTCTCGAAATTCCAGGCGATGTCACCGGCGATGCCGGTGGTGGGTGAGGTGAGGAACGCGTACAGCGGATGGCGGCCGGCGCCGTTGACCTCGAGCTTGGCGCTCAGGGGGAAGCTCACATCGTAGGTGCTCCTGCAGAAGCGGGCGATCTCGGCCTCGGTCCCCGGCTCCTGCGCGCCGAACTGGTTGCACGGGAAGCCGACCACCGTGAAGCGCTCGCCTCGCAGCTCGCGATACAGCTCCTCGAGACCGGCGTACTGGGGCGTGAGCCCGCAGCGGCTCGCCACGTTGACGGCCAGCGTCACGCTGCCCCGCAGTGGCCCGAGCAGATCCTCGCTCCCGTCGAGGCCGCGCACCGCGATGTCGTAGAAGCCGCTCATGGCCTTTTACGATACACCACCGCCGGGCTTAACATCCCCGGACTCCGTCTTCCGGGGGAGATGCGTATGGCTGCTGCGCTCAGCAAGGCCGAGACGGCCAAAGTCGTGGGGACGCTCAACCGCATCCTCGAGCTCGAGCTTGCGGGGCTGGTGCGCTACCTGCACTACAGCTTCATGGTGTTCGGCCACAACCGCATCCCGATCGTCGGCTGGCTGCGCGGCCAGGCGGAGGAGTCGCAGGCGCACGCGGTGCAGGCCGGCGAGCACATCACCAATCTCGGCGGCCATCCGTCGCTCAGGATCGGCGCGCTGCTCGAGACTCACAAGCACAACGTGGATGAGATCCTGCGCGAGGCGCTCACCCACGAGGAGGAGGGGCTCGCCGAATACCGCAGGCTCCTCGAGCAGGTCGCGGGCCGCAGCATCATGCTCGAAGAGTACGCGCGCGCCCAGATCGCCGCCGAGGAGGCGCACCTCGCCGACATCGGCAAGATGCTGCGCAAGCCGGGCTCGATCGCCTGAAGCGATGCGCTTCTAGGCGGAGGGTTGCGGTGCGGCGGTGGCGGCATCCGCCGCCGTCAGCGTGATCGACTCGACCGAGTAGCCCGCCTCGATCCAGGCGTCGAGTCCGCCCTTGAGCGGCCGCACCTGCTCGAAGCCATGATCCATGAGCAGCCGCGCCACCTTGGCGGCCGAAGCCTCGTTGGGGCAATTGCAGTAGAGGACGATCTCGCGGTCGCGCGGCAGACCCGTCAGGTGCCGTGCGGCCTCCTGCAGCGGCACGTGCAGTGCGCCCGGAATGCGCCGCAGCTCGAGCGTCTGCGCCGTGGGCGAGCGGACGTCGACGATCAGCGGCGTGGCGCCCGCGTCCATCTGCCGCCGCAGCTCCTCGACGCTGATGCGCGCCATCGCGAGGGCGGCGTAGAAGCGCCGCCGCTCCCACCACTTGACGCCGATGTAGCCGGCGAGCACCAGCAGCAGCACGCCGGCGGCGGCACCGCCCACCTGTGCCGCCTGCGGCAGCAGCCGTTCGATCTGCGTGCGCAGCAGCGCCCCGGCCGCCAGCGCCGCGCCGACCCACAGGGTCGAGCCGAGGAGGCTGAAGGCGCCGAAGCGCGCGAGCGGCATGCGGGTCGCGCCGGCGAGCGGCGGCGCGATGAGCGCGAGCCCCGGGACGAACTTGGCGAACAGCAGCGCCTTCGGTCCCCAGCGCTCGAAGGCGCCCTGCGTCTGGCTGACGCACGAATCCGGCGACAGCGAGATCTGGCAGAGGAGCCGCATCACGCGGTTGCCGTAGGTGCGGCCGGCCGCGTACCAGGCGCTGTCGGCGATCACGCAGGCGGCGACTGCGAACGCGTACAGCGTGGCGGCGTGCAGCCTGCCGCTCGCGGCGATGGCGCCGGCCACCACGAGCGTGGGAACGGCCGGCACGGGGAAGCCGAGCTGCTCGAGCAGCACGTTGAGAAACACGAAGCCGAGACCGAAGGGGCCGCGCACCGCCGGATCTTGCGCCCCCGCCGGGAGAGCGACAAGACGACGGCGGGGAGACGGCGCGCTCCCCCGATCGAGGTCAGCTCGCGATCGGGTCAGCCGGGGAAGTGCGCGAAGAGCGCCGTGACCGCGGCGTCGATCTTCTGCTCCGCATCCGCACCGGTCGCGCCGGAGAGGCTCTGGTCGACCGAGGCGTGCCAGAGCGCTTCGCGGGTCTTGGCGTCATACAGGTCGATGCCGATGACGCCCTGACGATAGACATAGGGTCCGTCCCAGCCCCAGGGTCCCCACGGTCCGCCCCAGCCCCAGGGACCGAAGCCGTAGCCGTACCCGTACCCGTAGGGGCCCGGGAAACCGGGGTCGACGACGAGGCTCGAGCCGATGCCGTAGCCGACCAGGCAGTCGGCATTGTCTTTGACCTGCTGCACTCCGACCGAGGCCATGTGGGCGGTGATCGCGGCGCGCAGCCGGCTCTCGTTCACGGGGTTGGCGATCGTGCCACGCATCGGGTTATCGGCGCGGAAGGAGCCGACGAAAGCGAAGGTATGGCATTGGCCCGCATGGAAGGCGGTCCGATTGACGTCGGAGCGGACCTGCAGCGCGCAGCCGCCGAGGGCCAGGCTCGCGCCCGCGATGGCAGCCAGGGTGAGGGAACGGTAGATCCTTTGCATCATGAGCTTCACCTCGTGCCGCGGGAGGCGCAGCGCCCGCCGCGCACTCGCCCAACGCGCGGCCCCGCGAACGGTTGACCAGAATGATGCGCCGCCGTTCCCGCGGCGGCAACGAACGGTCACAATGACGCGTGACCACGGCACCCAAGGCGTTCATCTCCTGGAGCTCGGGCAAGGACAGCGCCTGGGCACTGTGCGAGGCGCGCGCCGCCGGCCTCGCGGACGTGGTCGGCGCCATCACGACCTTCAGCGAGATCTACGACCGGGTCGCGATGCACGGCGTGCGCGCGAGTCTGCTCGAGCGCCAGATCGCCGCCCTCGGGCTCCCCTCGCGCAAGGTGATGCTGCCGACCCCATGCTCGAACGAGATCTACGAGGCGCGCTTCGCCGCGGCGTGCGAGCAGCTGCAGCGCGACGGCATCCGCCACATCGTCTTCGGCGACCTGTACCTCGAGGACATCCGTGCCTACCGCGAGCGGCAGCTCGCCGCGCTCGGCATGACGCCGATCTTCCCGCTGTGGCGGCGGCCGACCGCGGCGCTGGCGCGGGCCATGATTGCGGGCGGCCTGGTGGCGCACCTGGTGTGCGTCGATCCGCGGCGCCTGGCGCGCGAGTTCGCCGGCCGCCGCTTCGATGCGCGGCTGCTCGAGGAGCTCCCCCCGGACGTCGATCCCTGCGGTGAGAACGGCGAGTTTCACACCGTGGTGACGGCGGGCCCGATGTTCGCCGCCCCGATCCCCGTGCGGCCCGGCGAGGTGGTCGAGCGCGACGGGTTCGTGTTCGCCGACGTGCTCGCGGCTTAAACGCCGCGGCGGGCGCGCACGGCCCGCGGCAGCCGAACCGCAGTCACGCGCGGGCCGAGCAGCTTCGCGGTCAGCAATCCGGCGAGTGCGAGCAGCGTCCAGAGCTCGAGCGTGCCGCCGCCACCCCCGCCGCCCGAGGCGGCGTTTACGGTGAGGGTCGCCGAGGCATTGCTGGAGCCGTTCGCGTTGCTGCAGCTCAACGTGAAGGTTTCGCTGCCGGCCGCGGTCGGGGTGACGGTGGTGCTGCCGCTGGTCGCCGAGGTGCTCAGGCTCCCCGAGCCGCTGCAACTCGTCGCTTCGATGCCGTTCCAGGTCACGGTCGCCGACTGGCCGGCCGAGATCGTCGTCGGCGACACGCTCACGATCGCGCCGGCCGGAAGGGCGGCCATGGCCGCGCCCGCCTGCAGGAACCCGAAGCCGGTCGCCAGATCGGGCGACGGCGTGTCCATCGGCGCGGCGGTGCTGCGCATCGCGGTATAGATCTGCGTCGGCGTCAGGGCGGCATTCGCCTGCAGCATGAGCGCGGCGAGGCCCGCGGCATGCGGGGTCGCGGCGGAGGTGCCGAAGTAGTTCGGATAGCTCGCATCGTCGGCGCAGCCGGCGACCGCGGAGGTGTCGGTGAGCCCCGCGCTTGCCAACGTGAAGCCGAAGAACGTGGTGTTGACGCCGTCGGGCGCGACGAAGTCGGGCTTCTGGCGCACCGTATAGGGCTGAGACTGGCGGGTGCCCGCGCTGTCGAAGATCACCGGGTCGCCGCCGAAGGAGGAGTAGAACTCGAGCAGCGCGGGCGTCTGACCGCACGGCTGTGTCAGGTAGAAGCGGGCCGCGCCCACCGCCGCCGCACCGGCGGCGCCGGGGTGGCCCTGGATGGTCGCATTCGTGGTCGGAGCGAAGTTGGCGAACTGGCTGCCGGCGCCGTCATCCTCCCAGGCGATCTTGACGCGCCCGGGCGCCGTGCCGCTCACGAGTCCCACGGTGACGTTGACCGTGGTCTGGGCGGTATTGCCGGTGGCATTCGCGGGGTTGCCGATGATGAGGCCCTGCACCGGGTCGCTGCCGATGGCATTGGCACCGCTACAGGTGGTGGCCGTGGTGGTGAGCTCGGTGTTCGAGTCGAGGTTGAAGATCGTGTAGCTCGGGGGCGTCGCGACGCACAGGTCGAGCGCACGCAGCGCGCCGCCGCTGTTCGGGGCGCCGGTGACGTAGGGGTCGTCCCACTCGAGCACCACCGCGATGAACTCGCCGGGCACGAGCGGCGGCACATTGATCTCGAGCGTCGCGACGCTGGTCGCGCCCGTGGCGTCCATGTTGAGCAGCTTCTCGCCCGCCTGCGCGCCGCTGCCGGCGATGTTGAAGGCCGGGGTGGCGTTGTCGTAGGCGAGATTGCTGTCGTTGCCGGCCGCCGAGAAATAGGCGACGCCGTTGCCTTCGACCTTGTCGACCGCCTGGGCCACGATCCCGTCCTGGAAGAAGGGCTCGTCGTAATAGCCGACGTCGTCGGCGATGACCTTGGCCCCTTGGGTGGCGAGGGTCTCGATGCCGCTCGCGAAATCCGCCTCGCTGTTGTCCGCCGTGTAGAAGGCGAGACCGGCACCCGGCGCCACCGCGTGCACGATCTGGATCATCGCGCGGCCTTCGTCCGCGAAGGGCAGCTCGAGCGGCGCCCCGTAATTCATGCAGTCCTGGCTGCCCGCGGTCGGGTAGGTCCCGCCGACCTCCTCGAGGACGTTGACGTTCGCGGGCAGCGCTCCCGTCGAGACGTCCGACTGCGCGTCCGCCGTGAAGCCGTTCTGTGCGTAGCCGGTGAGATTGGCCTCGGTGGGCGGCAGGCCGTTGGCGGCGTAGACGGCGTAGCAGTTGTAGCTGTCGGACAGCACGCCGACGGTGATGCCGGAGCCGTCGAGCACGCTCTCGCTGGCGCGCAGCGTCGCCGTGCCCTGCGCGAAGTCGCCCTGGGTCGCGACCACGCCGCGGGTGTGCGCGAGCGCCGCGCGCAGCGAGTGCACCTCGGCGCGCGCCGCCGCCGTCTCGATCGCGCTCACCGGCAGCCAGCCGCCCACGTCGTTCAGATACACGGCCGGGTGCACCAGACCGAGGCTCACCAGGGTCGCCTTGAGGCGCTGCGGGTCGCCGCGCGTCACGGCGTCGACCGCGATCAGCGGCTCGGCGCCCGGGTCGCGCTGCATGAAGTGCGCCGCCGGGCTCATGGCGTGCAGGTCCGCAAGCGCATGCGCGGGACGCACGCGGCCGAGGTGCCGCGCAAGGTCCGCAAGGGCCGCATCGAGCTTGCCGCCGACGCCGCTGCGCATCTGTGCGGCGCTGCGGCCGCCGAAGGCCCAGAGGGGTGCCGCGCCCGCGGCCGGCATGGGGTGCTTCAGCAGCGGACGAGGCTGTGGTGTCGCGGAGGCCGCCATTATTCCGAGCAGCGCCACGGCTGCGACATTCAAGCGATGCGCTGACATCGAGTCGACTCCCTGCGGTATTCCGGCGTCGGATCCGGCGTTGGACTCCAGTGTAAGCCGATCGCTCGGTCCAAAGCAGTCACCCCGCCGTGGCGGCGGGGTGTTTGGTTGGAATTGGTTGCAATTGTCGCCGGATGGCGCCAGTCGGCGCCGGCCGGCTCAGTGCACGGGAGCGCTGCCCGCGGCCTGCGTCCGCCGGTGCTTGAGCAGCGCATAGCCGCCGATGCCGAGCCATACGACGTTGAGCGCCGCGGACGGCAGGGCGCCGTTCCAGCCGCTGTTCACGATGAAGCCGATCGCCCCGAAGATGTTCATGACGTGGTAGGTGCGCGAGTCGCCCCTGAGCTTGCCGGCCGACAGCAGCGCGTAGGCTGCGATGATGAGAATCGCACCGATCCAGCCGACGATTTCGACGAAGAGCTTCATGGGGCCTCGGGGCTCAGGGTTTTCGGGGGGCGTCCCCGGGCGTCACTTTACCGCAGGATCCGTGGCGAGGTTGAACACCGGCCCGCCGTTATAGGTGAAGTAGGCCCGATGCTGGCTGGCCGAGAGATAGATGTGATGCGACCGGAAGAAGTCCGCCCCGAGCAGCATGTCGGTATCGATGAGCCCGAGGTCGCCGATGCGCAGGTGCGTGTGCAGGATCTCTTCGTCGCCGATCCTGAAGCTGTCGAAGGGCGCGATCCAGGTCTCGATCCGGCCCGACCCGCCGCCAACCATCGCCGCGGCGGCCACCACGCCCGCGCCGCCGGGCCGGACGCCCGCGCGCTCCGCCGCCCGCAGCGCCAGCAGCGAGACCGAGGCACCGCTGTCGAAGACCACGCGGATGCTGTGCCCGTTGACATAGGCGGTGCCCCGCGGCGGCGCGACGGACTGCGCGCCCCAGTCGAGGTCCAGGACCGAGTGTGGCTGCGCGGTGGCCCAGTAGGCGAGATCGGAGTCGCCGCAGCCGCGCGGACGCATGAGGCGGATGACGCCGCTCGCGAGGTCGTACTCGGTGTCGAACAGGCCGAGCACGTTGTCGCCGAGGACGCCGACCGCTCCCGGAGGTCCGCGGCCGCCGACGATGAACTCGACGTTGGGGAGCGTCGCGGCACCGAGTGTGAACGTCCTCACGGTGGTCACGGAGGCGAGCGCGTTGCCGCCGACGGAGTGGCTGAAGATCGGCGTGCGCGGCGCGCCGACGCTCAGCCGCAACTCGGCCGCGCCCGCCGCCGATAGCGTGCTGAAGAAGGTGCCGCTGTCGGCGAGCAGGCGCACGGCGTGGCCGTTGATGCCGGCGGTCACCATGGCCCAGCGGCCCTGCATCGTAACCGGCAGATCGAAGCGGCCGAGCTCGCAGGTGGCCGCCGCACGCCCCGCCGCAGCGCAGCCCATGAGGAGCAGCGCGGCCGTCACGGCGCGCTGCCCCCGCGATGCTCCTGCAAATCCGTGCACGGATCACAACTCCGTGAGCTCGCTATCGATTCACTCTTACCAAAGCCGGTGCCGCCGCGCCAGCGCGCTGCACCACGGCCGAATGTGCGCTGTGCACTCTACCGAAATACATACGCTCGAGCTTCCGTCCGATGGACGCCGCGCCGCGCGCCGCGCCCTACAATCGACCGGCTGACAGACCCAAGGAGTTCAGGCATGGAAGTGTTATTCGCGATCGAGATCGGCGTGACGTTGGCATTGGTGCTCGGATACCTCGCCATGGTGGTCGGTGACCGCCGGGCGCGCCCGCTGCCCTGAGCTGAACGCTCCGCGCCGGATCGCCAGCGCCGCCTGCGGGCGGCGCCGTTGTTTGCGGCGTCCGTAAAGCGGCGCCCGCCGCGCGCGCTCAGGCTGCCGGCGCGGCGCTGCGATGGCGGCTGACGGCGCTGCCGTCGTCGCGCCTCAGTCCGCGGAACACCAGCGTCGCAGCGCAGGTGGCGAGCCCGAGCACCACCAGGCCCTCGTGGATGCCGTGCAGCAGCTCGGCGGGCGCGGTGTGGAAGCGGTCGGGCACGAACAGCGCCGTGACCAGTGAGGCCGTCGCCACCGCGAAGCTGATCGAGAGCTGCTGGCCGGTGCTCGCGATGGTGCTGGCATCGCTCGCCGCCTCCGGGTTCACATCCGCGTACACCAGGGTGTTCATGCTGGTGTACTGCAGCGAGGAGAACAGGCCGAAGGCGAATACCTGCAGCACGATGAGCCACACCGGGGTGGCCGCGCCGATGGTGGCGAACAGCAGGATCAGGACGCCGAGCATCAGCGTGTTGGAGACCAGCACCGCGCGGTAGCCGAAGCGCGCGAGGATGCGCGGCATGATCATCTTGAGGCTCATCGCGGCGAAGGCCTGCGGCATCAGGAGCAGCCCCGACTGGATCGGCGTGTAATCGAGTCCCACCTGGAAGAGCAGCGGCAGCAGGAAGGGGATGCCGCTGATGCTGATGCGCGTGAGGAAGCCGCCGCTCACCGCCGCGCGGAACGTGCGGATGCGGAACAGGGCGAGGTTGAGCAGCGGGTGCAGCGTGCGCGTGGCGTGCAGGCCGTAGCCGGCGAGCAGCGCGAGCGACAGCGCCAGCAGCCCGAGGATCGCGGCCGCGCTCAGCGAGTGCTCGCCGAACACCTCGAGCACGTAGGAAAGCAGCGCGATCCCGGCACCGAACAGCACCAGCCCGGCGAGATCGAGGCGCGGGGTGTCGGTCTCGCGGAAATCCGGCAGGTAGCGGCGGATGAGATAGAGGCCCGCCATCCCGACCGGGACGTTGATGAAGAAGATGACGCTCCAGTGCACGTAGCCGGTGATGAGGCCGCCGGCGATCGGGCCGAACAGCGGACCTAAGAGCCCCGGCACCGCGACGAAGCTCATGGCGCGCACCAGCTCCGACTTGCCGAACGTGCGCACCAGGGTGAGCCGCCCGACCGGCACCATCATGGCGCCGCCGCAGCCCTGCAGAATGCGGAATGCCACCAGCCAGTGGATGTTGCGCGCCACGCCGCACAGGAGCGAGCCGAGCGTGAACAGCGCGATCGCGCCCGCGAACACGCGGCGCGTACCGAAGCGGTTCGCCATCCAGCCGCTGATCGGGATGAAGACCGCGAGACTGAGCGTGTAGCTCGCGAGCACCGCCTTCATGCTGAGCGGCGCGACCCCGAGCGCGTGCGCGATGCCGGGAACGGCCGTGTTGAGAATGGTGGTGTCGAGCGCCTGCATGAAGAAGGCGACCGCCACCAGCCACGGCAGCAGCCGCCGGGAAGCCGCGTCCGGGACGACGGCGTCAGTGGCCGCCATGGCCTGCTGTCGCGGAGGGATATACTGCGCGTCCGGCCCGCGTGCGGAGAGCATCCATGTGCGACAGCGATTCGATGGACGACATGATCGAGTATCAGCTGAAGTCGACGCAAATGTCCCGGCGGCGCTTCGGCGCCTTCACGCTCGGCGCCGGGGTCGTGTCCATGCTGCCGGCGGTATCGAGCGCCGGCTGGATCGAGGAGAGCGAGGTCGAGATCAGGACGCCGGACGGCACGGCGGACGCCTACTGCGCGCATCCGGCCGAGGGCGTGTACCCCGGGGTACTGATGTGGCCGGATATTTTCGGCCTGCGGCCCGCGTTCCGGCACATGGGCCGGCGCCTCGCCGAGGCGGGCTACTCGGTGCTGGTCGTGAATCCCTTCTACCGCACCCAGCGCGCGCCCACTGCACCCGAGAATCCCGACTTCAACGACAAGCCGACGCGCGCTGCCCTCATGGCGCTCATGGGAAGCCTGAGCCCTGACACCGTGGTCACGGACGCCAAAGCCTTCACCGGCTGGCTCGACGCGCAGCCCTCGGTCGACCGCAAGCGCCGCATGGGCACCATGGGCTACTGCATGAGCGGTCCTTATACGCTGCGCACCGCGGCGGCACTGCCGCAGCGCATCGGCGCCGGCGCCTCGTTCCACGGTGGCGGCATGGTGACCGACAAGCCGGACAGCCCGCACCTCCTCATCCCCAAGGTGAAGGCGCAGTTCCTGGTCGCGATCGCCTCCAACGACGATCAGCGTCAGCCCGAGCAGAAGACGGTGCTGCGCGCGGCCTTCGAGAAGGCCCGGGTGCCCGCCGAGGTCGAGGTGTATGCCGGGGCGCTGCACGGCTGGTGCCCGCCCGACTCGCGCGTCTACAACGACGCGCAGGCCGAGAAGGCCTGGAGCCGCATGCTGGCGCTCTTCAAGGCGGCGCTCGGCGGCAATTCCGCCAAGGCAGCCTGAGGGCGCCTGAAGGCGCGAGCGTGGCTAGGCGCTGCCGGCGCCGATGATGCGCGCCGAGAGATCGCCGGTCGCGTGCTCGAAGCGATCCGCGCTCGTGCGCCCGCGCGGGCGCGCGGCCCCGGTGAGGCTCGCGTAGGTGAGCCAGCAGAACAGGCACACCGAGAGTCCGCACAGTACGAGAAGCAGGTATCCGACTGTCGTCAGTACCACGGAGAGACCCCCCCAAGGAGAGATTCGGCTTGCGGGTCAGTGTCGCGCCCCGGCTCCCCGGGGTTCCATGGAGTAGATCACAGGAGACCACGAATTGCAGGGAGCGCGCCGCGTGTGCGTGTGCAGCATGCGGGGCACTGTCGCGCGATCCCGCAACAACCTCGCGCGCCGCTTCACTTAATGCGCGCGCGGCGCGCGCGCGTTTTACATAGGCGAGCCGCTCAGCGCGACCCGATGCCGTCGAGACTCGACCAGGTGCCGTCCGGCGATCGCAGCATGAAGTGCGCGCCGGCCTCGATGACCGTCGCGCCGTTGTTCTCGGCGACGAACGGCGTCTGCGGCAGCGTCTCGACGTAATCGCCGAAGCCCGCGACCGGCGCGGCGTAGGGGTTGTGGCCGATGAAGCGCGACAGCATCTCGTTCAGCGCCGGGTAGCTCGTCGGCGCGTCCACGCGGCTCTGCGCGAGCGCGGCGCTGCGCGGCGCATTGACGAGCGCGATCGCAACCGGCACGCGGGCGATCGCCGCGGTCGGGATCTCGCGCAGTCCCGGGATCTGCCGGCGATCGCCGTTGAGGGCCGCGCCGTGCTCGGCGATCAGCACCACGACCGCGTGACGGCCGGAAGCGCGCAGCAGCTCGAGGAAGCGGGCGATGTCGGTGGCGAGGTTCGCGAAGCGCGCGCCGTAGGAGGAGTCGGCGCCGCCCAGCACGCGGTTGCCGTCGTGCAGACTGATGCTGTTGTAGTAGAGAACCACCCGCGGCGACTTGTCCGCCAGGCGCTTCGCCCACCAGCGCGACAGCACCGAGTAGTCGCCGTACACCGGCGTGCCGTCGAAAGCCGACTGCGCGGGCACCGCACCGGCATTGTCTGCGAGCGGCACGGCGAGGCCGCCGCGATCGCGCACGTCGGCGAAGAAATTGCCGAAGTGGCCGTCGTGGTTCATGGCCCATTGGGGCTCGAAGCCCGCCGCCTCGAGCCCGTTGACGACCAGGCAACCCTCGCCCGCCGGGTCGTAGAGGCGCGCTTCGGGCGTCGCGCCGCAGCTGCCGCGCAGCAGGCGGATGGCCGCCGGTCCGCTGTAGCTCGCACCGGAGGAGAAATTTGTCAGCACCACGTCGAAGCGGGCGAACAGGCCGTCGGCGCCGGCCTTGAGCGTCTTCAGGTCATCCCAGGAGAGCGAGCAGATGTGCAGAATGAGGATGTCGAAGGCCGGATCGTCGGACGCCGGGTGGGCGAAGCGGATCCGGACCTGCTTCTGCTGCGCGTAGAACTCGGCCAGGCGCGCATCGAGCGCTGCGGGCTCGAGGTCGACGTCCTCGTGCGCCACCGGCGCGGCGCCCGCGGACTGCGCCGGCGATGCCACCGCGGCCCAGTGCCGCGCCGCCGGGGCGAGCATCGCGGCGAGAATGCCGAGGAACACGAAGGTGCTCAGCCGCAGCTTGCGCCGTGCCAGCGAGTACAGCACCGCGAGCGCCAGCGCGCCGAGCAGCAGCCGCCAGCTGAGCAGCCGCCCGGCGAGCTCCAGCAGGTAGGCGGGGCTGAAGGTGCTGAGGTTCCTCAGGCCGGCGAGCGCCTGCGGCAGCGGCGGGAGCCAGGAGTCGTGATAGAGGAGCAGCACCCCGAGGGGCACGGTGATCAGGTTCTTGGCGAGCCGCTGGCGCGCGTTGCCCGGCGGGAGCGCGGCGAGCACCGCGAGCCCGAGATTCAGCCACGGGCTGAAATCCAGGTAGCCGAGCGCGTACAGCGCGAGCTTGGCGAGGAAATAGGCGCTCCACAGACCCATGGTGCGTGAGCTCAGCGGGCGCCCGCGAGGCGCCCGCTGAGCAGCCAGGCGCCCGCCTTGTTGTACAGACTCTCCACCAGGCGCACGTAGCCGGTCGCGCCGAAGGAGAACACCTCGGCGAAGCTCGCGAGCGGCTTGTCCTCGGCGATGCCGCTGTCCCAGTCGCGCCAGGCGTCGCGCGCGCCGAAGGTGCAGCGTACGTAGGCGCGCTGCTGCGCAATGTCGAGCTCCTCGAGCAGCAGGCCGACGTGCTCATCGCGCACCGTGGCAACCCGCACGGGGAAGTCGTGCGGCCCGTCGTCGGCTGTGAGCGTGACGCGCAGCCGGTCGCCGATGTTGAGCGAGGCGGCCGGCACTTTGAGCTTGAGCCCGACGCCGCCCATGGCGAAATCGGTGGTCTCGCAGGCGACCCAGCCGCCGTGGGCGAGGTGCAGCGTCGCCGGCATGCGCTTGGGCACGCGCGGCGTCGAGCGCACCTGGCGCGTCTCGGCGGCCACACCCAGTACGGCGCCCAGCATGACGATGTTGAAGAGGGTCCAGATGAGGTTGAGCGCCACCGTGTCGGCTTCGTACGAATTCCAGAAGAGCAGGCGCGGGACCGCGAGCAGCGCGCCGCCGATGTTGAGCACCACGAGCACCAGGTAGGGAAGCGAGATGCGCCAGTCGAAGAAGTCGCGCTCGACCAGCCCTCCCTTGGCGGTGACGTTGAACTTGCCGCGGTGGGGCGCGAACAGCGCCACCGTCGTCGGCAGCGCGATGTACCAGGAGAGCACCGCTTCGTAGGCTTCGTTCCAGAACGAGTGGCGGAAACGTCCCTGGATGTGGGAGTTGGCGAGACTCGACTGCACCAGGTGCGGCACGGCGTAGAGCGCGATGGTGGTCGCCGCGGCGTTGATGATGTGGAACTGGAAATAGAGGTAGGCGAGCGGGGCGGTGAGGAACACGAGCCGCGGCAGGCCCGAGAAGAAATGCAGCATCGCGTTGCCATAGCACAGCCGCTGCAGCGGGCTCAGGCCCGCGCCGAGGAAGGGATTGTCGAGGCGGAAGATCTGCGCCATGCCGCGCGCCCAGCGGATGCGCTGCCCGATGTGTCCCGAGAGGCTCTCGGTGGCGAGTCCCCCGGCGAGCACCTCGCGCAGGTAGGCCGTGTTGTAGCCGCGCCGGTGGAGCTTGAGCGCGGTGTGCGCATCCTCGGTCACCGTCTCGACGGCGATGCCGCCGATCTCCTGCAACGGGCCGCGCCTGAGCACCGCGCACGAGCCGCAGAAGAAGGCGGCATTCCACAGGTCGTTGCAGTCCTGGATCAGGCCGTAGAAGAGCCGTCCCTCGTTCGGTACGCGGCGGAAGGTGCCGAGGTTGCGCTCGAAGGGATCCGGCGAGAAGAAATGGTGCGGGGTCTGCAGCATCGCGCAGCGCGGGTCCTTCAGGAACCAGCCCATGGTGGCGGTGAGGAAGGTGCGCACCGGGACGTGGTCGCAGTCGAAGATCGCGACGAACTCCCCGCGCGTGACGCCGAGGGCGTGATTGAGATTGCCGGCCTTGGCGTGGGCGTTATCGGCGCGGATCAGGTAGCCGGCGCCGCAGGCGGCGGCGAATTCCCGGAACGCCGGCCGGCGCCCGTCATCGAGTATGTAGACGCGCAGGCGGTCGGCCGGCCAATCGAGATTGAGCGCGGCGAGCACCGTCGGGCGCACCACTTCGAGCGGCTCGTTGTAGGTGGGCACGTACACATCCACGCTCGGCCACTCGGCGCGCTCGCGCGGCAGCCGGTGCGTCCGGCGGCGCAGCGGACGGGCGTTCTGCACGTAGCCGAGCACCATGATGAGCCAGGTGTAGCACTCCGCGGCGAGCAGCCCCGCGCCGCAGAAGGTCTCGTAGCCGTTCGCCAGATCCATGCTGTGGGTGCAGCGCCACCAGATATAGCGCGAGGAGGCGACGATCGAGAAGGTGATGAGGATCAGTCCCGGCCCGTAGCCCGGGAGCTGGCGCACCAGGAGCGTGAGCAGCCACATGAGCGTGAGCAGCGCCAGCTGCGGTCCGGCATCGAGAGGAGTCGACGCGATGAGCACGAACACCGCGAGCGCGCCGATGCCGAGCGCGGCCCGCGTGGAGCGGCCGGCGGCGGCGTACCAGCGCGCGAGTGCCGCGGAGTAGTGCTCCAGACGCGCCGCGAGCCCGTAGAGGAGCGGGGCGATGCGCGGCGCGATCGGATGATGCAGCAGCGCGCGCAGCGAAGCGACCGGCCGCGGCGCGCCGTACTTCTCCGGGTCCGACCACGAGCCCCTCGGCGGGTCGGTGAGGAGCAGGTGCAGCACCCAGGCGCGCACGCTGCGCACGTTGGGAACGCCGAGCTCGGCGGCGAGTCTCGCCGTGAGCGGCCGGAACAACCGCTGCACCCAGCGCGGCCAGGGCCGCGCGGCATCGGGCGGCAGCACGAACAGGTGCCACACCCAGCGCCCGAACTCCTGCGCCCAGCCGACCTGTAGCGGCCGGCCCGGGGGCGTCAGCATCGGCGGTATGCGCAGCCGCAGGGTCTGGGTCGTATCCATCATGGCGGGGTTTATTGTCCTTCCCGGTCCCCCGGCAAACGTGCGGTGCTTGGCAGTTTTTTGAATTAATCTGGGCGGGGCGCCGCGCGGCTATGGTAAACCTTTGGCCAGCTTAAGATTTTGCGCGGAGACCGGGACTCAGGGCCATGGATACGGTGAAGTCGAGATCGGGCGGGCTCGCGGCCTCTCTCCTGTCGCTCGCGCTGGGAAGCGTGGGGCAAGCCGCTCAGCCCGCCGCATCGCAGGGGCCGCCCGTCCGGGAGGTTCGCGCCACGTTCGCGCAGCTCGGCGCGGGCGCCATGACGCTCGAGGGCGTGACCGCGACCGGCGCGGTGAACTTCGGCATCCGCGCCGATCAGCTGGTGAGCGGTGGGACGCTGCACCTGCTGCTCACGGCATCCCCGGCGCTGCTGCAGGACCTGTCCCACATCCGCGTCACGCTCAACAACCAGACGGTCGCGGCCGTGCCGCTCACCCGGGCCGACGCCGGCCATCCGGTGGAGCGCGCGATCCCGCTCGATCCGCGCTACTTCAGCGACTACAACCACATCCAGCTCGATTTCATCGGGCACTACACCACGGCGTGCGAGGACCCGCAGCACTCCTCGCTGTGGGTGAAGGTGAGCGACGAAAGCGACGTGACGCTCGAGGTGCGCCCGCTCGAGCTGCGCGACGAGCTCGCGCTGCTCCCGGCACCGTTCTTCGATGCGCACGACAACCGCGAGCTGGTGCTGCCGATCGTGCTCGCCGCACACGCCCCGCGCGGCGTGCTGCGCTCGGCCGGGGTTGCCGCTTCCTGGTTCGGCATGCTGGCCGATTACCGCGGTGCGCGTTTCCCGGTGAGCTTCGATGCGCTCCCGGCCCGCCACGCGCTCGTGTTCGCGACCAACGACTCGCGCCCCGCCGGACTGACGCTGGCGGCGGTCACGGTGCCGACCGTCAGCGTGGTCGACAATCCCGCCGACTCCACCGTGAAACTGCTGGTCTTTCAGGGCAGGGACGAGGCGCAGCTGCGACAGGCCGTCGAGGGGCTGGTGCTCGGCAATCCGGTGCTGAGCGGCAGCTCGGCCACCGTCGAGGCCGTCAGCTACCGGCGCCGCGCCGCCTACGATGCGCCGCGCTGGCTGCGGAGCGACCGGCCGGTGCGGCTCGGCGAGCTGATCGACGGCCCCGGGCAGCTCGAGGGGCAGGGCGTCGCGCCGCAGCCGATGGCGGTGAACCTGCGCCTGCCGCCGGATCTTTTCACCTGGAACAAGTCGGGCGTGCCGGTGGACGTGCACTACCGCTACACCGCGCCCGCCGAGCGCGACAACTCGGTGCTCACGGTGTCGATCAACGACCAGCTGCTGCGCTCCTACCGGCTGCTGCCGGAGACCGAGGCCGAGTCGAGCGGACGGCTGCTGGTGCCGCTGCTGCAGAGCGACAGCGCGCGGCAGAGCCGCGGCATCCTCATCCCGGCGTTTCAGCTCGCGAGCGACAATCGCATGGTGTTTCAGTTCTCGATGGACTTTCATCGCGAGGCGAACTGCAAGCAGGTGTTCATCGACAACACCCGCGAGGCGATCGATCCGGACTCGACCGTCGACATTTCGGGCTTCGCACATTACACGGCGCTGCCGAACCTCGCGCTGTTCGCCAACTCCGGCTTCCCCTTCACCCGCTACGCCGACCTCGCCGAGACCGCCTTCGTGCTGCCGGACGCCGGCGATGCCGCCGCCCTCGAGGAGATGTATTTCCTCCTCGGGCGCATGGGCCGGCAGACCGGCGCGACCGCGCTCGCTTTCCAGGTGCTCGACGTCAGGGAGGCGCTCGCCGCGCGCGACCTCGATCTGCTGATCCTCTCCGGCAGCGGTGCGGAGGGACTCCTGCAGCAATGGCAGAAGGACCTGCCGCTCACCCTGACGCAGCTCGGGCGCGACTATCGCGCGCTCGCACCCGCGACGCGCATGGCCGGCGCGCCGCTCCCCGCCGACAGCGGTGCGCACGAGCCGCCGCACGTCGAGGTCCAGGCGGCGGGCGCGCTCGCCGCGCTGGTCGGCTTCGAGTCCCCGCTCGGCGGCGGGCGCAGCGTCGTCGCCCTGCTCGGGCGCGATGCGGCCGCCGCGCACGCGCTGGTGGCGGCGCTCGATGACAACGCGCGGGTGCCGCTCATCCGCGGCGGGCTCGCCGTGATCCGCAACGATGCGGTACAGAGCTTCGAGGGCGCGGGCCTTTACTACGTCGGGTCGCTTCCCTTCTGGCAGTGGTTCTGGTTCCACTTCTCGCAGCATGCCTGGCTCCTCATCCTGCTCGCGCTCGCCATCGCGGTTGCGGCCGGACTCCTCGTCTACGGCGCGCTCGAGCGGCGCGTGCAGCGGCGCCTGGAAGGCCAGGGGAAGTGAGCCATGCGCGCGCGCCGCGCCCGTGGGCTGCTGTGTGCGGCCGCATTTCTCGCCGGTGCCGCGCAGGCCGGTGCGGAGCAGGCCGCGGCGCCTGCGGCTTGCGCGCCCTGGCCCGAGTGGCAGGCGTTCAAGCGGCTCTATCTCAGTGACGACGGCCGCGTGGTCGATGCCAGTACCCCGGAGGCGGCGACGGTCTCGGAGGGTCAGGCCTACGCACTGACCTTCGCGCTGGTCGCCGACGATCCGGCGGCCTTCGCGCGCATTCTCGCGTGGACGGCCGACAATCTGTCGGCGGGCGATCCGGCACACGTGCTGCCCGCCTGGCGCTGGGGACGCGCGGGCGATGGCCGCTGGACCGTGCTCGATCGCAACCCGGCCTCCGACGCGGACCTGTGGATGAGCTACGCGCTCGCGCAGGCGGGTCGGCTGTGGCACAACGCTGCCTACACCGCCGCCGCGCACGCCATGACGGTGCTCGTCCTGCGCGATGAGGTGGCGCTCGTCCCGGGTCTCGGCGCGACCGTGCTGCCCGGGCCGCGCGGCTTCGTGTCGCACGGGGCCTGGCGGCTGAACGCGAGCTACCTGCCGATCGAGGTGCTGCGGGGGTTGCAGCAAAGCGGCGAGGCGGCGCTCTGGAGTCAGGTACTCGAGTCCTCGAGCCGGGTGATCCAGGGCTCCGCGCCGCGCGGCTACGCGGCCGACTGGGTGCTCTACCGGGACGGCCAGGGGTTCGCGGCGGACCCCGCGACGCACGGCGCCGGCAGCTATAACGCCATCCGCGTGTACCTGTGGGCCGGGATGCTGCCCGCGGACGATCCCCTGGCGAAGAGCCTGCAGCGGCAGCTCGAGCCGATGGCACGCGCCGCGGCGCGCGCTGCCGCGCCCGAATCGATCGACACCCTGACACTCGAGGCGCATGGCGAGGCACCGTTCGGTTTCCTCGCGGCGCTGCTGCCGCTGCTCGCGCACTTCGGGCTCGATGAGGCCGTCGGGAAAACCCGCGAGCGCCTGCGGGCGCAGGCGCTGCGCGACAACCGGCATTACTACAACGACGCGCTCACCCTCTTCGGACTCGGCTGGCTCGATCAGCGCTATCGCTTCGATCAGCACGGGAATCTGCGCCTGCCATGGAACGGCTCGTGCCACGGCGACTGATCGCGGCCGCGGCGCTGGCGGGGTGGGCGGCCGCGGCCGCTGCCACTGCGCCCGCCCTGCCGCCGGCCGACGAGCAGCTGCTGCACAACGCGCGCTTCTGGGAGGCGCACGAGCGCGGCGACCTCGCGCAGCTCGCGCTGAAGAAACTCGTGGCGGCGCGGCCCGACATTCCCGAGCCGCTGCTCGAGCTCGGCGAGCTCGATCTGCGGCTGAATGACTTACCGGCCGCGGCCGACATCGAGAGCGAGCTCGAGCGACGCTTTCCCCGCTCCGCCGCCGCGCGCGACTTCGCCGCCGAGGTGCGCGTCGCCACCCGCGACCGCCTCGCCTTCGCCTCCATCCGCCGCCTGGCCGAGATCAACCGCACCTCCGAGATGCAGGCGCAGCTCGCGCGCCTGTTCCCCCACGGCGCGCCGGGCGGGATGCTCGGCATCGAGTACTTCCAGCTGCTCGCGCATCGCCCAGGCGGCTTCGCGGCGGCACGCGCGGGACTCGAGCGGCTGCTGGCCGGCCATCCTCGCGACCCGCGCTACCGGCTCGCGCTGGCGCAGCTGCTGGTGCGGAACACCGAGACAGCACTCGAGGGCGTGACGCTCCTCGATGAGCTCATCCGGCGCGACGACGTCCGCCACGACGACGTCGACCGGGCGCTCGCCGCGGGACTCGGCCGCCTCGGTCCCGAGCAGGCCCCCGTTGCGGTGCTCGATGCCTATCTCAGCCGCAATCCGCAGGACACGCAGATCGCCACCCTGCGCAGCGAGCAGCAGCTGCTGCGCGAGGAGCGGCGGCTCGAGTCCGCCGCCACCGCGGCCCAAGCGCTGCCGGCGCTGCAGCGGCGGGTGGCCGCGCATCTCTCCGCCGGCACGGTGCCGCCGGCCGCGCGTGCGGCGGTACGCGCCTGGCTCGAGCGCAGCCGCGCCACGCTGGCGGCCGGACGGCCGCAGCCGGCGGCGGCGGAGCTGCGCGCCGCGCTCGCCTTCGAGCGTGGTCAATACGAATCCGCAATCGCCATCGCGAAGGCTCTCGATGCCGAGGGGCTTTCCGGCGAGGCGGACGAGCTGCTCGCGAGCGCGGCGCAGCTCGACCCGCAATCCTCCTGGCTCTTCGAGACGCGCGTGCGGCGGCTCATCGCGCAGGGGAACACCGCCGAGGCCCTGGAGCTGCTGCACGGGCGGCCGCTGTCGGCGAAGTGGACCGCGCCGTCGCGCGATGCGCTGCTCGCGGGCGCGCTCGAGCGGCGCGCAGCCGCCGAGGCCGCCGCCGGACAGGGTGAAGCCGCGGTCGCCGATCTCGAGGCGGCGGTGGCGCTCGCGCCGCAGGATCCGTGGCTGCGCTATCGCCTCGCCGGCCGTTACCGGGAGCGGGGCGCCGCCGACCGGGGCCGCGACCTCCTGGATGAGGGCGTGCGGGCGGCTCCCGACTCACCCGACATGCGCTACGCGCAGGCGCTCTATCTCGCGCAGCTCGAGGCGTACCCGGAGGCTTTGGCCGCGATCGACCGCGTCGACGCCGCGCGCCGCAGCGATGACATGAATGCGCTGCACGACCGGATGCAGGTCGCGACGGCACGCGCCGCGGCCCGGCGGCTGCAGGCCGCGGGCGACCTGGCCGGCGCGCGGGCCGCGCTGCTCGCGGCGCAGCCCGCGGCTTCCCGCAGCTTCGACCGGGCGCGCGAGCTCGCGTACTCGTGGATCGGGCTCGGCGACCGGGCGCACGGTCTGGCGCTGGTCGAGCCCTGGCTCGCCGGCGATGGCGGCAAGGATCCGCACGTGCTCCTCGGCTGGGCGGGCGTCCTCGGCAGCGCCGAGGACGATGCACGGCTGCACCCGGTGCTCGATCGGCTCGATGTCCTGCCGCAGCTCGGGAGCGACGAGCGCGCCGAGGTCGGCCGGTTGAGACGTGCGCTCAGCTTGCGCGAGATCCGCGCCCTCGCGCAGCGCAAAAGCTACGTCGAGGCCGCGCGGCGGCTCGATGCGCTGCTCGCGTCCGAGCCCGGGGACCGGCAGCTGCGCGTGGCGCGGGCGGAGCTCGAGCTCGCCGCCGGCGAGCCGCGCAAGGCGCGCGACCGTCTGGCGGCACTGGTCGCCGAGGACCCCGACGATCTCGACACCCGGCTTTCCTACGTGCGCGCGCTCACGGATTGCGGGGATGCCGCGGTGGCACGGCTGCAGCTCGCGGCGGTCGAGGCACGCGCGCCGCTGACCGACCCGGAGCTCGCGTTGAGCCTCGCGCGGCGCGAGCTCGGCCTCGGCTACGCCGCACGCGCGCTGCAGACTCTGGCGCCGCTGCTCGCCGTGCCGGGGCCGCGCGCCGACGTGCTGATGCTCGCGGGGCGCGCCGAGCTTGCGCAGCGGCACCTGCGGCAGGCTGAGGATTATTTCACGCGTGCGGCCGCCCTCAGTACCGGACCCGACGCGCTCGCCGCGCGCCGTGCCAGCGAGGACGCCGCGGAGCGCCTGCAGTCTGGCGTGACGGCGGGACTCATCGGCTGGCATCAGCCCGGAGACCCCGGCATGTCGCAGCTCGATCTCGTGACGCTGCCGAGCTCCTGGGTGCTCGCGCGCGCGGACGGCTCGCGGATCGTCGCGCGTGCCGATGCCGTATGGCTCGACGCCGGGCGCTTCGATGCGGGCTCCACGCCGCTCCTCGGCACCCTCGCGCTCGCCGGGCCCACGGCGACCGTGCGCGAGAGGCGCGAGAGTGAGACGGGCCTGAGTCCGGCGGTCGGTTACGAGAGCCGCTCCCTGACCGCCGACATCGGCACGACGCCGCTCGGATTTCTGCTGCCGAACGTGGTCGGCGGGCTCGAGTGGACTCCGGACTACCGCTCGCTGAGCCTGACGCTCGGGGTCGCGCGCCGCGCGGTGACCTCGAGCGAGCTCTCCTACGCGGGGCTCCGGGATCCGGTGACCGGCACGGCCTGGGGCGGCATCGTCGAGACCGGCCCCTACGCGGGCTTCGGCGTCTATCGCGAGAATTACGGCGTCTCGGGGAGCGTGCGCTTCGAGGAGATCACGGGCACACGCGTGCCGGACAACCAGCTCGCCGCGGCGCACCTCGGCGGCAGCTGGAAACTCTTCGCCGCGCCCGCCATCCGGGCCGATGCCGGCGTGACGCTCGATTACTGGAACTACTCGCGCAATCTCTCGAATTACACCTTCGGCAGCGGCGGCTATTACAGTCCGCAGTCCTATGTGAGTCTCGCGACGCCCATCGAAGTCACCGGCGCGTGCGCGGGCTGGTCGTACCGGATGCGCGCCGCGGTGTCGTATACCCTGAGCGAGGTGAGCAGCATCGCCTTCTATCCCGACGACGCCACGCTCCAGCAGGAGGCGGCGCACGCGGCACTGCCCCCCGGGTACAGCTCGCCGTATTTCGCCGGCTATCGCAGCAACGGCCTCGGGTTCTCCGCCTACGCCGCCGCCGAGCGGCAGCTGACGCAGGCGCTGGTGGTGGGAGTGCTCTTCGACATCGACCGCACCGACTACTATCACCCGACCTCGATCGGGGTGTACCTGCGGCATGCGTTCGGCCCCGGCGCGACGCGCGTCGCCGCGCCGCCGCGGCCGATCAGGCCGTACAACCCATGAGCCGTTGAGCATGCGCGCGAGGGTGCTGCCGCTCGCCTTGCTGTGCGCCGCGCTGGGGATGGCCCGGGGCACGCCCGCCCAGACGCCGCCCGCGCCGCCGCCGGCGCCGCCGCGCATCGCGGACCATGTGCTTCGCTTCGACGCGAGCGGCCGGTTGCTGCCCTGGATCTCATGGCGCAGGGCGCTCGAGCGCGAGATGCGCTTCTACCGGCAGTGTCCGTCCGCACACGGCTATCCGCTCTTTGTCAGCGAGACCTTCCTCGATGGCAACTGGTCGCCCGACTCAAGCCGCCGCGACACCATCCCGGCGACGCAGAACGGCTTAGGGATCGTGTCCTATCTCAAGATGTACACGCGCACCCACGAGCGCGCCTACCTCGGGACGGCGCGCGCGATGGGCGACTACCTCACCCGCGAGACGCTGACGCCCGACGGCGGAGCCTATCCGCGCTTCACCCGCTCGACGGGCACGCGCGGGGAGTTTCCGCTCGCGGCGGATTCCGGCTCGCAGAGCGATCGCCCTTACGAGATCGAGCCGGACAAGGGCGGCATCGCGGGCTACGCGCTCGTGCGGCTCTTCGAGGCGAGCGGGGAGCGGCGCTACCTCGCGCAGGCGCTGCAGAACGCCCGCGTGCTCGCGCGCAACCAGCAGCCGGGCGATGAGGCCCATACGCCGTGGCCGTTTCGCGCCGACTATCGCAGCGGTGCGCCGCGCGGCCCGGTGTCGGGCAACATGAGCTACATCCTGCGGCTCTACGCGGCGCTCGAGCGCCACGGCTACCGCGAATTCGCCGCGCCGCGGCGCGCCCTGTGGAGCTGGATCGAGCGCTGGCAGATTCCGAGTGCCGCCGCCGACGGTGCGCTGTTCGCGCAGTTCTTCGAGGATCACGAGTCGCCCGCCAACCGCACCGCCTGGGCACCGCTCAACCTCGCGCGTTACCTGCTGGAGGAGCGCGCCGCGCTCGATCCGCGCTGGCGCGCGGATGCCGGCACGCTGATCGAGTTCGTGCGCGCCAACTTCACGCACCTGGAGTTCGGCGTGCGCGTGTGCCACGAGCAGGACGAGGACCACGACGCCTGGGGCGGCGTGAACTCCACCTATGGCGCGGTGCTCGCGCTGTACGCGAAGGCCGTGGGGTCAGCCGCGCTCGAGGGCGAAGCGCGTCAGGCGCTCAACTTCACGCTCTATTCGATCGACGAGGCGGGCCGCCCGCGCGACCTCTTCAAGCACCCGGGCCCCGGCGGCTGGCAGGAGGACGCCCACACCGACGTCATCCACAACGTCCTCGACGCGCTCGAGGCGTTTCCGGAATGGGGCGAATGATCTCTCACGGGGCGCGGGCGAGCAGATAGTGGGCGACCAGCCATTCGGAGCCCTCGCGGTAGCCGAAGGTCTCGGCACAGGCCATCCAGAACATGCGCCAGCGCTGCTGCCAGAGGCGCGCGCCGGCCGGTCCGTAAGTGGCCGTGAGGATTTCGCGCAGCCGATCGCGGTTCGCGTCCTGCTGCCGCAGCCAGTCATTCGCCGTACGCGCATAGTGCCGGCCATCGATCAGCCAGCGCCGCTCACAGACAAGATCGCGACTGAACCACAGCAGCGTGTCCGCGGCCGGCATGAGGCCGCCGGTGAAGAAGTGTCTTCCCATCCAGTTGTCCGCGCCCTGCGTCTCGAACAGGTACAGCCGCGTACGATGAGCGAACACGTGCACGAACAGCTTGCCTTCGGGCTTCAGCCAGCCGGCGATCCGCGCGAGCAAAGTCTCGTAGTTGCGCATGTGCTCGAACATCTCGACCGAGACACAGCGGTCGAATTCCCCCGCGGGAAGCGCCAGGCGGTTCACGTCCATGGTGACGACCTGCACGTTGAAGTGACCCTCGTCGCGGCAGCGCGCCTCGATGAAGGCGCGCTGTGCGGCGGAGTTCGACACCGCGAGGATGCGCGCGCGCGGATAGCGCGCCGCCATCCACAGGGTGAGTGAGCCCCAGCCGCAGCCGAGCTCGAGGATCGCCTGACCGTCGGCGAGCCCGGCACGCTCCCCGTAGAGCTCGAGCATCGCCTCCTCGGCCTGCGCGAGCGTCGTGCCGCCGTCGGGATAATAGGCGCAGGAGTACTTCAGCCTCGGCCCCAGGCAGTGCTGGAAGAACTCCGGCGGCAGCTCGTAGTGCTGGAGGTTGGCGGCTTCGGTATGCAGCGCCAGGGCACCCTCGCGCAGCAGCGCGAGCCTTTGCTGCAGCCGCGTCTCCTGTGCCTCGGGGCCTCCGGCCGCCTCGTCCCGCAGCCGCCTCGCGCACAGGCGTCGGATGCCGAGGCGGATGAGCGCATCGGGTACCAGTGCGCGCTCGGCGAGTCCGAGGAATCCGGCGGCAGGCTCGTCGGCGGGCCGGGCCGGCGGCTTGTCGGCAAGAGTCATGAGGGTGCTCACAGGGCTTGCGGTGGAGGAGGGGACGGGGAGACGGCCCGCGGCCGCCATGGAAAGAGCATCGGCGTGCTGCGCTGGTAATCGCGGTAGTCCTCGCCCCGCGTGCGCAGCGCCTGGGCCTCGGTGTAGGGGATGCCGCTCACGAAGCGCAGGAAGAGATACATGACGAGCGGCCCGGAGAGCGCGATCCAGCCGTGCGGGGCGCCGACCGCGAATGCCGCGTATGTGAACCAGTGCAGCCACTCGAAGAAGTAATTCGGGTGGCGCGAATAGCGCCACAAGCCGGTGCGGCAGGTGCGGCCGTGGTTGGCCGGATCGGCGCGGAAGCGTGCGAGCTGTCCATCCGCCAGCGACTCCCCGCAGACGCTGAGGCACCACACGGCCGTCCCGGCGAGCAGCCACAGCGGCCGTACGGTGGAGTTGGTGCCCGCGATGACGAAGGGCACCGAGAACAGCGGCACGAGCAGTGCCTGAAACTGGAACAGAGCGAGGATCTTCCGCTGATCCCCGCCCCAGTGCTCCCGCAGCGCCCGATAGCGGCCGTCCTCACGCTCGCCGCGCACGCGTTGCCACAGATGCCGCGCGAGACGCAGCCCCCAGAGCGCACCGCACACGCCGACCAGGAGGCGTGGCGCCGCCGCACCCCGACCGAGCAGTGCCGCCAGCACGGCCGCCGACCCGAGGCCGACCGACCAGAGAACGTCCACGATGCCGGCGTTCTCATGGCGGCGCTGCCAGCGCCAGCCGAGCGCCATCATCGGCACGGCGAGCGCCAGGATCAGAGCGAGGAGGGTGAGCGGGCTCACGGACGCACCGCGGCGTTGCGGCCCGACGACGTGGTCCAGCGGGAAGCGGCCCATGCGAGCAGGAAGAGCGCGACCGCCCAGCCGGCCGCGAGCCCGGCCACGGCGATGCCGCGCGGTGCGCGGAACGCCACCGCGCCCGCCAGGCGGGCGGCCGCGGCGTAGGCCAGCGGCCCGCCGGCGGCACCGAGGAGCAGCGCCAGCAGCGGTCGCTGCCGCAGCCAGCCGAGCGAGTGGTTGAGGGTCAGCGCGAAAGCGCCCCAGAGAGCGAGGATCCACAACGGCGCGCCGCCCGATGGCAGCGCCGGTGCCGGTGTGGCGTAGCGCAGCACGCCCGTGAGGCTGAGCGCTCCATCGAGGAGCACGCCGAGCACCAGCGCCAGCACCATCAGGCGCAGATCCGCACCGCGCACGCGCGAGAGCGCGAGTTGCCAGGCGGCGAAGCCGGCCAGCGCGGCGAGCGCCGGCCAGGCGATCCCGCGGGCGGCCCCGAGGACCGCGACAAACCATACGGCCTGGTAGCCGAGAAAGTTGGCCAGTGCGCTCATGCGGCGGCGAGTCCCCCGGCCGTGGCGCAGCGGTACCCCGGTGCCGCGAACAGCAGCTGTGCGACGCCGATCGAGCGCTCCCGGAAGCCCCCCTCGCAGTAGGCGAGGTAGTACTCCCACATGCGGATGAAGCGCTCGTCGAATCCGAGAGCCCGAACCTGCGCGCGCCGCTCGAGGAACGCCCGCCGCCAGGCCTCGAGGGTGCGCGCGTAGGAGAGCGCGAAATCCTCGAGGTGCACGAGCGCGAGCTCGCAGGCGCGCCCCTTGGCGTTGAGCATCGCCTGGATGGACGGGATGAAGCTGCCGGGAAAGATGTGCTGCTTGATGAAGTCCACCGACCTCAAAGCCCGTGTGTAGCGATGGTCCTCGATGGTGATCGCCTGCAGCAGCGCAAGGCCGGTGGGCGCGAGCAGACGGCCGAGCTGCGCGAAGTAGGTCTCGAGGTAGTCCGCCCCGATGGCTTCGATCATCTCGATGGAGACCAGCTTGTCGTAGCGGCCCGTGAGCGTGCGGTAGTCCTCGAGCAGCACGGTCACGCGATCCTCGAGCCCCGCACGGCGCACCCGCTCGAGTGCGAGGCGCTGCTGCTCGCGCGAGATCGTCGTGGTCGTCACCCGGCAACCGTGGCGCGCGGCGGCATGGAGCGCGAACCCGCCCCAGCCGGTGCCGATTTCGAGCACGTGGTCGCGCGCGCTCAGCGCGAGTCGTGCGCAGATGCGTGCCAGCTTGCGCTCCGAGGCCTGCGCCAGCGTGTCCTCGGACTTCTCCCACAGCGCCGCCGAGTACATGAGATCCGGCGAGAGGAACAGCGCGAAGAACTCGTTGCCGAGATCGTAGTGCGCGGCGATGTTGTGGCGGCTGCCGGCGAGGGTATTGCGGCGCAGGGCGTGTGCGGCCCGCAGCAGCCACCCGGCCAGCCGCGCCGCGCCCCCCTCCAGGGCATCGAGCAGGGCGCGATTCAGCACCAGGATGCGCACCAGCGCGACGAGATCGTCGCAGGACCAGAGCCCGTCCCTGTAGGCCTCGGCGGCACCGACGCTGCCGCGCGCGGCGACGGCGGTGTAGAAGGCGCCGTCGTGCACCGTGAGCCGGGCGCGCAGCGGGGCGTCCGGCGCCCCGAGCCCGATGCGGCCGCCGGCGTCCTCGATGAGGATGTATCCGTGCGCCAGCCCGCCAAGCTGCTGCAGCAGCCGTGCGCGCAGCGCGCGGGCGAGACGGGAGTGAGTCGCGGCCGGTGCGGCAGCGGCCGGGATGCTGAGCTCAGGCCTCATGTGCGGGTTTGCCTTTGGGGTGGTCGTAGAAGGGATTGCGCTTCAGCGCGAGCCGCAGCGCCTGCCAGTAGATCGCCGCGCTCACCTGCAGGCTCATCAGCGGATAACGCCACAGCACGCGGCGCAGCGCGGCCGCATCGAGCGGCCGCCGCCGCAGCCGCAGCGTCGCATCGAGCTCGAGCGTCTGCTCGCGCAGGACTTGCATGTGCACGCACAGCTGCGTGCCGGGTGTGCTGAAGCGCCACGCATAGCGGCGCTGCATGGGCATGAAGGGCGAGACGTGGAAACTCTTGTCGAAGTGCCAGCGGGGCGTGCGCTCAGAACCGGTTGCCTCGCGGACGTCGAGCACGTACGCGTGCCGCTCGCGCCAGGGGGTATTGGTGATTTCGGCGAGGATGCACTCGAGCGCGCCGCCGGCCCCCGCGGCGTAGCAGTAATAGAAGGAGACCGGGTTGAAGCTGTAGCCGCAGTAGCGCAAGTGCGTCAGCAGGCGGATCGGCCCCGTGGGGCGCCGGCCGATGGCGGCCGCCACCCGGGTACGCACCGCCTCATCGAGGGGCAGCTCCGGCGGGCCGAGAAAGTCGCTGCGGCGGAATTCGGCGACATTGCGCCGTCCTACCGACCAGAGCCACCGGTCCCTGAAGAGCTGCTCGAGCTCGGCGAGGTCCAGGTAGAGCTGCGCGATGCGGTAACGGAAGGCATGCGCATGCGGCGCGTGGCGGCGGTGGCGCACCCAGCCCTCGTACACGGCGCTTGCGAGCGGCGCAGGATTCATGTCGCCAACCCGCGCGCCGCGAGCGGCAACGGCTCGTGAGGTGGTGCCTCGCGCGGCGCGCCGTCCCATGCGATCCCAAGCGCCCGGCACACCTCGACGGCACTGTGCAACCCATCCTCGTGGAAGCCCCAGCCCCAGTAGGCGCCCGCGTACCACGTCCGGCGCCGGCCCTGGAGCTCCGCGCGGCGCTGCCGCGCGGCCACGGCACCGGGACTGTAGAGCGGGTGCGCGTAGACCATGCGCCGCAACACCGTCTCCGGCCGCACCCGGTCCGCGCCATTCAGGGTGACGATGAATGTCTCCGGACTCGCGATGCCCTGCAGCAGATTCATGCAGTAGCTCACCCGGCAAGCCTCCCCGGCTTCGCGCGGCACGAGCGCATTCCAGGCCGCCCAGGCGCGTCGGTTCCGCGGCAGCACCGCCGTGTCGGTGTGCAGGAGTACTTCGTTCGGCTGATACGGCATGGCCCCGAGCACCTCGCGCTCGGCATCGCTCGGGTCCTGCAGCAGCGCGAGCGCCTGGTCGGAGTGACAGGCAAGCACCACCTGGTCGAAGCGTTCGCTGCCCGCGGCGCTCTCGAGCGTAACGCCCGCGGAGTCGCGCCGTACGCGGTGCACGGGACACGCGAGCCGCTCGCTCACTCGCCAGCGCGCGCGCAGCGCCCGCACGTAGCTCGCCGAGCCGCCGCACACCGCGCGCCACTCGGGCCGTCCGCGCAGCGTGAGCATGCCGTGGTTGGCCATGAAGCGGGCCACGAACTGCGCGGGAAAGCCCAGCACTGCCCCGGGAGGCGCCGACCAGAGCGCT
This sequence comes from Steroidobacteraceae bacterium, assembly GCA_035523985.1. Lineage (GTDB taxonomy): Bacteria > Pseudomonadota > Gammaproteobacteria > Steroidobacterales > Steroidobacteraceae > 13-2-20CM-66-19. The sequence goes on along the minus strand of DATKPR010000069.1, from coordinate 6,723 downwards.
GCCGCCATCGGCACCAGGTGCTCGTCGCGGAAGGCGGCACCGTAGCCTGCGGCGCTGAGGTATTCGCCGAGAGTCGGTCCGGGTGCCGGCGCGCCGAGGAGGGCGGGCGCCTCCCGGTAGAAGCGCAACAGGTCGCGCAACATGCCGAGGAAGCGCGGCGAGACGAGATTGCGGCGCTGGCAGAAGAGTGTGCCGAGGCGCGTCGCGTTGTACTCGAGGCCCGTCGCCTCGTTGCGCACCGAGAAACTCATGCCGGCCGGCTGCGTCGCCACGTTGAGCTCGGCGAACAGGCGGGTGAGCAGCGGATAGTGCGCGTGGTTGAAGACGATGAAGCCGCTGTCGATCGGGTAGCGGCGGCCGCCGCAGTCGATGTCGTGCGTGTGCGTATGACCGCCCAGGCGGTCCTCGGCCTCGAACAGCGTGACCGCGTGCCCGGTGGAGAGCAGCCAGGCACTGGCGAGCCCCGAGATCCCGGAGCCGACGACGGCGATGCGCATCACAGACCCGCGCGCGTCAGCACACGCGCCGGCACCGGCTTAAGCCCCTGCACCAGCCCGAGGAGCGCCAGCAGGCGCAGGCCGTAATAGGTGAGATCCACTTCCCACCAGCGAAAGCCCTGGCGCACCGACCCGGGGAAGTAGTGGTGGTTGTTGTGCCAGCCCTCGCCGAAGGTCAGCAGGGCGAGCCAGGCGTTATTGCGGCTGTCGTCGCGCGTGTCGAAGCGCCGCGTACCGAAGCGGTGGGCAAGCGAGTTGATGGTCACCGTGACGTGAAAGAGCACCACGGTGGAGACGAAGAATCCCCAGGTCAGCAGCTGCGCGCCGCTCACCCCGAGCTGCGGCGCGAGGCGCGCCAGCACCGCGCCGGCGGCATACAGCAGCGCGGCGAAGCCGACCGGGACCACGATGTCATAGCGGTCGAGCCAGCGCAGCTCCGGGTAGCGGGCGAGATCCGGAATGCGCTGCCAATCGGTGCGAAAGCCTTCCGAGGTGAGAAACCAGAGCATATGACTGCGCAGCAGGCCGTGGCGGGGCGAGTGCGGATCCTGCGTGGTATCGGCATGCAGGTGGTGGCGGCGGTGGTGCGCAGCCCACCACAGCGGTCCCCGCTGCACGCAGGATGCGCCAAGACAGGCGAACACGAACTGCAGTGTCCGTGAGGTGCGGAAGGTGCGATGCGCGAAGTAGCGGTGATAGAAGGCGGTGATCGCAAACATGCGCAGCGCGTAGGCGCCGAGGGCAACGACGAGCGCGGTGCGCGACACCCCCACCCAGAAAACGCCGAGGCACGCCAGGTGCATGCCGATGAACGGAGCGGCGCGCAGCCAGTCGATGCGGCCGCTGTCGGTGCCCTCCACCGGGGCGCTGGTATCGAACCAGCGCCGCAGCGAGCGGGCGCAGCGCCGCAACAATGCGGGGAAAATCGCGCGGGGGATGAACAATCGGGTCTCCGGGCTGGCTCTTGTGGACAAATACGCAGGCTGCGGGCGCGCGGATTCACCGCTGCCGCAAAAGCAGAACGTGTCAGGTGGTGATGGCGCCCCTGGCGATGACCGGGCCGCTCGGCGCGGCGTGGGGGATGCCGGCGGCGGGCTCGAGCGTGATGGCGAGGACCGAGCCGCGCGCGGCGAGCGCCGCACGCGCGTCCGCCGGCACCTCCACGGTATGAGCCTTGTCGACTGAGACGGCGCCGAGCGAGCGCGGCGCCTGGCCCGCCGGAATGATCCACAGCTCGGGTACGCGACCTTGCGCATCGGCAGGCGCCGGCACCGGGACCATCAATACCGTGCCGCGCGTGCGGTCCACGGTGGCCAGCCACCCTGGCGAGCCGTCCGCGTGCGCCAGCGTGGTCACCGGTTTCGCGGCAGGCTCCGCCGCGCCCGGCGGGACCGCTGCGGTCGGCGGGCTGGCCGGCGGGCGCGTCAGATACAGCGCGATGGCGGCGACGAGCGCGAGCGCCGCGACCGTGCGCCACAAGGCGAGACTCCGCCAGAGCCAGGGCGCGGGGGAAGCGCTGCGCCAGCCGAGGCCCTGGCGGATCCGCTCCCAGAGCTCCTCCGGCACGGGCACCGGGGCGACTTCCGCCAGCCAAGGCGCGAAGCGCCGCTCCCACGCCGCGACGCGCGCTGCGAAGCCGACCTCGGTCCGCATGCGCTCGAGCGCGGCCTGCCGCTCCGTATCGCTCAACACGCCGAGCACCAGTTCGCCGGCGAGCGCTTCATCGTCGGGTGGCTCGGGGCCGGCCGGCCCGCGCTCATCCGGTGGTGGCACGTGCGCGCTCATGGCTCGAGGCACGCGCGCAGCTGCAGCAGGCCGCGCCGCACCCAGCTCTTGACCGAGCCGAGCGGAGCCTGCGTGCGCCGGGCCAGCTCCTCGTAAGTGAAGCCGCCGAAGAACGCCTCCCGGATCAGCGAGCGGCGCCTCGGCTCGAGCTGCTCGAGGCAACTCGCGAGGCGGGCGCGGTCGCTGCTCGCCTGCGCCTCCTGCTCGGGCGAAGGCGCGGGATCGGCGAGCGCGGCGGCCAGATCGAGCGCTCCGAGAGCCCCGCGCGCCGGACGTTCCCGCAGGCGATCGATCGCACGGTTGCGGGCCGCGATCCCGAGCCAGCTCATGACGGTGCCCTGGCGCGCGTCGTACTGCGCGGCCTTGCGCCATACGGCGGTGTAGACCTCCTGCAGCACCTCCTCGGCCTCGGCCCGATCGCCCAGCACGCGCAGGCAAATGCCGAACAGTCGGTTCGCGGTCGCGCGGTAGAGTGCCGCAAAGGCCGCGCGGTTGCCGAGCGCCACCTGCGCGAGGAGCGCCTCGGGGGTCTGCGGCTCGGCCGATTGCGTGCCGTGAGGCGTCATGGCGACTGGGGCTGCGGCATGCGCACCAGCGCGCTCACGTCATAGCCTTGCGAGGCGAGCAGGGCCCGCAATCGCCCGAAGTCCGCGGCGTCGATGCGCGGCGTGCGGGCCATGATCCACGCGTAGTCCCGTCTCTCGCGGCCGATCACGGTCAGCGTATACGCGGGGTCGACGTACATGATCCGGTAGTCGGCCCTGATGGGCCAGATGAACTGCATACCCCACACCGCCCCGCCGCTCGCGGGGTCCACGAAGCCCGTCGGCGTATAGCGCTTGAGGGGTCCCTCGAAGCTGCCGCTGCGAAAGGTGAACACGGTGTGCACCCGCCCTTGCGGGTCGAGGCGATAGGACTCCTTCGGGGCGTAGGCACTGCGCTCGATGCGCGTCGGAATGCACGCGATGACATACCAATCGCCCATGAAGCGCGGCACGTCGACGTGCGGCTCCACCGCGAGCGGCGGCCGCGCACGGCAGCCGGCGAGCCCGGCACCGAGCGCGAGCAGCGCGAGCGTCGCGGCGGCACAGGAGTCAGGAATGAATCTCATAGCGCAGCGTCCTACCGTCTTCGGTCTGCGACTCGAGCGCCCGCCACTCGCCGCCCGCGCCGTACCACAGCTCGATATGAAGATGGTTCCCCTCGAGGCGATAGTGTTGGCCTGCCGCAGAGTCGGCCGCGCGCGCGATGTGCACGGGCTGGTACTCCCCCGTCTGGGCGTTCAGCAGGCGCGGCGCCACGAGCAGGTGCGGGTCCCAGTAGGCGAAGCTGTGCACACAGCCGCTCAGGGTCCTCGTGCCCTGTGGCCCGGCCAGGTCGAAGGATGCGCCGACGGCGTCGCCGCGAACGTGCGTGCGGCTGCCGTTGTCGCTCGTCGTCGCATCGATCTGCACGAGGCAACCGCCGCGCCAGCGCTCGTGGTCGTCGTGCGCGTAGCGGTAGACGGGGATGTGCAGCACCGTCACGAGGAAGCGGGCGCGGCTGACCACCTCGGCGGAGTCGTCGGTATCGGTAACGATGAAGTCGTGCCGGCCGATCGGCTTGCCATCGAGCAGCACATCGAAGTGCCATTCGTGGCGGGTGAACGCCTCATCTGCGCGCGGCACGTCAGGCTCGAGACCGCAGACAGCCGCCAGGGCGCTGACTGCGAGGCAACGGGCTCGGGCGCCGTCGATAAAGTGAGTCATTGCCGGAAATACGGTCAGTTGCGCGCCGCGGATGCACCCGGCGGCTTGCGGCGAGGCTCGGCGCCCGTCGCCTTCAGGCTCTGGAAGGCCTCGAGCGCCGCGGCCCGCGATTGCCCCAGGTCGACGATGGGCGAGGGATAGGGGCGTGTGCCGGTGCCGCTCAACTCCGGCACCCACTGCCGGGTGTAGTGTCCCAGCGGGTCGAAGCGCGCGGCCTGCGCGCGCGGGTTGAAGATGCGGAAGAAGGGCGCCGCATCGACCCCGCATCCGGCCACCCACTGCCAGTTGAGGGTGTTGCTCGCGAGGTCTGCGTCCACCAGGGTATCCCAGAACCAGCGTGCCCCCTGCTGCCAGGGGAGCATCAGGTTCTTCACCAGGAAGGATGCGGCGACCATGCGCACGCGGTTGTGCATCCAACCGGTCGCCCAGAGCTCGCGCATGCCCGCGTCCACCAGCGGCAGTCCCGTCCGCCCTTGCTGCCAGGCGCGCAGGTGCGCGCGGTCGGCCTTCCAGGGGAAGCGGGCAAACTCCCGGCGCAGCGGCCGATCCGTGGTGTCGGGAAAGTGGTGCAGCAGGTGGTAGCCGAATTCCCGCCAGCCGAGCTCGCCGAGGAAGGTGGGCGCGCGTCTCCCTCGCGCGAGCGCGTGCCAGATCTCCCGCGCGCTGATTTCCCCGAAGTGCAGGTGCGGCGAGAGCCGCGAGGTGCCGCGCACGGACGGCAGGTTACGGCTCTCGTCGTAGCCCGCGAGCGCAGTGTCCAGGAAACGTTCGAACTGCTCCCGCGCACCGGCCTCGCCGGGACGCCAGCATCGGGCCATCCCGGCGTACCAGCCGATGGCGGGCAGCAGGCCGAGCGCGGCGCGCGCGACACCCCCGGGCCAGGCGCGCGGGCGGCGCAGCTGTGTCGGCGCGGGGAGCGGTGCGCCCGGGTCGGCGCGCTCGAGGAGCGCGCGGAATAATGCCGAGTAGACGCGATAGGGCCGGCGCTCGCCGCTCAGCAGCGTCGCCGGCTCGGCAAGCACGGCGCTGTTGAAGCGGCGCACCTCGATGCCCGCTTTCGCGAGGCCGGCCGCCACGCGCGCGGCGACCGCGACGGCCGCGGGCTCATAGCGCTCGCTCCAATGGACCGCGCGCGCCCCGGTCTCGGCGGCCACCGACAGCAGCGTCGGCAGCGCCGGTCCCCGCGCGATGGTCAGCCGCGAGCCGAGCGAGCGCAGGGACCGATCGAGCTCCCCGAGAGACTCATGCAGCCACCAGCGCTGCGCCGCACCGATCGGCCACGCGCCTTCCTCCTCGGGTGACCAGATATAGAGGGGAATCACGGCATCGCCGCGCGCCGCCGCGGCGTGCAACGCGGGGTTGTCCCGCAAGCGCAGGTCCTGCCTCAGCCAGACGATGGTCGCGGCGCGGTGCATCAGGCCGGCGATGCCTCGGGTGCGGCCAGCGCGGCTTGCAGCAGGCGCACGCCCTGCCGCGCGTCGATGCCGAGCGGGATCGCGCCGGCCGCGACGATCGCGGCGCGGTTGCGCACGGCACTGGCGCCGCCGACGAAAACCGGCACGCGCGCGGCTGCCACCAGCCTGGCAAGCTCCCGCGAGAGCACCTCCGGCGCAGGCTCGATGGTCGAGGAGATCACCACGGCCTCGCACCGTGCGCGCGCGCGTGAGGCGAGCAGTTCCTCAAAGGGTGTGTCGGCACCGGTGACGACGGGCTGGAAGCCCAGGTCCTGGGCCTCGAGCGCGAACAGCAGCAGCCCCAGCTCGTGAGGCTCCCCGGGCGCACAGGCCGCGAGGAAGCGCGCGCCCGTGGCGTAGCGGGCCCGATGCTGCAGCCGCGCGCCGAGCTTGCTGCGCACGTAGCTCGTCAGGAAATGCTCCTCGGCGATCGCGCCGGGGAGCCTGCGCCAGCGCTCACCCAGGCGAACGAGCGAGGGGAGCAGCAGCTCCTGGGTCACCTGCTCGATCGAGTGGATGGAGAGGGCCTCGTCATAGACTCTTTCGAGCTCGGCCTGATCGAAGCGCGCGACCGCGGCCGCAACGCGCTCGAGATACGCGAGCCAGGGCCGGGAGCGCGGATCCGCCGCCGCCGGTGAGGTCTCCTGATCGAGCAGCCCTCTGACCTGGCCGATGCGCACGCCGCGCTCGAGCAGGGCCAGCGTGCGCCGCACGCGCTCGACCTGCTCATGCGTGTAGAGCCGGTGTCCCTTACGGGTTCTCAGCGGGCGGACGAGCCCGTAACGGCGCTCCCAGGCGCGCAGCGTAATCGGGTTGACGCCAGTCAGGGAGGCGACGGTGCGGATCGGAAAGCGTTCTGCCAGGCCGGCTGCCACGGGGAGACTCGTCCACAAATAAACGATACAAATATTATACAACGAATACGATACGGCACCGTATTGCTATTAGAACGATATACGTGACATATACAAAAGTTACCTGGAAGGCCACAGGATGCGCCACCGGTTGATCCTGCTCGCACACGGAAGCCCGGATCCCGATTGGCGGCGCCCCTTCATCGAGCTGAGCCGGGACCTGCAGGCTCGACTCACAGAGTCCGCCGTCCGGCTGGCGTTCATGGAGTTCGCGGCGCCGACGCTCGGCGACGTTTTTCGCGAGGCCGCGAGCGAGGGCCGAACGTCGCTGTCGGTGCTGCCGCTCTTTCTCGCCGCGGGAGCCCATGTGTCCGCGGACATCCCC
>DATKPR010000068.1:0-5084 GCA_035523985.1 Steroidobacteraceae bacterium | reverse complement strand
GGCGGCGCCTACCGGCCGTCGGCGCTGATCCGCGGCTCGGTCGCGCTGCACCTCGCGGCCGTCGCCGCCCTCGCGCTGCGGCCGCAGCTGTGGCCCTGGGCGCTCGGCGCGGTGCTCGCCGATCACCTGACGCTCACCGCGGCGGGCCTGGTGCCGCGCGCGCATCTGCTCGGCACCAACTGGACCCGGCTGCCGGCGGCGGCGGCGGCCCGCGGCGAGGTGGCAATCACCATCGACGACGGCCCCGACCCCGAGGTGACGCCCGCGGTGCTCGCCCTGCTCGAGCGGCACGGCGCGCAGGCGAGCTTTTTCTGCGTGGGCGAGCGGGTCGCGCGCTTACCAGAGCTCGCGCGCGAAATCCACGCGCGCGGCCACGCCCTCGAGAACCACAGCGAGCACCACCTCAAGCGCTTCTCGCTCCTGGGGCCCGGCGGCATGCGCGCCGAGGTCGCCCGTGCGCAAGCCTCGATCGCCGCCGTCACGGGCGTCGCGCCGCAGTTCTTCCGCGCGCCCGCGGGCCTGCGCAATCCCTTCCTCGCACCCGTGCTGGCGCGCCTCGGACTCACCCTCGTCAGCTGGACCCGCCGCGGTTTCGACACCGTGAGCGCGGACCCCGCGCGCGTGCTCGCGCGTCTCACCCGGGGGCTCACCGCCGGCGACATCCTGCTGCTGCACGACGGGCACGCCTCGCGCACCGCCGCCGGCACGCCGCTCATCCTCGAGGTGCTGCCGCCGCTCATCTCAGCGCTGCAGCAGGCGCGCCTCACGCCCGTCACGCTGCGCGCCGCGGCCCGATGAGCGCCGACCCCGCGGTCGCGGCTCTGATCGAGGCGGCGAGCGCGCCTTACCGCCGTGCGGGGCGTTTCGCCTGGCACTTCGCGCGCGGCAAGCTGCGCGGCGATCCGGCCTTCGCGGCGATCCTGCGCGAGGGACTGCTCGCGGACCGCACCCGCGTGCTCGACCTCGGCTGCGGCCAGGGGCTGCTCGCGGCCTGGCTGCAGGCGGCGGCGGCGGCACAGCGCGCGGGGCGCTGGCCACGGGGCTGGCCGCCGCCCCCTGACCCGGTGCGCCTGACCGGCATCGACGTCAACGCGAGCGAAGTGGCCCGGGCGCGCGAGGCGCTCGGCGCGGCCGCGCAGTTCGTGCACGGCGACATCCGTCACGTAGACTACGGCCCGGCCGATGCGATCGTGATACTCGACGTGCTGCACTTCACCGACTACGCCGCGCAGGAGGCGGTGCTCGCGCGGGCCCGTGCGGCGCTCGGCGCGCAGGGCGTGCTGCTGCTGCGGGTCGCGGATGCCGAGGGGGGCCTGCGCTTCGTGCTGGGCGCGCTCGTCGACCGCCTCGTGGCGCTGGCGCGCCGCGGACGGCTGCTCAGGCTCTTTTGCCGGCCGGTGCGCGAGTGGCACGCGCTCCTCACCCGCCTCGGCTTCCAGACGCGCTCGCTCCCCATGAGCGCCGGCACTCCCTTCGCCAACGTGCTGCTCGTCGGCCGCCTGCCGTGAAACCGCTCGCCCTCAGCGCCTTCACCGCGACCAGCTGCCTCGGGCGCGGGCTCGGGCCGATGCGCGCCGCGCTCGAGGCGGCGCGCGGCGGACTCGCTCCCTGCACCTTCGAGACGGTCGCACTCGACACCTGGGTCGGCGAGGTGCCGGGGGTGGACGCCGCGCCGCTGCCGCCGGAGCTGCGCGAGTTCGAGTGCCGCAACAATCGCCTCGCCGCGCTTGCCTTGCGCGAGGACGGCTTCGATCTGGCGGTGCAGGCGGCCGTGCGGCGCTACGGCGCCCGCCGCATCGGCCTGTGGCTCGGTACCAGCACCGCCGGCATCCTCGAGACCGAGCTCGCCTACCGGCGGCGCGACCCGCAAAGCGGCGCGCTGCCCGCCGATTTCCGCTACCACGGTGCACACAACACCTTCTCGGTCGCCGCCTTCGCGCGGCGCGCGCTCGGGCTCGAGGGACCCGCGGCGGTCATCTCCTGCGCCTGCTCATCGAGCGCCAAGGTGTTCGCGAGCGCCCAGCGCGCCATCGCGGCGGGACTGGTGGACGCGGCGGTGGTGGGCGGCGTCGATTCGCTGTGCCTGACGACGCTCTACGGATTCCACTCGCTGCAGCTCGTCGCACCGACCCCGAGCCGTCCGTTCGACGTCGCGCGCGACGGACTCTCGATCGGCGAAGCCGCGGCCTTCGCCCTGCTCGAGCCGGTCCCGCACTCCCCGCCCGCCGGGACGGTGCTGCTGCTCGGGGCGGGCGAGTCGAGCGACGCCTGGCACATGTCCGCGCCGCACCCCGAAGGGCGCGGCGCGAGTGCCGCCATGCGCGCGGCGCTCGCCGCCGCGCGCCTGACACCCGAGGACATCGACTACATCAACTTCCACGGCACCGGCACGCCGAGCAACGACGCCGCCGAGGCGCACGCCGTCGCGGCGGTGCTCGGCTCGCGGATTCCCGGCAGCTCCACCAAGGGGGCGACCGGCCACACGCTCGGGGCCGCGGGCGGACTCGAGGCGGTCGTGTGTGCGCTCGCGCTGCGGCACGGCCTGATGCCCGCCGGAGTCAACACCCGCGCAGTCGATCCCGCGCTCGGGGTCGAGTACCTGCTCGAGAGCCGCCGCGCGCCGCTCTCCCACGTCCTCAGCAACTCCTTCGGCTTCGGCGGCTCCAACTGCAGCCTGATCTTCGGGAGAGCCCCGTGAGCGCGCCGCTCGAAGCCTGGGTGGGCGGTGTGGGGCTGTTGGGTCCCGGCCTGCCGGACTGGCCCGCCGCGGCGCAGGTGCTGGCCGGCCGCGTGCCCTATGCGCCGCGAGCCACCGTGATCCCCGCGCTCGAGTGCCTGCCGCCCGCCGAGCGGCGCCGCACGGGCAAGGTGGTGCGGCTCGCGCTCAGCGTCGGGCTCGAGGCCGTGGCGCACGCGCACGCCGATGCCGCGACGCTGCCGGCGGTGTTCGCCTCCTCGGGGGGCGACGGCGAGAACTGTCACGCGATCTGCGAGGTGCTGGCCGGGCCCGAGCGGCAGATCTCCCCGACCCGCTTTCACAACTCGGTGCACAACGCCGCCTCCGGCTACTGGAGCATCGCGACCGGCGCCACGCCCGCGGCGAACGCGCTGTGCGCCGACGACGCGAGCTTCGGTGCGGGGCTGCTCGAGGCGCTGGTGCAGCTGCGTGCCGCCGCGACAGCGGTGCTCCTCATTGCCTATGATGCGGATGACCCGCAACCGATACGCGCCGTGCGCCCGGTCCCGGATGCCTTCGGTGTCGCGCTGCTGCTGACGCCGGCGGCCGCGGCGGGCTCCCTGGCACGCCTCACGGTGCGCCCGGGGACGGTAGCGCCGGCGACGCCCGCCGCCGGGGAGCTCGAGGCGCTGCGGGCGCAGGTGCCGGCGGCGCGCAGCCTGCCGCTACTCGAGCGCCTGGCGCGCGCCCAGGCGGGCAGCGTCGCGCTCGACTACCTGGGAGAGGAGCGTCTTACGATCGAGGTGAGCCCGTGCCCCTAGACCGGCAGTGGATCGAGCAGCACATTCCCCACAAGGGACGGATGTGTCTGCTCGATGAGGTGCTGTCGTGGGACGCGACCCGCATCCGCTGCCGCAGCGCCACGCATCGCGCCGCCGACAATCCGCTGCGCGCGCACGGCCGGCTCGGCGCCGCCTGCGGCATCGAGTACGCGGCGCAGGCGATGGCGGTGCACGGCGCGCTGATCGCGGCGAGCGCGCCGCTCTCCAGCACCGTCTCGAGCCATGTGCGCGGCAGCATCGGCACCAGCGTCGGCTATCTTGCGAGCGTGCGCCACGTGGCGCTCAACGTCTCCCGCCTCGACGACCTCGCCGAGGAGCTCATCGCCGCCGCCGAGCGCGTCACCGGGGATGGCCGCACCGTGCTCTATGAGTTCAGTGTCGCGGCCGGAGTGCGCGTCCTCCTCTCGGGACGCGCCAGTATCGTGTTCGATCCGGCCTTCGGGGCGCAGCCGGCGAGCACCGGGACGCACGCATGAGCGCCGCGGGCAAGCGCGCGCTGGTCACCGGCGCGAGCGGCACCATCGGCGGCGCCATCTGCCGCCGGCTCGCCCGCGAGGGCCACCACGTGTATGTGCACTGCCACCAGGGCGTCGCCGTCGCCGAGGAACTGGTGCGCGCCATCGCCGCCGCGGGCGGCCGCGCCGAGCTCATCCGCTTCGACCTCACCGACACCGGGGCGACGCGCGCGGCGCTCGAGCGCGTGCTCGAGGCCGGAGCGATCCAGATCCTCGTCAACAACGCCGGCGTGCATGACGATGCGGTGCTGCCCGGCATGAGCGCGGCGCAGTGGCACCGGGTGATCGACGTGTCGGTGAACGGCTTCTTCAACGTCACGCAGCCGCTGCTCCTGCCGATGATCCGCGCGCGCTGGGGCCGGATCGTCAGCATCTCCTCGGTCGCCGCCCTCATCGGCAACAAGGGCCAGGTGAACTACGCCGCCGCCAAGGGCGCGCTCAACTCCGCCACCCGGGCCCTCGCCCTCGAGGTCGCCACGCGCGGCGTCACGGTGAACGCGGTCGCCCCGGGGATCATCGCCACGCCGATGACCGACGGGCTCTTCGATGCCGCGGCCATCGAGCGCCTCGTGCCGATGAACCGCCTCGGCAGTCCCGAGGAGGTCGCCGGTGTCGTCGCCTTCCTCGTGTCGGCCGATGCCGCCTACCTGACCGGACAGGTGCTCTCGGTGTCGGGCGGCATGGCGTAAAGATCAGTCGCCGGCCTGCGCGAGCTGCGTCAGCAGGTTGGCGGCGATCACGGCGGCTGTTCCCCACGCCATCGCCGGATGCACGCGCCCGTTGCGCAAGGTATCGGCCGCGGCGCATACCAGGGCAAAGGTCACCGTGGCCGCCGCAGCGATCGGCAGATTCCAGCCGCCCGCGGGCAGCAGGTACTCGGCGATCCGGCCGATGGCCGGAGGCAGCAGCGCCACCGTGGCGCAGAGCATCAGCCGCTTGTGCAGGTCGCGCCGCGCGCGCCCCACGATCGCCGCGAGCACCAGGGCCCCGAACACCCACAGGCTCAGTCCGTCGAACTCGACGAAGATGCGCTCGAAGCGCGTGAGACCG
>DATKPR010000067.1:0-12061 GCA_035523985.1 Steroidobacteraceae bacterium | reverse complement strand
CACCGCCGAGCGGCTGCAGCGGGCGGGGATCGAGACGCGCGCCCTCGATGTGAGCGAGCTGCAGAAGGCCGAGGCCGCGCTCACCTGCATGAGCCTGATCGTCGGCTGAGGCGCGCCGTGCGCCGCCGGCGGCCGCTCAGGCCTGGCCGGTCACCGCCGGCAACGCCGCGAGGAACGCCTCCACCTCGCTCTCCGTGCCGATGGTGATGCGGCACCAGTTCTCGAACGGCGGGAAACGCCGGCCCACCAGGATATTGCGGGCGCGCATGCGCTCGGTGAAGCGCTTGAGCGGCATGCCGGTGTCGAAGAACACGAAGTTGCCCTGCGGCTCGGCGTAGGGGAGCTTCAGCCGCACGAGCTCGGTGGTGATGCGCACCCGGCTCGCGAGGATGCGGCGGCGCGTGTCGGTGAGGAAGGCCGTGTCGCCGAGGCTCGCGTGCGCGGCATGCACCGCGAAGGTGTTGGGCGTCGCCATGCGCGCGGCGGCGAGCTCGGCCGCGACGTCGGGTCGGGCGATCGCGTAACCGCAGCGGATGCCGGCCATGCCATGGATCTTGGAGAAGGTGCGGGTGACCACCACGCGTTGCCGGCCGTTGACCAGGTCCACCACCGAGCTCACCCCGGGCGCCGTGACGAAGTCGAGATAGGCCTCGTCGACCAGCGTCGTGACGTGATCCGGAAGGGCGGCGACCAGGGCGCGGATGTCGGCTGCCGCCACCGCGGTGCTCGTCGGGTTGTTGGGGTTGCACACGTAGATGAGCCGCGTGCGCGCGCTCACCGCGGCGTGCATGGCCGCGAGGTCGAGTCGCTTGGCGGCGTCGACCGGCACGAACTTCACGCTCGCGCCGTTGCGCTGCGCATAGTCGGGGAGCTCGAGGAAGGTGGGCTCGGCGGCGATGACCTCCCCGCCCCCCTGCGCGGCGAGGAGTCCGAGCGCCCGCAGCAGCTCCCCGGAGCCGGTGCCGGTGACGATCTGATCCTTGCCGACCCCCTCGCGCGCGGCGAGCGCCTCGATGAGCGGTCCCATGTGATCGTCGGGGTAACGGCAGCTCCCGGGCGTCGCCGCACTCACCGCCGCGCGGGCCGCGGGGGAGGGGCCGTAGGGATTCTCGTTCCAGTACAGCACGATCGGGCCGCCGCCCGCGCTCGCGCGCGCCGCGGCGCGCAGCGCGAAACCCGGGCCGGCGAGTAACAGTGCGGAGGCGGTGAGCAGTTCGCGGCGGCTGAGGCTCATGGCGGCGGGCTCCGGCGGCGGGCGGTTGGTGGCGCGGCTCCTATGCTGGCCGATCTGCGTGGCCGACGCTAGACTCGTGGCATGTCGCAGTCGCGCCCGTTGAGATTCAGGCTCGGCGCTCCCGGAGAGCTGCTGCTCGAGCGCGCCGACGGCCGCCAGGAGGCCGTGCATCCGCTGTGGCTACGCGAGCGCTGCCGCGATGCGGTGAGCATGGACCTGCGCACCCAGCAACGCCTGCAGGACCCGTCGGATTTCGCGCCGGACTTGAGGATCACGGCGCTCGCGCAGCCCTCATCCGGGGTCTTCCAGGTCACCTTCAGCGACGGCCACCAGGCGAGCTTCGATGCCGCCGAGCTCCTCGAGGAAGCCGCGCTCGCGCCCGGCAGCCACGACTGCCCGGGCATGCGCTTCTGGGACGGCTCGCTGAGCGACCTGCCGCGCGCGCGCTGGCGCGCCGATCCCACCGACGCCGACCTGCTCTCTTGGCTCGAGGCGTTCCTCGGCTACGGCTTCATCATCTTCGAAGGGGTGCCGTCCGAGCCCGGCACGGTGCTGAAAGTCGGCACGCAGTTCGGCTTCATCCGCGAGACCAACTTCGGGGCCTTATTCAACGTCCGCTCGACGCCCGATGCCAACGATCTCGCCTACACGGCGATCGCGCTCGACCCGCACACCGACAATCCCTACCGCAGCCCGGTGCCCGGCATCCAGCTGCTGCACTGCCTGGTGAACGAGACGAGCGGCGGGCTCTCGACGCTGGTGGACGGCTTCGCCGTAGCGCGCGCGCTGCGTACGCGCGAGCCGGAGGCCTTCCGCATCCTCGCGACCACCCCGGTGCGCTTCAAGTACATCGACACCGGCACCGAGCTCACCGCGAGCGCCCCACCCATCGAGCTCGACGTCACGGGCGAGCTCAAGGCCATCCACTTCAGCCCGCGTCTCGACTACGTGCCGCTCTTCCCGCGCGCGCAGCTCGAGGCCTACTACCGCGCGCGGCGGCTGTTCGACCAGAGTCTGCGGGCGGCGGATTTCGAGATCCGCTTCCTCCTCAAGGACGGCGATCTCGTCATGTTCGACAACTGCCGGCTGCTGCACGGGCGCACCGGCTTCGACCCGGCCGAGGGCTTGCGGCACCTGCAGGGCTGCTACATCGACATCGACGGGCCGCGCAGCCTCTATCGCGTGTTGCGCCGCCGCCGCGCCGGCGCCATCGACGTGCGGCGCAGCGCATGAGCCGCCTCGTCAGCTTCCGCGCGATGCAGGACGGCACGCGCGAGGACTACCTGCTGCTCGATGAGTCCGAGCGCGCCTACGCCGCGGGTCTCGCCGACCGCATCCTCGAGAGCCTGAAAAAACTCGACCACTCGCTCGAGGGCTACCCGGTGAGCCGCCTCGGCCACTCGCTGCAGGCGGCGACGCGCGCCGCGCGCGACGGGGCGGACGAGGAGCTGGTCCTCGCGGCCCTCATCCACGACATCGGCGACGAGCTCGCGCCCTACAATCACGCCGAGCTCGCCGCCGCCATCCTCAGGCCCTACGTGCGGCCCGAAGTGACCTGGATCGTGGCGCAGCACGGCCTCTTCCAGAACTACTACTACGTGCATCACCTCGGCGGCGATCGCAACGCGCGCGAGCGCTTCCGCGAGCATCCCTGGTACGAGGCGACGCGCAATTTCTGCGCGCGCTGGGACCAGTGCTCCTTCGATCCGGACTACCGCAGCGAGCCGCTCGGCTACTTCGAGCCCCTGGTGCGCCGTATCTTCGCGCGCACCCCTCACGATCCGCGCTACGTCTCGCGCCCGGCGAGCTGACCGCGCGCCTCAGGGCGCAGCCGGCGCCTGCCCGAGCGCGCGATCCACCCACTCGATCCAGTGCCACACCGGCACCGCGGTTCCCGCCGCAAGGTGCGCAAGACAACCGATGTTGGCCGTGAGGATGAGCTCAGGGCCCGCCGCGAGCAGCGATGCGAGCTTGCGCCCGCGCAGCGCGCGCGCGAGCTCGCCCTGCAGGATCGAGTAGGTTCCGGCCGAGCCGCAGCACAGGTGCGCCTCGGCCACCGGCACGAGCTCGGCGCCGAGATTCCGCAGCAGCTGCTCGGTGCGATCGGCGCAGCGCAGCGCGTGCTGCAGCGAGCAGGGCTTGTGCAGCGCGACGCGCAGGGGAGGGGATGCGGCGCCGCGGCGCGCCGGCGCCGCCGCGGCGATGGCGCGCGCGAGCGCGGCCTGCTCGGGCGCGAGGAACTCGCCGAGCTCGCGCACCGCGGCGCACACCCGGCGGGCGCGCTCGGCGTAGGCCGGATCGTCGGCGAGCAGATGGGCGTAATCGCTGACGAGCGCGGCACAGCCCGAGGCATTGAGCACCAGGGCCTCGATCTCGCCCGTCTCGAGGCGCGGGTACCAGGCATCGATGTTGCGGCGGGCGGCGGCGCGCGCGCCCTCGGGGTCGCCGAGATGCTGGCGAATCGCTCCGCAGCAGCCCGAGCGCGCGTCGATTCCGGCGGCGATGCCGAGTGCATCGAGCACGCGCGCGGTCGCGGCATCGATCGCCGGGGCGAGCGCCCCCTGGGTGCAGCTGTTGAGGAGCAGCACCCGGCGGGCGTGCGGGCGATGCGGCCAGGGGCCCGCGGCGCGCGCCGGGGCGAGCGCGGCACGCAGCCGCGCGGGCAGCACGGCGCGCAGTGCGCGTCCCAGGCCGAGCGCCGCCGCGAACAGCGCGCGCCGCGTCAGTCCCTCGCGCAGCAGCCAGTGCTGCGCGCGCACCGCCCAGGGGCGGCGCACCTGCGCATCGACCGCGGCGCGGCCGATGTCGAGGAGGCGCCCGTACTCGACCCCCGAGGGGCAGGTGGTCTCGCAGTTGCGGCAGGTGAGGCAGCGATCGAGATGCAGCTGCGTCACGGGAGTGGCGGGGGCGCCCTCGAGCACCTGCTTGATCTGGTAGATGCGGCCGCGCGGCCCGTCGAGCTCATCGCCGAGCAGCCGGTAGGTGGGGCAGGTGGCGTTGCAGAATCCGCAGTGCACGCAGGCCCGCAGGATCGCCTCGGCCGCCGCGCCCGATGCCGTGCCCTTGAAGGCCCCTGCGAGACGGGTCTCCATAGTCTTCAGAGCCCCATGACGAGACGGCCGGGATTGAAGATGCCGTGCGGATCGAAGCGGGCCTTGAGGCGGCGGTGTATGCCGAGCACGGCGGGCGCGAGCGGATGAAAGCGGCCGCCGGGGAGGGCGCCGCGCCAGTGCAAGGCCGTGCCGCCCGCCGTGGCCGCCTGGCGCCGCACCTCATCGGGCGCCGCCGCCGTGGCGTACCACCGCAACGCTCCGCCCCACTCGATGAGCTTCGCGCCGGTGAGGGTCAGCGGCGCCGCCGTCGGCGGCAGCGACAGGCGCCAGAGGTCCGGCGCGTCGCCGAAGAGGGTGTGCTGCTGGCTGCGCAGCTGCCGCCACCAGTCGCGCGCCGCCTCGGGTGCCAGCGCCTCGCCGCCGAGCGCAGCGCGGGCCGCGCGCACCGCGGCCGCGGCGCCCGAGAGTCGCAGCCACGCGCTCCCATTCCACCAGGCACTCGCCGAGACCGGCAGCGGCCGTCCCGCCCAGCGGTTGAAGGCGGCGAGCGCCTCGGCCTCGGCGAGCTCGAAGCGCAGCGTGAGCTCCTCGCGCGGCAGCGGCATCACCTTGAGCGACACCTCGAGGATGGGACCTAAGATCCCGAGCGAGCCGCACAGGAGGCGCGACACATCGAACCCGGCGACGTTCTTCATCACCTTGCCGCCGAAGCGCAGCACCTCCCCGTCGACGCCGAGCAGCACGGCACCGAGCACGAAGTCGCGTGCCGCCCCGGCGCGCGCGCGCCGCGGACCCGAAAGTCCCGCGGCGATCGCGCCGCCGAGCGTCGGGTCGCCCCCGAGAGAGGGCGGCTCGAAGGCGAGGAACTGGCCCTTCGATTCGAGCAGCGCCTCGATCGTGGAGAGCCGCGTGCCGCAGCGCGCGCTGATGACGAGCTCGGCGGGCTCGTACTCGATCACGCCCTGGTAGCCGGTGAGATCGAGCGGCGCTCCCGCGCAGCTCTCGCCGTAGAAGTCCTTGGTGCCCGCGCCGCACAGCCGCAGCGGCGTGCGCGCGCGATGCGCCTGCATCACGGCCGTGCGCAGCTGCGCGAGGGTGGGATCCATGGCCTCAGTATCGCGGCAGCTCGGGGTGCGGCAGGGCGCCGCGGTGCACGCGCTGACGGCCGTACTCGGCGCAGCGCGGCAGCGTCGGGATCGCTTTGCCGGGATTGAGGAGCCCGTAGGGGTCGAAGGCCTCCTTGACGGCGAAGAACGCCGCGCGCTCGGCGTCGGAGAACTGCACGCACATCGGATTGAGCTTCTCGACGCCGACGCCGTGCTCGCCGGTCACCGTGCCGCCGAGACTCACGCACAGCTCGAGGATCTCGGTGCCGAAGCGGTCGGCACGCTCCCACTGCCCCGGCTGGTTGGCGTCGAACAGGATGAGCGGATGGAGGTTGCCGTCGCCGGCGTGGAATACGTTCATGCACCGCAGCCCGTACTTCTCCTCCATGCGCGCGATGGCGCGCAGCACCTCCCCGAGCGCGCGGCGCGGGATGGTGCCGTCCATGCAGTAGTAATCGGGCGACAGCCGCCCGGCGGCCGGGAAGGCGTTCTTGCGGCCCGACCAGAACCGCAGGCGCTCGGCCTCCGAGCGCGAGACGGTGAGCGCGGTGGCGCCGGCGGCGCGCAGCACCGACTCGATCGCCGCCACTTCCTCGGCGACCTCCTCGGGCGTGCCGTCGGATTCGGCGAGCAGGATGGCTTCGGCCGAGAGGTCGTAGCCGGCGCGCACGAAGGGCTCGACCGCCGCGGTCGCCTGGCGGTCCATCATCTCGAGACCGGCCGGGATGATGCCGGCGGCGATGAGCGCCGCGACGCCATCGCCCGCCTTGCCGACCTCGTCGAACGAGGCCATCACCACCTGGGCGCGCTCGGGCCGCGGCACGAGCTTCAGCAGCACCTCGGTGACGATCAGCAGCAGGCCTTCGGAGCCGAGCGTGACGGCGAGCAGATCGAGCCCCGCAGAGTCGAGCGCTGCGCCGCCGAGCTCGATGAGCTCGCCCTCGATGGTGCAGGCGCGCACCCCGAGCACGTTGTGTACGGTGAGACCGTACTTGAGGCAATGCACACCGCCGGAGTTCTCGGCCACGTTGCCGCCGATGGTGCAGGCGATCTGCGAGGAGGGGTCGGGCGCGTAGTAGAGGCCGAAGGGCGCGGCGGCCTCCGAGACCGCGAGGTTGCGCACCCCGGGCTGCACGCGCGCCGTGCGCGCCAGCGGATCGATGTCGAGGATGCGGTCGAGGCGCGTCAGCGACAGCAGCACCCCCGCCCCGTGCGGCATCGCTCCGCCCGAGAGTCCCGTGCCCGCGCCGCGCGCCACCAGCGGCACGGCGAGCTCGCGGCAGGTGCGCACCACCGCGCACACCTCGGCCTCGGTGCGCGGCAGCGCCACGAGCAGCGGCTGCTGGCGGTGCGCCGCGAGCCCGTCGCACTCGTACGGCCGCAGCTCCTCCTCGCGCGCGAGCAGGCAGTCCTCCGGCAGCACGGCGCCGAGCGCGCGCGCCACCTCGAGGCGGCGCGCAGGTCGCGCAGGATCGGCGGCGGCGGCTGACACGCGCTCCATCCTAGAGCCCGCTCTTGATCCGCGTCCAGGCGCGGGTCTTCAGGCGCTGATAGGCCGGCTCGAACTCCGCCGGCAGGTAGAGCCGCGCGCGCACCGCCGGCGGCGGATAGATCGCCGGGTCCTCGAGTATCTCCCGCTGCACCAGCGGCCGCGCGGCCAGGTTGTCGTTGCCGTAGTGGGTGTAGTTGGTGATGTCGGCGATGACCTTGGGATCGAGCAGGAAATTGATGAAGCGGTGCGCCGCGTGCGGGTGGGGCGCGCCGGTCGGGATGAGGAAGGCGTTGTAGGTGATGTTCGAGCCCTCGCGCGGCACCGTGAAGGCGAGGTGCAGGTCGAGCCCGGCGGCGCGCGAGCGCATCATGGCGAGGGAGTAGTCGCTCGACCAGCCCATGGCGAGGCACAGCTCGCCGGAGGCGAGCTGATAGACGTAATCGTTCGAGTCGAAGAGGCGGATGTACGGCCGCACCGCCAGCACCAGATGCTCGGCGGCCGCGAGGTCCTCGGGACGGCGCGAGTTCGGATCGAGCCCGAGGTATTTGAGCGCGAGCTCGAGCACGTCGTCCGGTGAATCGAGGAAGCTCACGCCGCAGTCGGCGAAGCGCGCGACGACGGCGGGCTTGAAGAGCATGTCGAGGCTGTCGACGGGCGCGCCCGCCATGCGCGCGCGCACCAGGTCGACGTTATAGGCGAAGCCGTTCATGGCGTGCAGGTAGGGGGCGGCGTAGCGGTTGCCGGGATCGGCCGCGGCCTGCACCGCGAGCACCGCGGGGTCGAGGTTCTTCCAGTTGGGCAGCTCGCTCTTGTCGAGCGGCTCGTAGAGCCCGGCGCGGATCTGCCGCGAGTACCAGGCCATGCTGGTGCTGACCAGATCGTAGCCGGAATCGCCCACCATGAGCTTCGACTCGAGCGTCTCGTTCGAGTCGAACACGTCGTAGACCACCTTGATGCCGGTCGCGTGCTCGAACGCGGCGACCGTGCCGGGGGCGATATAGTCGTCCCAGTTGTAGATGTGCAGCACCGGCTCCTCGGCCGCCGTGCTGGCCGCGTGCCGCGTGCAGGCGGCCGCCGCGAGCGCCAGGGTCGCGGCGGCGAGCGCCGCGGCGAGGGGCGATGGCGCGCGCGCGCTCACGGGCTCAGGGCCGCGCGAGCTGCGCCCTGACCCAGTCCTGGAACTGGCGGATCGCGTACTCCTCGGGCATCAGCACCCCGGCGGCATGCGCGAGCGCGTGCAGGCCCTGCTGGTTCAACTCGCAGATCGCCGCATCCTCGCTCATCACGATGTCGGTGAACTCGACCGCGTTCATGATGTCGTGGCGCGCATCGGCGAGCGTCTCGGGCAGGAACAGGAACTCGATGCTCATGGCGGTGAGCTCGGGGGCGAGCGGCAGCAGCCGTACCACGCGCACGTAGTCGACGTGCGTCACGATGAACACCGAGGGCACCGAGGTCATGTAGAGGTGACCGGCCTTGCGGTCCGCCTCGCTCAGGTGCGGGAACGGCACCCCGGCGGGCTTGCCGTCCATCGTCCAGGACTCGGCGCCCGCGCGCAGCCCGCCGCCGTAGCGCGGGTCGTCGTCGTGCGAGTGATCCTGCCAGGCCGGATCGTCGCGGCGCTCGAGCAGCGCGCGCCCGAAGATCGGCACCAGCTGCGCGAGGCGCGGATGCACGCCGGGGCAGTGCAGGCACTCGTTGTAGTTCTCCCAGAACACCTTCCAGTTGCAGCGGATGGTCTTCTCGAGACGGTGGCCGACCACGAGGTCCGCGAGGCGCCAGTCGTCGAAGCGCGCGAGCGGCAGGTCGAAGCTCGCGCTGAAGGGCGGGGGCGTCGCGGTGAGCGCGGTGAAGAGAAAGCCGTTCCACTCGGTGACGGGCAGGCCGTAGAGCGGGAAATCGCCGGGCGCGAAGCCCTCGCCATGCACCTTGGAGGAGGTCTGCAGCAGCGCACCTTTCAGGCTGTAGCGCCAGGCGTGGTACGGGCAGACGATGCCGGCGGCCGGAAAGCGCCCCGCGGACTCCTTGCAGAGCGCGGCGCCGCGATGGCGGCAGGTGTTGTGGAAGGCGCGCGCCACGCCGTCCTCGCCCCGCACCAGGAGGATCGACTGATCGCCGACGGTGAGCGTGCGGAAAGTGCGCGGGGCGGCGAGGTCGGCGGCGCGGCAGGCGTAGATCCAGTGCCGGTACCAGATGCGCTCGAGCTCGCGCCGATAGTGCGTGGGATCGAAATACCAGGCCGCGGGGAGTCCCTCGACCGCCGTCGTGAGGCCCGCGTAGCCCGGATCGCGCCGTACCGAAGGACTGCCTGTGCTCATGCCTGCACCGTGACGTTGAAGTAGACCGCGTAGCGCTCATCGAAGATGCGGTTGAGCGGCACCAGGGTGAGCGGCGCGCCCGCCGCGCGGGTGGTGAATTCGAGCGGCCTGCCCGGCACCGGCGTCAGCCAGTCGGCGGGGTCGGCCGAGCGCACCACGAGCGGGGCGACCGCGAGCGGCGCGGCGGTATATTCCGGCACGGTGCGCGGGGGCGTCGGCGGGGCGCGCAGCTGCTGCGCATCGAGTCCCGCGGTACCGAGCTTCGCGCCGAGCACCAGCGGCCCGTACATCACGGCCTGGATCGAGGCGTCATCCGGCATCGGCGCCGCATGCAGCCGCATCGGCAATCGCACGGTGAGCGTATCGCCGTCGCTCCAGCGCCGCGCGAGGTGCAGATACCCGCTTTCGATCGCGGCGGCCGCGAGCCGGCGGCCGTTGAGCGCGACGGTTGCGCCATCGGTCCAGTAGGGCACCCGCACGCGCAGCACGAAACGCGCCGGCCGCGCCGTGTGCACGGTGAGGCGCAGCCGGTCTTCCTCGGGGAAGCGCGTGTCGAGCGTCAGGCGCACGCCGCGCTCGTGCCAGTCGAGCTCGGAGGGCACGAAGAGGTTCACGTACACGCCCGCAGCGTCGTGGAAGTAGATGCTGTCGCCGAGCTTGGCGAAGGACTCGGCCATGCTGCCGGTGCAGCACCAGAAATCCTCAAGCGGCGTGCCGAAGAGCTTCCAGTAGCCGCCCGCGAGCGGCAGGTAGTAGAGCTTGTCGCCGTCCGCGGGGTGCTGCACGCCGAGGATGCCGTTGTAGAAGGTGCGCTCGTAGTAGTCGCCGAGACGCGCGTCGGCGGTCCAGGCGTACAGGTGCCGCGTCAGCTTCTGCATGTTGTAGGTGACGCAGGACTCCTCGGTGTAGCCGGACAGCTCGTGCGCCAGCACGCCGGGCGGGGTATTCCAGGTTTCGCCGTTACTCGTGCCGCCGGTGCAATAGCAGCGCCGGGTGGCGACGGTCTCCCAGAAGTTCGCCGCGACGTCGTGCAGCCGCGCGCTGCCGGCGACCTCGTAGCCGCGGGCGGCGCCGATGATCTGCGGGATGGTGGTGTTGACGTGCAGACCCTTGAGCTCGTCGCGCCCGGCGGCGAGCGGCGCGAAGATGCGCTCGCGGTCGAAGCGGCTGGCGAGACGGCTCCAGCGCGCCTCCCCGGTATGGGCCGCGAGGTTGTAGAGCAGCTCGTTCATGCCGCCGTACTCGCGCTCGAGCACGCGCGCCATCGCGTCCGCATCGAGCGGCTGCGTCCAGCGCTCGACCCACGCGGCCATGCGCGTCAGAGTCTCGAGGGAACCCGCATCGCCGCTCAGCGTCGCCGTATCGAACAGGCCCGCCATGATCTTGTGCAGGGTGTAGAACGGCGCCCAGGCGCGCTGCCCGACGCGCAGCCGGTCGAAGAGGTCGACCGGAAAGGCGCTCAGGTACCCCGTGCCGATCGCCGCCTGGCAGCGCGCGAGGGCGGCGGCGGCGGCGATGCCGCGCGCGCGCACGGCCGCGTCCCCGGTCTGCGCCGCGAGCAGTGCGCAGGCCGAGAGGTAATGTCCGGTGAAGTGCCCGCGCAGCTCGTTGTCCGGCGCCTCCCAGCCGCCGAGCGCTTCGGCGCTGCTCGGCAGTCCCGCGGTCACACGGAACATGTGCAGCAGCCGCTCGGGATCGAGCCCCATCAGCCAGGCGCGGTTGATCTGAAGGGCCGTGAGCGCCTCCCCGGGCTGCAGCCGCACGGCCGTGAGCGGGAAGCTCTGCGCCCTGAAGGAGGCGCGCCCGCCCGCCGCGGCCGTCAGCGCGGCGCGCAGCGGCGCCGGCAGCAAGGGCGCCGCCGCGGCGAGCGTGGCGAGCGAGAGGAAGGTCCGACGCGGCAGGCGGTCCGGCATGGGGTGTTATCCTACTACCCGACGCCCGGGAGGGGACCTCATGCCGACGACCGCCTGCAGGCGCGCTGCCCGCGCGCTCCGTATCGCCCTGACCGCCGCATGCCTCGGCGCGCCCCTCGCGCTGTCCGCGGCGCCGCCGCCCGCCGCGCCGCCGCCGGCCCGCACGCCGCTCACGCACGAGAAGCTCTGGATGATGAAGCGCGTCGGCGCACCCACCGTGAGCCCGGACGGCAAGTGGGTGGTGTATTCGGTGCTCGAGCCCTCCTACGAGCCCGACAAGGAAGCGAGCGATCTGTGGGTGGTGGCGGCCGACGGCCGCAGTGCGCCGCGCCGGCTCACCCACACCCGCGCCGCCGAGAAGGGTGTGGTGTGGTCGCCCGACAGCCGCGCCATCGCGTTCGCCACCCGGCGCGAGGGCGATGAGGCCGATCAGATCTACGTGCTCGATCTCGCCGGCGGCGGTGAAGCCCGGCGGATCACGAATCTCTCGACCGGCGCCGCGAGCCCGCAGTGGCGCCCCGACGGCCAGGCGATCCTCTTCGAGTCGCTCGTCTACCCGAACGCCTTCGATGACGAGGCCAACCGCAAGATCGCGGCCGAGCGCAAGGCGCGCAAATACAACGTGCGCGCCTACGAGCACTTCCCGGTGCGCTACTGGAACCGGTGGCTGGACGACCGGCGGCCGACCATTCTCGTCGAGGCGCTGGAGGAGGGCGCGGTCGCCCGGGACATCCTCTCGCCGACCGCGTTTGCCCGCGCCGAGGGCTTCGATGGCGCGGCGCAGGGCGAGAGTCCGGTGTCGCTGGCGGCGATGTGGAGCCCCGATGGCCGGGAGATCGTGTTCGCGGCCACCACCGAGCGCTGGAACGCCGCCTTCGCGCACGTCGGCTACCGGCTCTACCGCATGCCGGCCGAGGGCGGCGCGGAGCCCGTGGCCGTGACCCC